>CAYMQV010000049.1:0-24272 GCA_964392395.1 uncultured Gemmatimonadaceae bacterium
GATGAGGATTCCGTCGAGGCAAGCGACGCGCGTTCGGCGCGCGTCAGCCCGCCGAACGTCGGCGCGTCATCGGCTCGTGGCGATTCCTCGTATACAAATCGGCGGACGTCGGCGGCGACCGGTGCGCCTCGACCGCGCGCAGTCTCGACCCCTGCCTCGACGGCGCGTGCCACGTCCTGTTCGAGTGCGTCCCAGTCCGCGGGCGACATGCAGCCCGGCACGAGATGCGACCGCAGCCGCGGCAGCGGATCGCGCGCCACGTCAGCTTCGATCTCGGCGTCGGTACGGTAGCCTCGCTGATTGTCCGGCCCCGAATGGCTGCTCAGCCGCGGTACCGTCAGGCGAACGAGCGCTGGACCGGTACCACTCCGCACATGCGTCACGCAGTCCGCAAGCAGTTCCGCGGACTGCGCCGGGTTGCACCCGTCGCCGCTGCGGAGAAAGAGGTTGCCGAAGGAAGCGAGGTTGGCGGCGACGTCGCCACCGGGCGTCTGCATGTCACCCGAGACGGAAATTCCGAGCCCGTTGTCCTCGATGTAGAAGAGCATCGGCAGCCGGAGGGTCGTGGCGACGGTCAGTGCCGACCAGAATCCGTTGGTCGCCACGCTGGCGTCGCCGCCAAGGGCCACAGCCATCGCCCCCGCGTACGTCGCGTCACCGAGTGTCTGTCGACGGTACGTGATGGCCTGAGCCCAGCCGATGGCGGGCGTGAACTGCGCGCCCACGTCGCCCGCCATCGGCAGGACGGTGGCCCCGTCCCACCCCGGTCGGTTACACACGACACCGATATCGCGGCCATCGCTGAAGCCACCGGCGCGGCCAAGCGGACTGCCGTGGGCATCCGCGATCGGCAGTCCGAGCGAGAGCAACAGCGGTCGCGACCGGTAGTACGCGCCAACGCCATCGTGGAGATGCCCAAGCAGCGACCCGAGAATGCTCTGCGCCACGTCGTGCCCGCGCGCCGAGAACTGGTACAGCACCAGATGTTCCCGCGGGACGGACGTCCGATTGCGGTTGGTCGCTTCCTCGAGCTCGTCCAGTGCGCGCGAGACCATCGCGGTGTGTGCGATCCGGCGCCAGTCGAAGCGTGTATCGACGGGCCAGGCGGTGGAGTCGAAGTGGTCGTGCGACATGGTGGCGTGCGTCACGGGAGCTGGAGTGGGCGGCCTGGCCGCGACTCTCACAAATGTGGCGCCATGTGCGTGGGAAGGGGAGGCGTTGCGCGCGTCGTCTGGCGTACGCAACGGTATATTACACCCTGCCGGATCGCGGTCGTGGCCGCGATCTCCCGCTGATCCTTGACTACGCGGTAATCCGATGGAATCCGACTCGATCCTGCAACAGCGGCGTGATGGTGTGTTGACCATCTCGCTGAATCGTCCGCTGGTGCTGAACAGCTTCAACCGCGCGATGGCGGCGGCACTGCTCGACGCGCTGACGCAGGCGGCGCACGACGTGACGGTACGCGCGATCGTGATCGCTGCTCACGGCCGCGCGTTCTGCGCGGGTCAGGACCTGGCCGAGGTGCTGCCCGATGCCGCCGGTGTGATGCCCGACCTCGGCGAAGTCGTCGAGCGAGACTACAACCCGATCATCCGTGTAATCCGATCGCTGGAAAAGCCGGTGGTCTGCGCCGTGAATGGCGTCGCGGCTGGCGCTGGAGCAAACCTCGCCTTCGCCTGCGACATCACGCTCGCCGGAGAGAGCGCCAGCTTCATCCAGAGTTTTGCGAAGATCGGGTTGATCCCGGACAGCGGCGGCACCTTCATCCTGCCGCGTATCGTTGGACTGCAGCGCGCCGCCGCGCTGACGATGCTGGGTGACAAGCTGCCTGCCGCGCAGGCCCGCGAGTGGGGCCTCGTCTTCGACGTGGTGCCAGATGCGGAACTGCAGGATCGTGCATTCGCGCTGGCGCTGCGTCTGGCGGGGATGCCGACCCGCGGCCTTGGTATTGCCAAGCGGGGGCTGAACGCATCGTTCGCCCACTCGCTCGAGGAACAGCTGGCCCTCGAGGTCTCGCTGCAGCGAGAAGCGGGCCGTACCGCGGACTATGCCGAAGGCGTACGCGCGTTCATCGAGAAGCGAAAGCCTGCCTTCGAGGGACGCTGATGCCGGGCTCGCGCATGATGGTCGGCGTGCTTGGTGCCGGCGCGATGGGCAGCGGCATCGCGCACGTCGCCGCCGCCGCCGGCCACGACGTGCTGATCGGTGATGTTGCCGCTGACGCGGTGACGCGCGCCCGTGCCGGCGTCGCGGCGGCACTCGCCCGTGACGTCACGAAGGGTCGGATGACGCAGGATGCGGCCGATGCCGCACTGGCCCGCATCCGGAGCGCGGGAGATCTCAGAGCGGGATACGCAGCGTTCAGCGATTGCGGACTGGTGATCGAAGCGGTGGCGGAAATCCTGGCCGTCAAGACCGCGCTCTTCACGCAGCTCGAAGCTGCCGTCGCGGATGACTGCATCCTGGCGACGAACACCTCGTCGCTGGCGGTGGCAGCGATCGCCGGCCCCTGCCGGAGGCCGGAACGCGTGCTGGGCATTCACTTCTTCAATCCGGCGGTGCTGATGCCGCTGGTGGAGATCATCCCAGCGGTCACCACAGCACACGACGTGACGATCTCGGCCCGCACACTGATCGATTCGTGGAAGAAGGTCACGGTCATTGCGCGCGATACGCCAGGATTCATCGTGAACCGGGTTGCGCGTCCATTCTACGGCGAGTCGCTCCGGCTGCTGGAGGAGGGTGTCGCCGACGCACCGACCATCGATTGGGCGATGCGCGACCTGGCCGAGTTCCGGATGGGGCCCTTCGAGTTGATGGACTTCATCGGCAATGACATCAATTTCGCCGTGACGCAGAGCGTGTACGACGGCTGTTTTCAGGATCCGCGCTATCGGCCGTCGATCACACAACGCCGGTTGGTAGAAGCGGGCTTCTGGGGTCGGAAGCGCAAGCGGGGCTTTTACGACTATCGCGATGACGCCGTGAAGCCTGAGCCAACCCGTGACGCAACCGTCGGTCAGGCGATCGTCGAGCGCGTGCTGGCGATGCTCATCAATGAGGCGATCGATGCCGTCCATCTGCGCATCGCCTCACCGGCCGATATCGAACTGTCCATGACGAAGGGCGTGAACTATCCCCGCGGCCTCCTGGCATGGGGCGACCAGATCGGGCCGGCGACGGTCCTGCGTCAACTGGACGCGCTGCATGCGGAGTATGGCGAGGATCGCTATCGCGCCAGTGTCCTGCTGCGCCGCCGTGTGAAGGCGGGGCAGGGGCTGAGCGCATGAGCGGTGTCGCGCCCCTGGATTCTGCAGCGCGTTCGCGCGAGATCGTCACCACGATGCTGGCGACCGACGCATTCAGTCGCTGGCTCGGCATCACCCTCGTCTCGGTCCAACCGGGTCATTGCGTGCTTGCGATGCACATCCGCGAGGACATGGTCAATGGATTTGGCGTTTCGCATGGCGGCATCGTCTTCTCGTTCGCCGACAGCGCGATGGCATTCGCCTGCAACGGTGGTGAATTCGTCACGGTAGCGGTGGACAATCAGATTGCATATCCCGCCGCGATACACGTGCACGACACCGTGACCGCGACTGCCGAGGAGGACGCGGCGAGTGGGCGCCTTGGCTTTTTCCGGGTGACCGTCCGCAATCAGCACGACGACGTCGTCGCTCTCTTCCGCGGGTCGGTGTATCGCACCCGCAAGCCGCATGCCTCTGCCCCGACACACGAATGATCGACGCGTTCATCCTCGATGGTGTCCGGACACCCATCGGCAGTCTTGGCGGCCAGCTGGCTGACGTCCGTGCCGACGATCTTGCGGCGCATGTGATTGGCCGCCTCGTCGCGCGGCTCTCGGCGCTCGATCCGGCGCAGATCACCGACGTGATGCTCGGTTGTGCCAACCAGGCGGGCGACGACAACCGGAACGTGGCGCGCATGGCGGCGCTTCTCGCCGGCCTGCCGCATTCGGTGCCGGGCGAAACGGTCAATCGGCTCTGTGCGTCCGGCATGAGCGCGGTGGCCAATGCCGCGCGCGCGGTGCGGTGCGGCGACGGAGCGTTCTATGTCGCCGGTGGCGTCGAGAACATGACCCGGGCGCCCTATGTCATGGGCAAGGCCAGCAAGCCGTACGCGCGAGACATCGAGATGTTCGACACCAGTCTTGGATGGCGCTTCGTCAATCCCGCGATGAAGAGTCGGTATGGCACCGACTCGATGGGCCAGACGGCGGAGAACGTGGCGGAGCTGCACGCGATCTCACGCGAGGATCAGGATGCGTTCGCGCTCCGATCACAACAGAAGGCCGCCGCGGCGCGCACCGCTGGTCGGTTCGTCTCGGAGATCGCGCCGATGGAGATCGCGCCGAAGAAGGGCGAGCCCAGGGTGGTGGATCAGGACGAGTTCATTCGTGCCGACACGACACTCGAGATCCTTGCCCGACTCCGACCCGCCTTTCGCACCGATGGCAAGGGATCGGTGACGGCAGGGAATGCGTCAGGCCTGAACGACGGCGCCGCCGCGCTGCTGATCGGTTCGGCCCGGAGTGCTGAAACGATCGGGGCGACACCGCTGGCGCGGATCGTCGCGACGGCGGTTGCGGGCGTCGAACCGCGTGTGATGGGGCTCGGGCCTGTACCGGCATCGCGGCTCGCGTTGTCGAAAGCGGGGCTGACGCTGGCGGACATTGGTGTGATCGAACTCAACGAGGCCTTCGCGGCTCAGGCGATCGGGTGCCTGCGCGAACTCGGGATGGCGGATGATGATCCCCGGGTGAATCCGAATGGTGGCGCGATTGCGCTCGGCCACCCGCTCGGAATGAGCGGTGCCCGGATCCTGCTCAGCGCGGCGCACGAGCTGCAACGCACCGGTGCACGGTATGCGCTCGCCACCATGTGCGTCGGCGTCGGACAGGGAATGGCCACCATTCTCGAGCGAGCGTAGTGGCCAACATCTTTGCTTTCGACGGGTTTGTCCCGGTGGTGCATGCGTCGGCGTTCGTCCACCCGAATGCCACGGTCACCGGCAACGTCATCATCGGGCGCGATGTGTACATCGGTCCCGGTGCGGCCCTGCGTGGCGATTGGGGAGCCATTGTGATCGGCGACGGATGCAACGTCCAGGAGAACTGCACCGTGCACATGTTTCCGGGAGTCACCGTGGTGCTGGAGCCCGGCGCGCACATCGGGCATGGTGCGATCATCCACGGCGCGCGGATCGGCGCCAATGCACTGGTCGGCATGAACGCGGTGGTGATGGACAATGCCGTGGTCGGCGCGGGCTGCGTCGTCGGGGCGCTCTGCTTTGTCCCGGCCGGCATGGAGATTCCCGAACGGAAAGTGGTCGTCGGTAATCCGGCGAAGATCGTGAAGGATGTGAGCGACGAAATGCTGCGATGGAAGAGTGAGGGCACGGCGCTGTACCAGGCGCTGCCGGCACAATTGCATGCGTCGCTGGTGCAATGTGAGCCGCTGCGCGAGGTGCCGACCGATCGGGCACGCCAGGTGTCTACGTACAAAACATGGGGAGAGACCAAGTCGTGATGCGATTGCAGAACTACGCCTATGGCGAGTGGATTGCCGGCTCCGGAACCGGTACGTCTCTCTACCATGCGGTGACCGGCGCCGAGGTGGCCGTGGCGTCGAGCGACGGGCTGAACTTCAGTGACATGCTCACCTACGGCCGCACCGTTGGCGGACCGACGCTGAGGGCGATGACCTTTCATCACCGCGCGCGCATTCTCAAGGCGCTCGCGCAATACCTCACCGCGCGGAAGGATGAGTTCTACGCCGTCTCGGCCTGGACCGGCGCCACCAAGGCCGATTCGTGGGTCGATATCGATGGCGGTTTCGGCACGCTCTTCGCGTACGCCAGCCGCGGTCGTCGCGAGTTCCCCGACGAGACGTTCTTTGTCGATGGCGGCGTGGAAGGGTTGAGCAAGGGCGGCACGTTCATCGGTCGGCATATCTGCGTTCCGATGGAAGGTGTCGCAATCCAGATCAATGCCTTCAACTTTCCCGTCTGGGGCATGCTGGAAAAGTTTGCGACGTCGTTCCTCGCCGGTGTTCCGAGTATCGTGAAACCGGCGACGGTCACGAGCTATCTGACGGAGGCCGTCGCGCGGGCCATGGTGGAGTCCGGGGTGCTGCCCGCGGGAACCTTTCAGCTGATCTGCGGCAGTGCTGGCGATCTGCTGGAACATGTCGACTGTCAGGACTCCGTTGCCTTCACCGGATCCGCCACTACTGGGCTGATGCTCAAGGGCAGCGCGGCCATCCTCGGCAACAGCGTTCGCTTCAATCAGGAGGCCGACTCGCTGAACTTCTCGATGCTCGGACCCGATGCCGCGCCAGGCACTGACGAATTCGATCTCTTCATCAAGGAAGTCACGCGCGAAATGACGGTGAAGGCAGGGCAGAAGTGCACCGCGATTCGTCGGACATTCGTTCATGAAAGCATGGTGGACGCCGTGACCGCCGCGTTGTCGAAGCGACTGGCAGGGGTGACGGTCGGTGATCCCGCTGCGGACGGCGTCCGGATGGGCCCACTTGCCGGGAAGGGGCAGGTGCGTGAGGTCGAACGCAACGTCGCGTTGCTGCAGGCGGGTGCCGAGGTCGTCTTCGGTGGTCCGGGCACGCTCGACGTGATCGGTGCTGACGCCGATCAGGGGGCGTTCTATCCGGCGATGTTGCTGTACGCGAACGCACCATTTGGCGGCACGCCGTCGCATGACGTGGAAGCGTTCGGGCCCGTGAATACGGTCATGCCGTATCGCAGTGTGGACGAGGCGGTCGCGCTGGCGCGGCTCGGTAAGGGAAGTCTCGTTGGTTCCGTCTTCACGGCGGAGGACACTGTCGTGCGCACGATGGCACTTGGCACTGCCGCCTGGCATGGCCGACTGATGTTCGTCAACCGGCATAGCGCGAAAGAGTCGACGGGTCATGGATCACCCATGCCAGGCATGGTGCACGGTGGGCCTGGTCGTGCCGGTGGCGGTGAGGAGCTGGGCGGCGTCCGCGGCGTGATGCACTACATGCAGCGCACCGCGATTCAGGGGTCGCCGCAGACCGTGTCAGCGGTCACCCGCGAATGGAGCAAGGGCGCCGATGAACTCCGCGATCGTATCCATCCCTTCCGGAAGTTCTTCGGCGAACTCCGGATCGGTGAAACATTCATCACGCACCGTCGGACCGTGACCGAGGCCGATGTCGTCAACTTCGCCGGGATCTCGGGCGACTTCTTCTACGCGCACATGGACGACATCGCAGCGCAGGCATCGCTCTTCGGCAAGCGCGTGGCGCATGGCTACTTCGTACTGTCGGCGGCGGCCGGGCTGTTCGTCGATCCGGCTCCCGGCCCGGTGCTCGCGAATTACGGGCTCGAAGGGCTGCGTTTTGTGAAGCCGGTGTTCATCGGCGACACGATCCTTGCCCGTCTCACCTGTAAGCAGAAGACCGCCAAGGAGGATCGAGAGGGGCAGATCCCGCAAGGCGTCGTGCATTGGGATGTCGAGGTGATGAATCAGGATGGTGAGGCCGTCGCGGTGTACACCATCCTGACGCTGGTGCAACGGGCCGTGTCGGCGATGGCCTGACCTTCGCACGGTCGCAGTGCGGTTGCCACGATCACCCGGAGCAGCATGCCAGTCACCCGACCATCGCCCGGCGACCTCGAGCCGATTGAGACCGCCAGCCGTGATGAAGTGGAGGCACTGCAGCTGCGGCGGCTGCAGCGCACTGTGTGTCACGCGTATGAGAACGTGGCGCATTATCGTCGCGCTTTCGATGGGGCGGGGGTGCACCCGGATGATCTCCGGGAGCTGGCGGATCTCGCCCGCTTTCCGTTCACGACCAAGGCGGATCTCCGCGACAACTACCCGTTCGGCATGTTCGCGGTGCCGCGCCAGCAGGTGGTGCGGGTGCATGCGTCGTCCGGTACCACAGGCAAGCCGACGGTCGTCGGATACACACAGAACGACATCGACACCTGGGCGCAGCTCGTGGCGCGGTCCATCCGCGCTGCCGGTGGTCGCGCCGGTGACATCGTCCACGTTGCGTACGGGTATGGACTCTTCACCGGTGGACTGGGTGCCCACTACGGCGCCGAGCGACTCGGTTGTACGGTCATCCCCATGTCGGGAGGCCAGACCGAGAAACAGGTCCAGCTGATTCAGGACTTCCGCCCTGATATCATCATGGTCACGCCGAGCTACATGCAGGTGATCATCGAGCAGTTCGAGCGACTGGGGCTCGATCCGGCTGCGTCGTCGCTGAAGATCGGCATCTTCGGTGCGGAGCCGTGGACCAACGCGATGCGTGTCGAGATCGAGCGACGCGCCGGTCTCGATGCGGTGGACATCTACGGGCTGTCGGAGATCATGGGCCCCGGTGTTGCCAGCGAGTGCATCGAAAGCAAGGATGGCCCCGTGATCTGGGAAGATCACTTCCTCCCCGAGATCATCGATCCGAACACGGGGACGGTGCGGCCTGATGGCGAGGAGGGGGAGCTGGTCTTCACCTCGCTCACCAGGGAGGCGTTGCCGATGATTCGATATCGGACGCGTGATCTCACCCGACTGCTGCCGCCGACCTCGCGATCGTTCCGGCGCATGGCGAAGATCGTCGGGCGCAGTGATGACATGCTCATCATCCGTGGCGTGAATGTCTTTCCGACCCAGATCGAAGAGATCGTGCTGCAGCACGGCGCGCTGTCCGGTCAGTACCTGATTCACGTGCGGCGCGACGGGCCGCTGGATCAGGTCGAGCTGCGCTGCGAACTGCAACAGGGTCACGGCGCACTCTCACCCGACATGACGCACCAGATCGCGGGCGAGCTTCAGCACCGGATCAAGATCCACGTGGGCATCAGTGTCACAGTGTCAGTCCTGCCGCCCGAGACGCTCGAGCGCATGCAGACGGGCAAGGCCAGGCGCGTGATCGACGCGCGCACGCACTGATCTGACTTCGCGCACTTCAGCGGCGCGCGTCACCTGGTGTGGTGTCGCCGAAGTCTCGTGGCAGCCGGGCGCGTCTTTTGACGCAAGCCGGCGTTGCAACGCCTCGCGATACTTGCCGCCTTCCTCGAGCACAGAAACGGCTACCGAAGAGCAAACTGCCTGACGCAGGGGCGCAAGGGCCGTCTACGGGATCCAGACACCTCGGCGCGATGTGATGGTCTGCAGCGACTTGAGCACGGATGTGCTCTAACAGCGACGGCTGCAGCGCTGTGTTTCTGCTGTTCCCATTCGTCTGCGGTCCTTTGCGCCTTTGCACCTTTGCACCTTCGCGTTCAGCAGTTGCCGTTCAGCAGTCGCCGTTCAGCAGTCGCCGTTCAGCAGTTGCCGTGACGCCGTTGGGGTCGTGTCGCCGCCTCGGAGGCAGGCTTCGCTGGATGCAATCGCGCCGCGCGCAGCGCGGTGTCGTGTCGCCACTAGAACAGCGACCCGACGACCGCCCGCTCGGCCAGCACGATGCGATTCCGGCCCCGCTCCTTGGCCAGATACAGGGCCCGGTCCGCATCGAGCAGCAACCGGTTGATCTGCTGCTGATCGGCGAACATCGCCATGCCGATGCTGATCGTCACCGACACGGCACGGCCATCGCTGGTCGGAATGGAAATCGCTGCCACCGCCTCGCGCAATCGATCGACGATCCGGAATGCCGTCTCCTGATCGGTGAGGGGCATCAGCATCGCGAACTCCTCGCCGCCGAGTCGTCCGATCACATCGTCGCTGCGCACGGCGCTTCGGCAGGCGGCACCGATCGCCATCAGCACGGCGTCACCCACCGCATGTCCGAACTTGTCGTTGATCGGCTTGAAGTGGTCGATGTCGATCATGGCCAGCGTCAGCGGCTGCTTCAGGCGTCGCGCCGTGGCGGCCATCAGGTCGAGCTGGTCGAGCAGGAAGCGCCTCGTCGCGAGGCCGGTCAGGTCGTCGATGTTGGCCAGCGCCGCCATCTCGGTCGCGAATCGATCCGCGCGTTCCTTCTCGTCCGTCAGATCACGCTCGAGCTGGTGACGCTGCGCCATCGCCGAGCCAATCGGAAGCGCGGTCAGAAAGAGCACGGCGAGATTCAGCTGGAAGTTGAAGACCCTCAGCGTGATCTCGTCCGGCGGGAGCGCCCCGGCTTTGGCGGCGATCACAGTGCCCAGCGACCCGACCACTGCGACAATGACGGTGGACAATGCCGCACCAAGGGGCCCGAGGCGAAAGGACGCGAAGAGGACCGTGGGCATCACGAGGAATTGCACCGGGGGCACGTCGGGCGAGAAGACGGCCAGGCTGACCCCGAAGACGACCGCAAGAATCGCCACCGCCTCGCCTCGCGACCGCTGGCGCATGATCACGTCGGGACCGTGCGTCATCAGATCGTGCGCAATCACCGCGATCGGCATCACCACCAGCAGCCCGAGCACGTCACCCAGCACCCACTTGATGAAGATCGTGGTGAATGGAGCGTGCATCAGGAGCTTGGCCGACGTCGCGCTGACGATCCCGGCGGCCAACGCCGCCGTGAGTGACGCAGTGATCAATACCATGACGTCGCTCGAGTGCTGGAACAGCACGCGGCCCCCGGTCTGATGCCGGATGATCATCGCGGCGATCACCGCCTCGACCAGGTTGGCAATCGTGATCGACACCGCCGGCAGGAGTGTGTTGCCGTTGAAGAGGTTGGCGAGCAGGCTGCCGAACGCGCCGGCGATCAGCACGACCTTCCAACGGCGTGGCGCCGAGAGCAGCAGTGCCGCCACCAGCATGCCGTTCGGAGGCCACAGGGTGGCAATGTTCCCTGCCTGCCGGCTCACCGCCAGTCCGCCCAACGCCGTCGCCAGATAGCCCGCCGTCAGCAGGAAAACCAGCACGAACAGGTGCATTTCCTGTTGCGCCGGGCCTGTTTTCGTGCTGTCGTCGGCGAAGATCATCCCGCGGCCGTCAGCCGATGTACTGAATGGTGTAGCCCCGTTCCTGCGCCCTGTTGACCGCGACGATTCCTGCTGCCATGAAATGCGCGTTCGGAATCGCCGAGGCCTTCAGTTCCTCATGCACATCGGCAGCTTTCAGCTGCATCTTCCCCGCGATGAGACCAGCGAAGGCGCGCGTCGCCATGTCACAGATCGCGAAGTGCGTGCCGCGCCGCACCATCGCCGCCAAGGTGGTTTCGCGATTCGTGAGGAGTGTGCCGTAACCGGTTGTCTGGTAGACGTTGATGACTGGAGCAACGCTTGTTTTCGGATCCACGAACTTGATTCGTTCGCCGATCACTGCCCCGTACTTGGCCCACATCGCATCTGAATACGCGAAGGGAGTGGCAAAGTGCCGCAGGCAGATGACGACCGCGTTGTCGGCATCATCCAGCCCGTATCCCATCGTGCTGGCGACGAAGAAGTTCGAGGCAAACGTGATGACGTCACCAGTTCCGGATGCGGACGTGGCGTCAAAGAACATGCGATGTTTTCCCGGCACGCGGTCAAACCAGTCATCCTGGCCATGCCTGGCAGGCTGCCACGGGTCCGCCTGGGTCGGCATGGCACCCATCGGCTGCGGCGCGCCCGCCGACGCGCCCGTGAACGCCGCAACGCCTGCGGCGAGCCGGGCCATGAACGATCGTCGAGCGAGAGGGTTGCCGAGAGGATGCGATGACATCGTTGCTGCAATGGGAGCGTGGAACTCGCGCGACATGGAATGAACGCATGCTGCAGGGCTCGGCACCAGAGCCCGTTCGGGTGAGAGGGCCAATCGGCAGCGTTGACCTCCCTTGCGGCAGGCGGCACTTTCACCTCGCCACCCACAACCCATTAGACGCCGATGCGATCACCTGGATCTCAGTTCGTAGGAATCGTTACGCTGCTCGCCGGCATCGTCGCCTGCTCCTCGAGGGAGCAGGCCGCGTCTCAGCGGGTGTCGGTGACCCCGCTGGCGTCGCCTGCAGGGCCGAAATCCGCAGAACCCTTCCTCAGCACCATAGATAAGAAAACGCTAATTCTTAGCTGGCTTGAGCGCGATGTCGATTCGACCAGTGTGACACTGCGCGTCGCCACGCTGGATTCGGCGGGCGAATGGGGCGAGCCCGCAGACGTGGTCCGGGCGAAGGATCTCTTTGTGAATTGGGCCGATTTCCCCTCGGTCGTGCCGCTCGCCAGTGGGAAACTTCTCGCGCACTGGCTCCAGCGGAACGCCACGGGCCGGTACTCGTACGACGTCAGGATGTCCGAGTCCGCCGACGGTGGACGGACCTGGTCGCCGAGCACGACCGCTCACACACCGGGGATTCCCGCCGAACATGGGTTTGTGACCCTGTTGCCGCGGGCCGACTCGACGGCCGACATCCTCTTCCTGAATGGCAGCCCGGCGCCCACCGATGCCCCGGGGAAGCGCGGTCCTCCGATGCGCGTGGCGATGTCGCGGTGGACGGCCGCCGGCGCCGTGGCTGGGCCGGAGGAAATTCTCGACATGCGGGCCTGCGACTGTTGTCAGACGGCCGCCGCTGTCACCTCGCGCGGACCGGTCATCCTGTATCGCGATCGCACGGAGAACGAGACCCGGGATATCTATGTTCGCCGCTTCGTCGGTGGCGCGTGGACCGACACCAAGCCGCTGCACGCAGATGGTTGGATCATCGATGCCTGCCCCGTCAACGGGCCTGCAATCTCCGCGTCGGGTGAGCAGGTCGCGGCAGTCTGGTTCACTGGTGCGCGCGATACGGCGAAGGTTCAGCTGGTGTTCTCCCGCGACGCCGGCGCGACGTTCGGCCAGCCGGTTCGCATCGATGCCGGCATGCCGTCCGGACGCGTGGACGTCGAGCTGCTGGATGGGGGCGATGCACTCGTCACCTGGATCGAGCGCATGGGCAAGGACTCGGCCGAAGTCCGCGCCCGCATCGTGCGCCCTGACGGCACGACCGAGCCCGCGTTGACGGTCTCGCCGCTCTCTGGCGGAAGGGCAAGCGGCTTCCCCCGCATGGTTCGGCGACGCGACGGGATCGTCCTCGCCTGGACCGTTCCCGGCGCCACCAGCCAGGTCCGACTCGCCGCGCTGAAGATCGCGCCCCGCTGACGCCACCAGCGAGTTCGCCACGCTGGCCGTAGTCACCGCAACTCCCGCCCACTCCCAATGCGAACACTGCTCGGCCTCGCCCTCGCCGCTCTTGCAGCAGCGCCACTCGGTGCCCAGCGCGGCGCACAAGCGATCGATTCGGCGTACACTGCCCGTATCATCGAGCTCACACCGACGCATCCGCAGTACAAGTTCATCACCGACATGGTGGACTATCTGCCATCGCACTCCAAAGTCCCCACGCCGCTGCAAAGCCTCGGCTACGTGCCCGGAACCATCGGGCGCCTTGCGTACAGTGCCGAGGCCGCGAAGTACTATCGCGCGGTCGACGCGGCCAGTGATCGCGTGCAGGTCGTCAGCCTCGGGAAATCCGAGGAAGGGCGCGAGATGGTGATGGCGATCATCGCCGACGAAGCGACGTTGGCCAGGCTCGACGAGTACAAGGCGATCCTGCGAAAGCTCACCGATTCACGCGGCCTCTCTGCCGCCGAACGCGCTGAACTGGTGAAGATCGGGAAGCCCGTCTACCTGCTGAGCGGTGCGCTGCACTCGACCGAGACCGGATCACCCGAAGCAATGATCGAGATGCTCTACCGGCTCGCGGTGGATGAAGGCGAGAACATCCGCAAGATCCGTGAGAATGTCATCACGATGATCATTCCGGTCTGGGAGGTCGACGGTCGCGATCACTATGTCGATTTCTATCAGCAGAACCGACGGCTGAACCTGCCGACCACCGCCGGCGTGGGCCTGCCGTACTGGGGCAAGTACGTTGCCCACGACAACAATCGCGACGGCATGGCGCTGACCCTCGAGTTGACACGGTCATTTCTCAGGACGTTCCTCGACTGGCGCCCGACCGTCACCCATGACCTGCACGAGTCGGTGCCATTTTTGTACACCAGCACAGGCACTGGCCCATACAACACCGAGTATGACGCCATTCAGATCGATGAATGGTTCTCGCTGGCCTATTCTGAGATCACCGAGCTCACGCGCCGCGGATTGCCGGGTGTGTTCACCTATCAGTTCTATGACGGATGGGCGCCGAACTACGGTCTCTCGATCGCGAACCTGCACAACGCGATCGGCCGCTTCTACGAGACGTACACCTCGAGTGGCGCCGACTGCGTGAACAGTGTCGCCCTCCCGGCGACCGCCACGTCGGTGCAGTGGTATCGGCCCAACCCGCCGGTGAATGGTGTGAAGTGGTGTATCCGCAGCAACGTGAATTATCAGCAGTCCGGCGTCCTCGTCGCACTGCGGCACGTCGCCGACAATCGCCAGAAATACCTCGAGAATGCCGTCACCAAGGCCGAGCGGACCATCGCTCGCGGCGCACGCTCGGCGCCATATGCCTTCGTGGTCCCGCGTGGTCAGCGTCGCGCGGCCGAAGCGGCCGACATGGTGAACCTGTTCCGTATGCAGGGTACCGAAGTGCACGAGGCGACCGAGGCATTCTCGCTCGGCGCCGGCAAGGATTCGGTGACGGTCGAGCTGGGTGACTGGATCGTGCGGCTCGATCAGCCGTACACGCAGTTCCCGCGGACGGTGCTGTCGCTTCAGAGCTTCAAGCCCACCGATCCACAGCCGTACGACGATACCGGCTGGACGATGGACCTGCTCCGGCACATCACCACCCTCAAGATCGCGGATTCGACCGTCCTGAAGAAGCCGATGCGAGTGCTGACTGTGGATGCGAGTGTCACGGGCAGGATTGCCGGAGCAGGCACGACGCTGGTGGTGCCACATCTCGGTGACTGGCGCTCATCGGTGCTGCCGTGGAAGGTCGCAGGCGCCCGCGTTCGCGTGGCAGACAGTGCGTTCACCGTCGATGGCGCGTCGTACACGGCGGGCACCTTCCTCGTCTCGGACGCACCATCGGTTCGTGCCAGCATTGCAGCCCTCGGCCTGACCGCGGTCGCCGCGGCCGAGCCGGGCGTGCGGTCGCACCCCATCACGTTGCCCCGCATCGCGATCATGCATTCGTGGATTTCGACGCAGGACGAAGGCTGGGTGCGCTACGCCTTCGACCGGCTCGGCGTGCCATATACCGGCATCTCGGACCAGGAGATCAGGACGGCCGGTGTGCTCGAGCGCTTTGATGTGGTCATCTATCCGCATGTCGGCGGCAACGCGGCCACGCTGCTCAATGGTCGCTCGATGGCGGGGCCAGCCGTGCCCTGGAAAAAGTCGGCCGAGACGCCGCATCTGGGCAGTGTCGACGAGACTGACGACGTCCGACCGGGCATGGGCCTTGACGGACTGCTGGCGTTGCGCCGATTCGTGGAACGGGGCGGCCTCCTCTTCACTGAAGGCGCAACCTCGAAGTTTGTGGCAGACATGGGCTTCCACTCGCAGGTGAGCGCGGTCGATACACCGAATCTGCGCGCGCGCGGTGGTGTGTTCCGCGGTGAGGTCGTTACGGCCGCACATCCGATGCTCTACGGCTATGAGCGCCGGAGCTTTCCGCTGTTCTTCTCCCAGGCACCGGTACTCCAGGTTGGCGGCGGCGGATTTGGTGGTGGCGGTGGTGGCGCGGCCGCGCCTCCTGTGCCTGGCCCAGCGATGGGCATTGGCGGCAAGCCGGTGGACGCGTCGATCGTCGGTGAGACCGAGCGGCTCCGTCCCAAGGTCGTGGTCCGCTGGGCACAGAATGCCGATTCTGTCCTCATCTCGGGCCTCATCGCCGGGGGCGGTGAGATGGCCGGCCGTGCTGCCGTCGTCGACGCGCCCGTCGGTTCCGGCCACGTGATTCTGATGGGCACCAGGCCGTGGTACCGCTGGCAGAATCAGGGGTCGATGGCGATGGCATTCAACGCGATCGCAAACTGGAATGCACTCGCTCAGGCGCCCGCTGCACCCGCCACCGCGCGTGCCGGTACGCGAGGCAGCCGGTGATGGCCGGCGCGCGTCGTGTACTGGTTGCACTCTGGGCGTTGCTCGGCGCGCCGTCTTTGGTTGCGGCGCAAGCGGCACCGCGCGTGACGATGGCGATCGTCGGCGGACGGATCATCGATGGGTACGGCGGGCCCGTGATCGAGAACGGTGTCGTGCTGGTTGCCGGCGAACGCATCGTGACCGTTGGACGGGAAGCAGAGGTGGCGGTTCCGCCGGGCGTCACGGTGATCAATGCCAATGGCCATACCGTGATGCCGGGACTGATCGACATGCACGTGCATCTGCACATTCTCGGTCACGGTGACTACAAGCGGTGGGACGCGCTGTACGGCACCCGCGACGCGTCGCTGGTCATGCCGATTGCTGCCCGGCAATTGCTGAGCGCGGGTGTCACGACGGCCCGCGATCTCGGCGCCCGCCTCGAGGATATTCTCACGGTGAAGCGACGCATTGCTGCGGGCGAGATTCCCGGGCCGCGGATGTTCGTGACCGGACCGTTCATTCAACACGAGCCATACGAGGAGTACGAGAAGCCATTCCGGTGGGGCATTCGTGGTGCCGAGGAGGCGCGGCGACGCGTCACGCAGCTGCTCGATGCCGGTGTCGACATGATCAAGCTGATCGATCAGGATCAGATGACCGATGCCGAGGTCGAAGCCGTGGTGGCGACGACCCACAAGCGAGGGAAGCAGGTCGTTGCCCACGCGCATCGAATGGAAGAGATCCGCGTCGGGCTGAAATACAACGTCGACAACTTCGAGCACACCGGCCTTGGCACCGCACCGGGCTACGCCGAGGATGTCCTGCAGAAAATGCGGGAGCGCAACTCCGGGCTGTACTGGACGCCAACGATCTCGCCGCTGTACACGATGTACTTCACCGGGAGCGTGTTCCCTGAACGTCTCGACGACCCGGCCTGGCACGAGTTCATGCCGGACGAGATGTGGAAGGAGATTCGCGCATCGCTCGACGAGATTCCGCATCTGCCGTACTACGCCCTCTTTCCGTCGCGCATTCCGCTGCTCCCGGCGAAGTTCGCGCAGCTGCGCCAGTCCGGCGTGCGCATGATGATCGGCACCGACGCCGGCATCCCGAGCATGTTCCACAACGACGCGACCTGGCGCGAGATGGCGAAGTGGGTGGAACTCGGCGTGTCACCGATGGAGACGATTCAGAGCGCCACGTTGTGGCCTGCGCGGTTCCTGCGCAACGAAGCGAACTTCGGCGTCCTCGCGCCCGGACGCTTCGCCGACATCATCCTCGTTCGCGGTGATCCGTTGACCGATATGACCGTCATGCGTGACGTGAAGGTCGTGATCCAGAGTGGGAAGCGAGTGAAGTGAACCACCCGTGGCGTGACACTCTGGCGCGACGCGGTTACTCTGTCGCGCGCGGCAGAAGCGGTGTGTATCCGTCTGCCGGCAATGTGTAGCCTCGGTTGGTGAGGCGATCGCCGAGTGCCGCATAGAACGCCGGGTTGACCGGCGCCACCGTGCCCAGGCCGTCGACGTAACGGTTGTAGAGCGAAAACAGCGCGGCGATCATCACCGTGTCGTGCAATTCGACGTCGGTGGCACCCGCCTCGCGCGCGGCGCTCACCAGCGCAGCCGTCACCTCGCGACCACTGCGCTGGACTGCGCCGGCGATCGTGAGCAACGCCCGGAGCTTCTCGCTCACCGGTGCCGTTGTCAGATCGCCGAGCACCGCATCCAGCAGGGCAGGGCCGCCACCCGGGAGCGCGCAGGTGGCGGCCGCGTGCGCCGAGCCACAGAACTGGCACTCGTTGCGCACCGACACATACGTCGCAATCAGTTCACGCTCCATCTCGCTGAGCGTACTCGGACCGCGGAGCAACACCTGCGTCAGCTCGCAGAGCGGGCCGGCCGTCTCCGGCCGGAAGTCGAGCAGGCCGGTGACCCCGAACAGGTCTGATCGCACACCGATGTGAGGCATTCAGGGGTGCAGTGAGGTGGCGGCGCGCAAAAATGCGATCCGGTGTCAGCGTGACCGGCGGGCGCGCATGATCTCGACCCGCTCTATGACGTCGCCTTCCTGCACCCGATCCATCACATCGAAGCCCGTGACCATCCGCGCCAGCACCGTGTAGTCACGATCGAGGCGGAAATTGTCGATGAGATTGAAGTAGATCTGCCCGTCGCCGGTGTCGCGCCCGCGGGTGGAGATCCCGATCGTTCCGCGGGCGTTCCGGGCGAACCCGACCTCATCGCGCATGAACTCCCGCGTGCGGCCATCGTACTCGTCGGCACCGGGACTGCCGCCCTGAATGACGAAGTTCGAGACGATCCGATGAAAGGTGAGTCCGTTGTATTGCCCGGACTCCGCGAGCTGTGCAAACACACCAACGGTGACGGGTGCGTCCTCCGGCAGGAGCGCAACGGTCATCGTGCCAATCCCGCGCATCGTGATGCGTGCCGTGGCACCGGCCAGACCGCGGATGTATCCCGCCGGCGGAATCGGTGGGATCGGCAGCCGACGCGTCACCGCCGGGACGGAGGTCCCGGTGCGCGCCGTCAGGATCTTCGCGGCGATTGCGGCCACCGCGGGATCGCGATCGTGCAGCGTCTCGCGGAGCATTGCATTCGTCGAGGTATCCGTCGACTCCCCGATGCGTGTGAGCAGCGCGACACGCGGGTCGCGCATCGTCATGCTGCCGTCGGCGGTGAGACGGTTGAAGGCGCCAACGACTCGTGGCATCAGGGCGTCGCGGAACGGCGCCTGCTCGAGCACCGTCGCGGCCGCGAGCAGCAGTCCCGCGTGTTCGCTGCGGAGCGCGCGCTGCACCTCGTCGGCGGTCCGCAGCGCCGTCGCGACCACATTCGGATTGACATCCCGCGCCAGCGCGGCCAGGGTGGCCGAGTCGCGTCGTGCTGCCGCGGGCGCCGCAGCGCGGGCGCGAACCTGCCAGATCGAATCACGTGCGAGTGCGGCGATGTGGGTCGCTGCACTCGCGCTGTCGACCGCAATCAGCGCCTCCCGCGCTGCGGCCCGAATGCGCCACGTCGGCCCACCGGTGGCCAGGGGCAGCAGCTGTGCTGCTGCGCACTGCTGTGTCCCGGCGCGTGCGATCGCGGCCATCGCGACGTGGCCACTGGTATCACCTGCCAGCCGCAGCAACTGATCACATGCGCTGACGAACTTCACTCCCTCGTATCGGACCAGTGGTGATGGATCATCCATCCAGGCACCGCTCGCCATCACGCCCAGACGCCGCACCTGAGCGCTGGCGTCACTCCGCGCCAGCGCCCGCGTTGCATCGTCGACACCATCGGCGGCGATCAGCGCCAGCAGCACGAGTTGGCGAAACGCCTCGCTGGAGTTCGCTGCGAATGCCTGACGGAGCGCGGTGAGTGTCGCCGCACTTGGCGTGAGTGCGCGGCGATTGAGACGGTAGAGTGCCTCGAGCCCGCGCGCCGCGCCCTCGCGCGCCTCCGGTGCCGAGTCGCCCAGCCCGCGCTGGAGCAACGTCTCGACATCGGGCGCCATCGGTCGGGCGCGGCCCGCAGCCTCGAGGATCGCGGCGCGCACCGTGCCGTCGCGTTCCTCGGCCAGCGCTTCGCCATACGGGTGCGTCGCTCGCATCTGCGCCAGCGCTCCGAACGCTGAGTAGCGAACGGCGCGGTCGCCGGATCGCGTCAGCGGAACGATTGCGCTCCGATACGTCGTGTCTTCGAGACGGCCAAGTGCGCGAGCGGCACGCTGCTGCACGCGAGGGCTCGGGTTTCGCGCGGCCTCCAGGAGAAAGGGCACGCCGGCTGTGCGTGCGTGCTCGGCATCGAGAACCGTCCGGGCCTCGGGGACCTGCGCCAGCATCGGAAGAATGAGGATCCACATGCCGCAATTGTATCGCCACATTCGTCAACGTGCTGACCCGGGCCGCTATGGCCGCAGAACCTTCACTGCATTACCTGGAAAATCCGTGAACAGCCCATCCACCCCTGCCGCGGCAAAGGCCCTGACCTCGGCTGCCTGGTCGCCACGCCACATCGTCGGAAGAAAGGGCCGGTCGCTCCGGATGGTCCAGACATGCACCAGCAGGCCCGCGGCGTGTGCATCCCGCACCAGAGAGGACTGTACGGGAGTGGAATCGGCGGCGGCCGGGCGTAGCACCAGTTCCTTCGCGGCCCCGATGCCGTCCGCGTACCGCCGGACCCGAGCGAGTCCGGCGGGCGACTGCATCGAGGCAAAAGACACCGCAGCCGAGTCCGGGGGGGAACCACTGACGTTCACCAGCTGCACCAGCCGCAAGGAGGTGATCGGTCGCAGTCGGATCAGATTCCCGATTTCGAAGCTCTGGATGAAGACCGGGGCCGTGGCGTCGTACCATCCGACGCGACGCAGGGATGCCAGCATCTTCTCTTCGATCGGCAGCCCGATGCGACGGAAGTGTGACGGGTGCTTCGTCTCCGGATACACGCCGACGGGTCGTCCACGTTCGCGTCCCAGTCTGATGGCCTGGTCCAGCACCTCGTCAAAGGTGGGAATCTCGAACTGCCCGTCAAAGCTGTGACTACGCGATGCAATCCGCTCGTTCGCGCGCAGCGTCTTGAGCTCGGCCAGCGTGAAGTCTTCCGTGAACCATCCCGTGATGCGCTCGCCGTCGATCACGTCGCTGCGTCGCCGCTCCGGAAACTTTTCGGCAACGTCCGTGGTTCCGCCGATTTCATTCTCGTGACGAGCGATCAGGACGCCGTCCTTGCTGCTGACGAGATCCGGCTCGATGTAGTCAGCGCCGGCGGCAACCGCGTAACTGTAGCTGGCGAGCGTATGCTCAGGCCGATCCCCGCTGGCGCCGCGGTGGCTGATTACGACCGGTAGTCGCGCACGCGTGGGCGCATCGATTCGCCCTGGCTGAAGCGGCGCCAGAGCAGCACACAGCGTGGCGGCGATGGCCAGAAATCTGAGGGGAGGCATGCAGGTATCCTGCCTCGCTGTGAGCCAACGCGCGAGTGTCAGGCCCGCCTGTAACCCAGCTGTGACGAATGCCGTCACGCACGAAACGCACGATGCCCGCTCTGGGCGGGCATCGTGATCCTGCCACGGAGACGCGAATTACTCGGGATTCGCGTTCCGCCCCGGCTTCGATCGACGCTGCATGTTGCCGGCGTCGCTGCGCGCTTCGGCGACTGCCGAGACCCGGCCAGCTGGCATTCTGTACAGCTCAGCGGCGGTGTTGAGGTCTGCGTCACTGAGTTCGGCGACCTCGACCCATGGTGCCATGATGTTGCGTGCATCCGACGTATGTCCGAGACCGATCGCGTGCCCCATCTCGTGCAACGCCACGGCCCGCAAAGCCTTGGGAGTTTGCGGGAGACCGTCGCTCGCGTGGGTACTGAGCGTGACTCGGGCGCGGGTGATCCATCCCTTCGCGGTACTCCACCAGACCGTGCGACCACTTTCGTCAGCCCCAAGCCGATCGGTCCAGAGCACCAGCAGTTCCGCTCCGGCGGAATCCGCAACCAGCCTGAAGCGGAGTGGCAGTCCAACCGTTGCCCACTCGTCGATCGCTTCCCGGGCCATGTCCGGAAACGAAGTGTCCCAGCCGTTCAGTACCTGCCGCGCCGGCTGGATCCAAATCCGGATGGGATCCGCCGTACGCTCCGGCCAGCGGCGCACGGTGGAATCACGCGCCAGCAGCACCTCCGACAGGTAGTTTTTCGTCCGTGCGTCCGCCGTGAAGTCCAGATCGTAGCCGAGCGGGAGGCGCACGGTCGTCGCAGCGACGGCGGACAACGCAGGCGTTGCAAACGGCGTCGCGAAGTGAACTTCGCGGACCGAAAACGCCGCAGCGGCGTCCTGGGCGCTGAGCGATGACGGCAGACTGACGCCGAGGGCGCACATGGTGTACAACAGCAGCGAACGGGAATTATGCATGAGCCTTGCCGCAGGGCGCGTCGTCGCGCGGTCTCGCAGGGGTGCCTCTCAACGTAGTGATGACGAGCCCGACCATTGGGCGTAACATGCTTTTCGAACTCATCCATTGAGGCTCTAAATGGTTGCACAGCAGCAACATACGAACCTTAGAAAGCGCCAATGCTTCCTGCTGATTGCGGTATGAGAACCACACCTGTTCCTTGGGCCGGGCCGGACTGCGCCCCGCCTCGCCTGCCGCTCCGCACTCGGTGTCACAGCGGCGCGACAACGAGGCACCCATGACCGCGGTCTGGACGCCTGATCCTCGGCGCGCCTCGCATTCCCAGCTGTCCCGCTTCCATCACCTGATGCGCGCGCGCCACGGTGCGGCGGTGGTGGGTGACGATTACACGCACCTCCACGCCTGGTCGGTGCGAGAACGGGCCGCGTTCTGGCGGGATCTCTGGCGGCTCTGCGATATCGCAGCCTCCGCGATCGATGGTGGCGATCCGTCGTCACCCGCCGGGTTGGCACTCGACGTGATGGCGCCGCCGGGAACCGAGGGCGGGCCACGCTGGTTTCCGAACGCCCGGCTGAACTACGCGGAGCATCTGGTCCGGCATCGGGACAATCGCACCGCGCTCGTCGCCTGGACGGAGCGCGGTTGGACGCGCAGCTGGACGTACGCCGAGCTCTTCGCCGAGGTCGCTCGCGTATCGCAGGGACTCAAGGCAATCGGTGTGCGCAAGGGTGATCGTGTCGCGGCGTTCATGCCGAACGTGGCTGAGACGGTGATCGCAATGATCGCAACCGCCGCACTTGGTGCGGTGTGGACCTCGTGCTCACCGGATTTCGGGACCAGGGGCGTGCTCGACCGATTCGGACAGGTGGAGCCGAAAGTGCTGTTCGTCACCGACGGTTATCGCTACGGCGGTCGTGCGATCGAGACGCTGGATCGGGCACGCGAACTCTGCGAGGCGCTGCCAGGTCTCGAGCATCTGATCGTCGTGCCATATCTGAAGGCCGAACCGTCGCTGCGCGGGTTGCCGGATGCCATTGCCTGGCGCGATCTCGGCCGCGACGAGCCGAATGACCTGTTCCCGGTGACACGCGTTGCATTCGATCACCCGCTGTTCATCATGTACTCCTCCGGGACGACAGGACTCCCGAAGTGCATGGTGCACGGACACGGCGGTACGCTCCTGCAGCACTGCAAGGAGCATATGCTGCACGGCGATCTGCGGCGGGAGAGTCGCATCTTCTACTACACGACCTGCGGCTGGATGATGTGGAACTGGCTGGTGAGCGCGCTGGCGGTCGGTGCAACGGTGGTGCTCTACGACGGAGCGCCGATTCCACCGCGAGAAACGGACATTCTCTGGCGGCTGGCCGACGAGGAGCGCATCACGCACTTTGGCGCCAGCGCAAAGTTTCTGGCAATGGCCGAGAAGCTCGGGCATGCGCCATCGCGCGATCGGAAGCTGCCGGACCTCGAGGTCATCTACAGCACCGGCAGCCCGTTGGCGGAACACTCGTATGACTGGGTATCGAGCGCCATCTCACCGGATGTGCGACTGAGCAGCATCAGCGGCGGCACCGATCTCATTTCATGCTTCGCGCTTGGCGCGCCGACGTTGCCGGTCCATCGCGGTGAGCTGCAGTGCCTCGGCCTCGGGATGGCGGTCGAAGTCTGGGACCAGGACGGCGTGCCAGTCATCGGCATGCCCGGTGAACTCGTATGCACGAAACCGTTCCCGAGCATGCCGGTGACATTCTGGAATGATCCGGACGGCGCGAAGTATCGCGCGGCATACTTCGAAACGTATGACGGAGTGTGGCGCCACGGCGACTGGGCGCAACGCACCGCCCATCACGGACTGGTGATCCTTGGCCGGAGCGACACGACTCTGAATCCCGGCGGCGTCCGCATCGGCACGGCAGAGATCTACCGGCAGGTCGAGCAGATTCCGGAGGTGGTCGAGAGTATGGTCGTCGGGCAGGATATTTTCGTTGACGGTACACAGGATATGCGGATCGTGCTGTTCGTGCGACTGCGAGACGACGTGCGGCTCGACGATTCGCTCCGGCGACGAATTCGTGACCGCATTCGAGCCGAGGCCAGTCCGCACCATGTGCCGAAAGTGATCATCGAGGTTCCCGATCTGCCGCGCACGGTGAGTGGGAAGATCACCGAACTGGCCGTGCGCGACGTCATCCACGGGCGCCCGGTGCTGAATACCGATGCGCTCGCAAATCCCGAGGCGCTGGAGTTCTTTCGCGTTCTGGCAGCGAAGCCGGAGCTGATCGCGCCGGTAAAGTAAACGCCGGACCAGCGTCGCAGCGGGCAGCCGGCACCGTTCCTGCTCGCTGCCCGTCAGGAGCCTCAAGCGATCGGACGGCCACGCTGCCAGCGACTCAGGGTACGACGCTGCCGGCG
>CAYMQV010000050.1:0-23118 GCA_964392395.1 uncultured Gemmatimonadaceae bacterium
GAGCTGGGATTCACGGTGGTCGGCCTTGGCACGTACAGTCGCGAAATGGCGCGCGAAGTGAAGGCGTGCGCCGAGACGTACGGCGTCACAGCGCTGATCACGGACGATTATCTCGACGTCGAGCGCACGGTCGCGGAGTTGCAGGTGGAGCTGGTGCTCGGCACGCAGATGGAGCGGCACATTGCGAAACGCCTGGGCGTGCCCTGCGCAGTGATCTCGACGCCGATCCACGTGCAGGATGTTCCCGCGCGCTACTCGCCGCAGATGGGATTCGAAGGCGCGAATGTGATCTTCGACGCCTGGGTGCACCCGCTGATGATGGGATTGGAAGAACATCTGCTGCAGATGTTCCGCGAAGATTTCGAGTTCGGCGACGGCGCCACGCCATCGCATCTGCACAGCGTCGCGCCGACCAAGGCCGAGGGACACGTCGGGGCGATGGGGACGGAATCGCACGGTTCCGTCGTCACACCTGTCGCCTCGGAGCCGGCGCGCGCCTCGGCGCAAACGCCTGCGGCCACCACCGTGTCCGAGGCGGTGGGCGTGCAGGCTGCCGTCGGGAGCACGACGCCGACCTGGTCGGCCGACGGCGAAAAGGAGCTATCGAAGATCCCGTTCTTCGTTCGTGGCAAGGCGCGTCGCAATACCGAGAAGTTCGCGGCCGCGCAGGGCATCGACGTCATCACTTCCGAGACCCTGTACGAGGCGAAAGCGCATTATGGCCGTTGAAGTCCTCCCCCCGCTGAAGTTCGTCATCATCACGCTCGATTCGCATCTGGCGGGATCGGTCGCGGAAGCGGCCGCCATCGTCGTGCGGCAGCTCCCGTCGATCGACCTGCGTGTGCACGTGGCCTCGGACTGGCCGGAGAGTCCCGCCGCGCTCGAGCGCTGCAAGGCGGACATCGCGACCGGCGACATCATCGCGGTCACGCAGTGTTTCCAGGACGAACAGGTGACGGCCATTCGCGACGCATTGCTGGCACGTCGCGATTCCTGCGATTCCATGCTGGTGGCGGTGTCGGCCCCTGAGCTGGTGCGCTGCACGCGCATGGGCAAGTTCGATCTCGGCGGTGCGGAGGAGAAGAAGACCAGTCCATGGTCGCCGCTCGGGATCCTGAAGAAACTTCGCGGCAGCCGTGGCGACGGCAAGTCGAGTGGTGAGCGTCAGATGACGGCGCTGAAGACCATGCCGAAGCTGCTCAAGTTCATTCCGGGGCCGGCGCAGGATGTGCGGGTGTACCTGCTCAGCATTCAGTACTGGCTGGCTGGCACGTCCGAGAACATCGCCAACCTGATCCTGCTGCATGTCGAGAAGTACGCCGACGGGCCGCGGAAAGTCTTGCGCGCGCGCGCCAAGGCGGCGCCACCTCGCTCGTATCCGGAAGTCGGGTTGTGGCATCCGGATGTGAAGGGCGAGCACGGCATCACGGAGGCGCTCAGTGCGTTGCCGGTGAAGGGCGGGGCCGGTACGGTCGGCGTGCTGCTTGGCCGCAGCTATCTGCTGGCCGACAACGTCGCGCACTACGCCGCAGTGGTCCGTGCGTTCGAACAGCGCGGCCTGCGCACGATTCCCGCCTTTGCCAGCGCGCTCGACTCACGCCCGGCGATCGAGAAGTATTTTCTCGACGCGCACGGCCGTTCGCGCGTCGATGCCGTGGTGTCGCTCACCGGGTTCTCGCTCGTTGGCGGGCCGGCGTACAACGACTCGTGCGCAGCGCAGATGACACTGAGCCAGCTGGATGTGCCGTATTTCTGCCTCCAGACGCTGGAGTTCCAGAGCACGCCGGAGTGGCAGAACGATCCGCGCGGGCTGAACCCGTTGCAGGCGACGCTGCAGGTCGCGATCCCGGAGCTGGACGGCGCCATCGGCCCGACGGTGTACGCGGGCAAGGTCGGTGCCGCGAAGGGCGTGGAGAACGCCGAGTCGCTGCCGATCGCGGAACGTGTCGAGACGATGGCCGACCGCGTCGAGAAGATGATCCGCATGCGCCGGACGCCGCGCGCGGAGCGGAAGGTGGCGGTGGTGCTGTTCAACTTCCCGCCAAACGCCGGGAACACGGGCAGTGCGGCCTACATCGACTGCTTTCATTCGCTCTACAACACCATGATCGCCATGCGCGACGGTGGCTATGCCATCACGGTGCCCGAGTCGGTGGATGCGCTGCGCGATGCGGTGATCCAGGGCAATCGTGAGCAGTATGGATCGGTGGCATCGGTGTTCACGCGGATTCCAACCGACGATCATGTGCGGCGTGAACGGTTCCTGCCGCAGATCGAAGGCGCGTGGGGTGCCGCGCCCGGTCAACAGTTCGCCGATGGCTATGGCATTCAGATTCTGGGGGTGGAATTCGGGAACCTGTTCATCGGCGTGCAGCCGTCATTCGGCTGGGAAGGCGATCCGATGCGCCTGCTGTTCGAGGGCAACTTCGCGCCCACGCATGCCTTCAGCGCATTCTATCGCTGGCTGCGGGAGGACTGGGGGGCGCATGTCGCGCTCCACTTTGGGACGCACGGCGCGCTGGAATTCATGCCGGGCAAGCAGGCCGGCCTCACCGATCAGTGCTGGCCCGATCGCCTCATCGGCGACCTGCCGAACGTGTACCTGTATGCGTCGAACAATTCGTCCGAGGGCACGCTGGCAAAGCGCCGCGGCGGGGCGACGACGCTGATCAGCTACCTCACGCCATCGGTGTCGGCGGCGGGTCTGTACAAGGGCCTGATCGACCTCAAGGCGACGTTCGAGCGCTGGCGCAACATGGACGAGCGCACCACTGACGGTGAACGCGCGTCGGTCGTGGCGCTGCTGCAGGAGCAGGCGTGCGCGCTCGAACTCACGGCCGCGCTGCCGCAGTGGACGCCTGCCGATGCCGTGGCCATCGAGGCGGTGCGACAGAAACTGCTGGAAGTGGAACAGGCCCTGATCCCGGTCGGGCTGCACATCGTCGGGATAACGCCCTCGGTGGACGAACGCGCCGACATGCTGCTCGCGATCGCGAGCGTCGGCCGTCCGGAGGCTGACGTGCCTCCCTTCGGCGACACCTTGCGCGCCGCCGCGAAGCGCGAGCTGTCGGTGGAGGCGATCGATGCGGCCGCCAAGGAGATCGTCGCGGCGGCGGTGGCATCGGGCGATGTCGCGGCCGGTCTGCGCATCGCCGAGCGTGCGGGGATCGCGTCGATGTCGCTCGAGCCCACGCTGCGCGGCCTGCTCAAGCTCGACCAGCTGCTGGCGGTGGACTCGGAGATTCCCGGCATGCTGCGCGCCCTCGATGGCCGGTACGTGATGGCCGCGCCGGCGGCGGACCTGGTGCGGAACAGCGCGGTCCTGCCGACGGGACGCAATCTTTATGGCTTCGATCCGTACAAGGTTCCGAGCCCGTTCGCGCTCAAGGAAGGCGCCGCGCGCGCCGAGCAGCTGATCGCACGACATGTGGCCGATGGCAATGCCTTCCCCGAGACGGTGGCGTTCGTGCTCTGGGGCACCGACAACATGAAGTCGGAAGGGACGCAGCTGGCGCAGGTGCTCGCGCTGATGGGCGTGGTGCCGCGTTTCGATGGCGTCGGCCGTCTCTGCGGCGCGCGCCTGCTGACGCTCGCGCAGCTCGGTCGACCGCGTGTCGACGTCGTGGCGTCGTTGTCGGGCATCTTCCGCGACCTGCTGCCGTTGCAGGTCAAGCTGCTGGCTGAGGCCGCGCTGCTCTGTGCGAAGGCCGATGAGCCGGACGAGCAGAATTTCATCCGGAAGCATGCCCTGGCCGCGATGCGTGAAGACGGCGTGGACATGGAGACGGCCGCGCTGCGCGTCTTCGGCAACTCCGAGGGCTCATACGGCTCGAACGTGAACCTGCTGCTCGAGACCGGCCGCTGGGAAGACGAGGATCAGCTCGCCGATCTGTTCGTGCAACGGAAGGGGTTTGCGTACGGGGCCGACGGCAAGTGCCGCGCCGGGCAGAAGATGATGAAGCGGGCGCTTGGCACGGCGTCGCTGAGTTTCCAGAATGTCGACTCCGTCGAACTGGGCGCGACCGACATCGATCAATACGTCGAGGCGCTTGGCGGCGTCAACCGCGTCATCGAGCAGCAGCAGCAGAAGAAGGTCGCGTGTTACATGGGCGATCATACGGGCAAGGATGGCAAGATCCGGACGCTGGAAGAGCAGGTGGTGCTCGAGTCGCGGACGCGCGTGCTGAACCCCAAGTGGTTCGAGGGGCAGCTGGTGCACGGATACGAGGGTGTGCGTAACATTGCGGGACACATCGCCACCACGGTCGGCTGGTCATCGACGACCGGCAGCGTGCCGGGCTGGGTGTACGGGGACATGGCCCGGACCTTCGTGCTCGATGCCGAGATGCGGGACCGTCTGGCGAGCTTGAATCCATCAGCGGCGGCAGGCATGGCGACCAAGCTGCTCGAGGCCAATGATCGCGGATACTGGTCGCCCGATGCGGCGACGCTCGAGGCGTTGCGCGACGCCGCGGCAGAGCTCGAGGATCGACTGGAAGGGGTGGTGGCGCGATGAACGCAGCGGTGCGGGTATGTTTGGGATCGGCGCGCGTGGTGGCGCGTGCCGAGCGTGATTCCCTGGTTCAGGAGAAGTAACGTGGCAGTGGCAACGCGACTCCCCATTCTGGGACGGGAGGATGGCGACGGCAGCCTGCAGGTGCATCTCAATCCCGAGGACAAGATCACCGGTGCGTTGTGCATCGCGGTGTACGGGAAGGGCGGCATCGGCAAGAGCACCACATCGTCCAATCTGTCGGCAGCGTTCTCGCATCTCGGGCAGCGGGTGCTGCAGATCGGGTGTGATCCGAAGCACGATTCGACGTTCACGCTGACGAAATCGATGGTGCCGACGGTGATCGACACCCTCGAGTCGGTGGACTTCCACAGTGAGGAGCTGCGCACTGAGGACTTTGTCTTCATCGGCTACAATGGCGTGATGTGTGTCGAGGCGGGTGGTCCGCCGGCCGGCACCGGCTGCGGTGGCTACGTCGTCGGCCAGACGGTCAAGCTGCTGAAGGAGCACCATCTGCTCGAGGACGCCGACGTGGTGATCTTCGACGTGCTGGGTGACGTGGTGTGCGGTGGCTTTGCGGCCCCGCTGCAGCATGCGCACCGTGCGATGATCGTGACGGCGAATGACTTCGACTCGATCTTTGCGATGAACCGCATCATTGCGGCGGTGCTTGCGAAGTCGAAGAACTATCAGGTCCGTGTCGGCGGCGTGATCGCCAATCGGAGCAAGGACACCGACCAGATCGATCGCTACAACGATCGGGTCGGACTGACGACGACCGCAAAATTTCCGGACCTCGATGCGATCCGTCGGAGCCGGCTGAAGAAGTGCACGATGTTCGAGATGGATTCGACCGATCCGGAAGTGAAGGCGGTGCAGGACGAGTACCTCGCCTGCGCGCAGCGCCTGCTTGACGGGGTGCCGCCATTACTGGTCCAGCCGCTGAAGGATCGCGAGATCTTCGACCTGCTCGGGTACGACTGAGCCATGACCGTGCCGTCGACCGACGCTGGGACGCCTGGCAGCCGCACCTACACGGAGCGGCGGGCCTGGTTGCACGAGTACTTCGACCGGACGGCCGCGGCTGCCTGGGCGACGCTGACCTCGGATTCCGAGGTCAGCTGGGTTCGCCGGACGGTTCGGCAGGGGCGCGAACGGATGCGGCA
Organism: uncultured Gemmatimonadaceae bacterium; assembly: GCA_964392395.1. Classification (GTDB taxonomy): domain Bacteria; phylum Gemmatimonadota; class Gemmatimonadetes; order Gemmatimonadales; family Gemmatimonadaceae; genus JACMLX01. Next base: position 5,680 of record CAYMQV010000050.1, read on the forward strand.
CACGCTGAGCGGGTTTTTGCCGGACGATCTGACCGGGCTGCGGGTGCTGGACGCCGGGTGCGGAACTGGGGTTCAGGCGGTCGAGCTCGCCAGCCGTGGGGCCGCCGTCGTGGCGATCGACCTGTCTCCAACGCTGGTGGGACTAGCCGAGACGCGGTCTGCGGGGAAATTCGATCGAGGGACGATCGACTGGCGGTCGGGCGACATGCTCGATGCCCAGCTCGGCTCGTTCGACTATGTGGTCGCCATGGACTCTCTGATTCACTACCGAATGACAGACATGCTGGATGCGTATGCTGCGCTGGCGGCACGGACCCGGGTCGGCATGGCCGTCACGTTTGCTCCGTGGACGCCGTTGCTGGCGACGGTGCGTGGCGTCGGGCGCCTGTTCCCGCGAAAGGATCGTGCGCCGGCGATCGAGCCAGTGGCGATGGTGCCGCTCCTGCGCGGTGTGGCGCGTGATCCGAGGCTGGCCGCGTGGAGCGCGCAGCGGACGCATCGCGTCGAAAGTGGGTTCTACACGTCGCAGGCGCTCGAACTGACGCGTCGTGCAGCGGTGGCGGCGGCATGACGGCCATGAATACCATCGCTGCAGTGGTTCTCGTCCTCGTGGTCTGGTTCCTGTTCCGGCGAACGATCAAGGTCCCGGCGACGATCGATCTGGAAGCGACGGATCGGGAGTTCCATGCGCACGTCGTGCTGGACGGTGTGGAGATCTCGGAGGGCGACGAAGTGCTGGTGCATGGCGCGCCGAGCTACATCCCGCTCAACGAGAAGCGGACGATGCAGGCGACGGCCACGGTCTACAAAGCGAGCCTGCCACGGCGGGCGTGGGAGCGGGTGATGGGACGGACCCGCTTCCGTGATATGTATGAAGTCGGCTTCGAGGGATAGACGATGTATCAGATCACGAATGAACAGCCGGAGATCACCGCTCCGATTGCCACCGCCGCCGAGAGCACCGCCGCCGCAGCGCAGGATGCGGCGCTCAATCCGCGGTTCTACACCACCGACTACGATGAACTGAACAAGCTCGATTTCACGCTGCTGCGCGACCAGTGGGATTCGCTGGTGGCGGAGTTCAAGTCGGACCCGAACCGGCACCACTTCAAGCGCACGCCCGAGTTCGACGAGGACTTCTCGAAGATGCCGCCGGCGCTGCGTCAGGAGTTCGTGGACTTCCTCGTCAGCTCCGTGACCGCGGAGTTTTCCGGATGCATCCTCTACGCCGAGATCAAGAAGCGGTGCAAGAATCCCGATGTGCGCGAGCTCTTCGGCTACATGAGCCGTGACGAGGGCCGCCACGCCGGGTTCATCAACCACACGCTGAACGACTTCAACGTGCGCGTCGATCTGAGCTTCCTGACCCGTGCCAAGAAGTACACGTTCTTCAAGCCGAAATTCATCTACTACGCGACCTACCTGTCGGAGAAGATCGGGTACGCGCGGTACATCACGATCTTCCGCAACTTCGAGAAGCACCCGGACAAGCGGTTCCACCCGATCTTCAAGTGGTTCGACAACTGGTGCAACGACGAGTTCCGGCATGGCGAGGCGTTTGCGGTGCTGATGCGTGCCAATCCCGAGACGCTGCAGGGCATCAACAAGTTGATCATCCGCTTTTTCCTGTTGGCAGTATTCTGCACGATGTACGTCCGCGACCACCTGCGGACGTCATTCTTCAAGAACCTGGGCTTTGACGTGGATGACTTCGATCGTCGCGTCATCAAGCTCACGAGCCTGATCAGCAAGCAGGTGTTCCCCGTCAGCATCGACCTCGAAAGTCCGAAGATCTGGGAGCTGTTCGACAAGATGTACCAGCTGACGGTCGCGATCAACGAAACGTCGACGCATGGTGGCATCGGCGCGTTCCTGCGCCGCACTCGCCTGCAGGCGAGCGTCGCGGTGACGTTTCTGCGGCTGTTCCTCCATCCGGTCGAGCACAACGTGCTGCCGGCGAACGTGCGACTCGAGCCGGTCTGGTGAATCGATGAGCAGAGGTGCTGGCGTGACCAGGGCGCCGCTCGTCTCGCGACTCGTGTCGCGATTCGGGCCGAAGATTCTGCCGTTTGCCGACGTGGCAACTGACGACTTGCCGTTGCCGCGGTTGCTGCGGCTGGGATTGCTGCAGTTCACGGTGGCGCTGGCGACGACGTTGCTGGCGGGGACGCTCAACCGCGTGATGATCGTCGAGCTGAAAATGCCGGCGTTGATCGTTGGTCTGATGCTCGCGATTCCGCTGCTGACGGCGCCGCTGCGCGCCCTGATCGGGTACCGGTCCGATACCCACATCTCGGTGCTCGGGTGGCGGCGGGTCCCCTACATCTGGTTCGGCACGCTGCTGCAATTCGGTGGGCTCGCGATCATGCCGGTCGCGCTCTACATCCTGTCGGGCGACACCACCGGGCATCCCGGCGTTGGCGTGGCGGCGAGCTTCCTCGCCTTTCTCTGTGTCGGCCTCGGCTCGCACATGGTGCAGACCGCCGGACTCGCACTCGCCAGCGACATCACGCCGGAGAAGGATCAGCCGAAGGTCGTGGCTCTGCTGTATCTCATGCTCCTCGTCGGCATGGTGGTGGCGAGTCTGTCGTACGGTGCGATGCTCCGCAATTTCGACAAGGTCGTGCTGATTCAGGTGATCAATGGCGCCGCCGAACTGACACTGCTGTTGAACGTGGTTGCGGTGTGGAAGCAGGAGGCACGCGGATCGGCGCCAACCTCGGCCCCCACCGTCGCGCGCCCTCCGTTTCTGGTGGCGTGGCGCGCGTTCGTGGCCCAGTCGCCGCAGCTGGTCCGATTGCTGGTGGCGGTTGGTGTTGGAACCTTTGCCTTTACGCTGCAGGATGTGTTGCTGGAACCGTTCGGTGGCCAAGTGCTGAAGCTTGGCGTTGCGGCGACAACGACGCTGACCGCCGTGATGGCGGTCGGGGCGATCGCCAGCTTCGCGCTGGCGGCGAGGAGGGCGTCGATCGGGGCTGATCCGATTCGCCTCTGCGCCGCCGGCGCATTGGTTGGCGTGCTTGGCTTTGCGGTCATCATCCTCTCGGCCCCGATGACGGCACCGGTGCTGCTGATGTTCGGAGCGCTGATGATCGGGTTCGGGAACGGTCTGTTCAGTGTTGGCACACTGCTCAAGGTGATGGCGCTGCCGCGGCACGGCGAGCATGGCCTGGCACTTGGCGCGTGGGGCGCGGTGCAAGCCACGGCGGCCGGCGTGGCGATGGCGGTGGCCGGTGCAATTCGTGACGGTGTGAGCGGCCCGGCGGGCACGAATCAGAGTCTGGGATACATCGCCGCCTACGGCGTCGCGATCGTCGGGTTGTTCGCGTTGTTGGTCGTTCTGGGTCCGCTGGCGGCGAAGCGTCGCGCGGATGTCCGTGCCATTCCCTTTGGTCTTGCCGAGTTTCCGGCGTAGTCTGTAGTGCGCGGTTGTCCCTCACCTGGAAGGAGTACGCATGTTCAGGAATTTCACACCGTACATCGATGTCACGCAGGTTCTGCTGTACTTGTTCTGGTTCGGCTTCTTCGCGCTGATCCTGTATCTGCGCCGGGAAGACAAGCGGGAAGGGTATCCGCTGACGACGAATGAATCAGGCCGTACCGTGCAGGGGTTCCCGGCCTACCCGGGTCCGAAGGAGTTCATCCCCACCCATCCGGAGAATTAGTCCATGTCCGATCTCATCGTCCCGAAGAACGCGAGACCAGTGGATTCCACCTTTGGCGCACCGCTGGAGCCGATCGGCAACCCGCTGACGGCCGGCATCGGCCCAGGGGCGTGGGCCGATCGCTCCGATCGGCCTGACCTGACCTACAAGGGTGTGCCGCGCATCGTACCAATGCGGGTGGCCACCGATTTCTTCGTGGCACACGAAGATCCGGATCCGCGCGGTCTCGAGGTGAAGGGGATGGATGGTGCCGTCGGCGGCAAGGTGGTGGATCTCTGGGTCGACCGGAGTGAGCCCGGCCTGCGCTATCTGGAGCTCGAACTGACGGAAGGGGGACGCCGCCTGCTGCCCGTGCCGTTCCTCCGCGTGCCGCGTCCCGAGGGATTCCTGCCGTTCATGAGTGACTCGAAGGCGGCGTCGCATGTGCAGATTCATGTGCTGAAGGCGGCCGACTTCGCCGGCATTCCGCAGACCAAGGCTGCCGACACCGTGACGTTGCTCGAGGAGGACAAGATCAGCGCGTACTTCGGTGCCGGATCGTTGTGGAACTCCGATCTTCGATTCGGTCCATTGATGTGATGCCGACTGTCGTTGAGCATGTGGGCCCCGACGGGGAGGTCAGTCGCCTTCCCGCGGGGGAACGTGTCCTCTGGTCCGGGGCGCCGGACCAGCGCGCGCTGGCGCGGTACCTGCTGCGTGAGCGATGGGTGCTTGCCTTCGTGGCGTTCTCTTTCTCCATCGGCGCGGCAGACGCCTGGCAGCATCCGACCGACGCGGTGGCGCGCCTGATCGGCGTCGGGATCCTGAGTCTGGTGCTGGCACTGGTTGCGGTGGTGAGCATACGCCTCTTCGCATGGCGCCTGGCGAAGACGTCGTCGTACGTGATCACCGACAAGCGCGTGTTCTTCAATATCGGGATCGTACTTCGCGCCGATGCCAACATCCCGTATGCCATCGTCGAAGGTATCGATCTGCTTCGGCGGCCCGATGGATCGGCGGATCTGATGGTGACGCTCGGCGGGACGCAGGAGATTCCCTGGTTGCTGCTCTTTCCGCACATGTCGTGGCGTGGAAGCCGGCGCGGTCGTCCGACGTTTCGTGGCGTGCGGGAGCCGGATGTGGCCGCGGCAGCGGTCGTCGGTGCGCTGCACGCTTATGTGCAGTCGGGCGCCGACGCATCCGCCGTCGCAGGCGGCGCGATGGTTGGCGCGACTGGCCGCGTTTCCTCCGCCGTGCCAGGCACACCGGCAACTGCGTGACGCTGACACCAACGCGAGGCAGCGGCGGATGGTAACGTTCGAAAGTCTCGTGTGCGGCAACATCGTCCGGCGTCACGCGCGGACCTTCGCGCTGGCCAGCGTCTTTCTTCCGCTGGCGAAGCGTCGGGGCACCTACGCCCTGTACGCATTCTGTCGCCTTGCGGACGATGCAGTGGATCGCGCGGGACCTGGTGGCCGGGAGGCGGTGCGGGACACGCTGCTGCGGTTGCGCCAGCAGCTGGCGGCTGCACTCGATGGCGAACCGTCGGGACCGGTCATGTCCGAGACGGCGTGGGCCATCCGGCGATTTGGCATCCCGCTGGCGCCCGTGGACGAACTGGTGAATGGAGTGGCACGAGATCTCGACCCCACCGACTACCGCAACTGGCCGTCGCTCGAAGCGTACTGCGAGGGGGTGGCGAGCAGCGTCGGTGAGCTCTGCACGCATGTCTTCGGCGTGATGGGCGGCGAGGAGACCCGGTCGAGAGCCATCGTCTGTGCACGAACGCTCGGCGTCGCCATGCAACTGACGAATATCCTTCGGGACATCGGCGAGGACGCTGCAAACGGACGCTGCTACTTGCCGGACGACGCATTGGTCCGCGTCGGGCTGACCCGCGAGGAGGTCATGGCGCGCGACGTTGACGTCCGGTCGCCGGCGTGGCGTGCGATGATGCAGGAATTCGTTGCGCTGGCGCGCACGCTGTACCGGCAGGCGCTGCCCGGCATCGAGATGCTGTCGCCAGATGCCCAGCGCTGTGCTCAGGCGTGTGCGGTTGGCTACGCGGCGATTCTCGAGGCCATCGAAGAGGCGGAGTACGATACCGTCTCGATGAGGGCACATATCGGCTTCCGTCGCAAGACGAAACTGATGCTGTCGCTGTATCGCGTTGACGATCCGGCGGCCCTCGTTGCCGGCCAGCCCGCCGTGGCCTGACCGGTCCGCGGCTCAGGATGCAACGCGATGCTTCAGCCAGGTAATGACGTCGTTCACCGCCGTCTGGCGGTCGGGTTCATTGAAGATTTCGTGATATGCCGAATCGAAGCGCCGTGCGGTGACCACCGATGCCGGGAGTGCTGCCGCGAATTCTTCGGAGCCCCGGGGATTCACCAGTCGATCGGCCCCCGCGTACAGCAGTAGAGTCGGTGTGGCCCAGCGCGAGGCCGCCAGCCGCGCTGTGGCTCCGGCGGTCACGATGGCGTGGGCCAGCCGCGAGGAGACCCGGTCATGCACCAGCGGGTCGTTGATGTAGGCCGTGACCACGGCGGGATCGCGCGAGACGTATCTGGGGTTCAGACCGTTGCTGACCGCGATGTCGGGTGCAAGATGTCGCATCGTGTTCATCATCAGCCGTTGCACGAACGACAGGTCGGCCAGCAGTGCGGGGGACGACAGGATCAGCGCATCAGCCGCATCCGGGCGATGCGCGACGGCCCAGGCTGAAAACGCGCCACCCATGCTGTGGCCGAGCAGAATGATCGGGAGGGCGCGCTCACTGCGCGCCGATGTCGCGCGCGCGAAGGTGAGCGACTCGATGATGTCGTCCCGAATGGTCTCGGTCGCCGGAACGACGCCCCGCGCACCGGGCGAACGGCCGTGGCCTCGCTGGTCCGCCGCATGCACTTCCCAGCCCGCGTCACTCAGCGCGCGCGCGAGTTGCTGGTAGCGACCGGCGTGCTCACCCAGTCCATGCGCGATGACGACCGTCCCAAGCGGCTCGTGGGCGGGTGTCCAGACGCGAAGCGCGAGCCGGAATCCGTCGCGAAGGGTGACCTGGCGTTCGACGGGCGTGACGGGCACGGAATGACCACCGGGGAGTGAGGTGCCAGCACTGAGAGAATAGTCGCGGGTTCGGCGTCATCGCGCCATCGTCGCCCGGACGGATCACGCCAACGGACCGCCCGAACGCGTCGCGCGCCCGGATCGATGACTCGATCCGGGCGCGCGACGAAGGCGATGACTACACGTGCGGCGTTACGGTGTCGGTCGGACTGGAACCTTGGTCACTGCGGGCATCGCAGAGACAGGTGTGACTCCCATCGCGACTTCGACGCCAGCTGCATTCGAGACGGACGGTGCGACACTCAGCTTGGCTCCGTTCGGTGTTGCCACCGGCGCGGTGAGTGGTACCCCATCGTAGAGCGGCTTGCCACTGGCGTCGAGCGGACCAGTGATCGCATCCCAGCCTGGAGCTCCCCAGAGTGCGGGGTAGTCCTTGACCATCTTCGCACCGTAGAGCGGCTTGTAGATGCCGTTGTGGCAGGTGATGCACTGCGCCTTGGGAGCGTCACCATGCTGCCCGAGGCGACTGGCAGGGTACACCGGCTGCAGCGGGTTGAGGTAATTCATGTTGACGTCACGCAGCATCGAGGCGCCGTAGAGCGCAACCACGCGCTTCGGCGTCGCCTGTTCCCACGACGACCAGGCCCGTGAGTTGTGGCAGTACGTGCAGTTGACACCGAGCGCCTTGGACTGCGTGATCATCAGGGCGTAGGTGTTGTACGTCTGCCGGATCGCCGTACGATTGGCAGCTTCACCAGGAAGCGGTTCAATCGAATGGCTTTGCACACGGAGGTCGTCACGATCGAGGTAGTGCCGCAGAACCTGGTTCTCATTGCTGTAGAACCAGAGGCCGTTCGGCAGTGGCTGACCGCGGTGACAGGTGTAACACGTGACACCGGTTCCTCCCACGTGATTGGTGTACTCGCTGTTCACCTGCCGCGTCATCCGCAGCATCATGCGAGCCACCAGCTTCGTGTAGATCGCCTTTCCGTCAGGATACGAATCCGTGGCGAAGTTGGCGGTGTTGTGGCAGTAGGCGCAGTTCCCCGCGCCACCAGCCACCCAGGCGCTCATTGCCGTCATCGTTCGCCCGAACTCGTTGGCGCTGATGTTGGTGAGCACCTGCACGTTCTTGTACTGCCCCGGCGGCCCAGGTGGTGCAGCCGGAAGCGGTGCCGGTGCCTTGTTGTAGGCGGCCGTGGCAGCGATGTCCCGCGGGTCGTAGTTCGTTTCCATCGCGACCCCTCGGTATCCCTGCTGCACGATTTCCTTCTTGCCAGGCTTGCAGGCGCTCAGCACCGCCAGCGACAACAGGGCACCGACGCGCACGGTGTTGCGTGTGATCATGGTGTGGTCCCCGCTGCTGGCAGCACGACCTTGCCAACGCTGGCAATCTCGACGCGACGGTTCTGGCGACGGCCTTGGGGCGTGCCGTTCGACGCCGATGGCTTGGTCTGTCCAAAGCCGCGCGCAGTGATGCGGTCCGCCGCAATGCCGTACCTGGTGGTGAGCAGGTCGCGCACACGAGTGGCGCGTTCCTGAGACAGCGTGAGGTTCGCGGTGGGGTCACCGACGTTGTCGGTGTGGCCCTGTACCTCGATCTTCAACGCCGGATACTTCGCGACGAGCGCCGCGAGGTTTGCGACCTCGGCATCCGACTCAGCGCGCAGCCCATCATTGCCCGTCGCAAAATACACGGCGCTCATGATGAACAGCCCGTCGAGGTTGAGCGAGTCACGCATGTTCTCCGTCGACAGCACCGGCTTGTTGTACACCTCGACATCGCCGGTCAACTGTGCGCCCTGTGGCACTGGGAGCCTCTGCGGGACGAGCGTTCCACGCGCATCGCGCATCATGCCCGGGAACGTATCCGGTGAGACGCCCATGTACTGACCACGAAGGTACGGGGCCTGCTCCGCCTTCACTGCATACTGCGCCGGGTAGCTCGGAGCCACGCCATGCTTCTGTGCCCAGAGAAACCAGTTGTCGACGGCCGTCCCCGTGAGGAGAATGCCGATGCCACCGGTCAATGTGGTGAGAGTGGCGAACCAGAAGGCCCAGCGGTGAATCGACTCGGTGGTGGCATTGAAGCCCATCGTCCAGCGCCAGAACAGGCCCATTCGCTCGCCAGCCGTCCCACGATCCGTCACCTGTTCAATCTCGCGTTCCGCGCCATACCGGCTGGCCGCCAGCACTGTCGCCGCGTGCATGGCGAAGAGCAGGGCAGAGCCGTACAGGAACACGATCGAGAGCATGTGGAACGGATTGTAGAACAGGTTTCCGTAGCGGATCGAGAACGAGGCCGTCCAGTCCAGATGCGGGAAAATCCCGAACGGCACCGCTTCAGACCAGCTGCCCACCAGCAGTGGGCGGATGAACCCGAGCACCAGATAGAGCCAGATCGCCGACGCAAACGCCCAGACCAGGTGTGAGCCCATGCCAAGGGCCCTGGTGCGCTGATACAGCCGCACCCACCACAGCAGAATCGAGAGGGTCAGGAAGAAGCCGGCCAGCAACCACCATCCGCCTTGCTCGAGCGGTGGAAGGTGCAAGCCGTATCGCGGGGCCGGTGGTTCGAGTGACAGCCACGGGAGTTGCCGGATGAACTGAATCGGGCTCCAGCCGACCGACTTGAGCATGTTCAGCCCAATGATCTCGAACGCAAAGAAAAAGAACAGCAACGAGAACACGCCGGTTGTGCCCAGGTAAATCGGACCAATCTGCGCATCACCGATCTTGCCGGCCCAATAGCTCAGGAACGGCTTGCCGTCACGACCCCAGGTGCCGCCTTTGAGCGGAACGCCAGGGTCGACGGGGGCGTGCACCTGCACGCGAGTCCAGAGGTTCTGATATTCAATCATCGGCGCATTACCTCGGAGCCCAGATGGGCAGGTAGAGCCACCAGTTCCACCAATCCTGCCAGCCGCGGGTCCAGAATGGACCGCTGATGACGATACAGATGGCGCTCCAGAGCCCGGCGTTGAGTGCCAGGAAGAGGCCAAGACGGTGAATACCGATCGCGCCGATGGAATAGCCCAGCGCGTCGCGGAAGAACGTGTTCTCGTGCTCGCTCGTCTTCACCGCTTCACCCTTTGGCGGGCTGGTGACTGAGAGAATCAGTGACCCATGCATCGCCAGCGCGAGGTTGTTCGTGAAGAAGAACGTCACACCCACCATGTGCGCCGGATTGTAATGAAAATGCTGGAACTGGTACCCGACGTTCGAGACCCAGTCGAGGTGGCTCAGGATGCCATAGGGAAACCCATGGCCCCATGCGCCGAGCAGCATCGGACGGATGATGACGAGTGTGATATAGGCAAACACCGCGACGGAGTACGCCACGGGGACATGGTAGCCCATGCCCAGCTTCCGACTGATTTCTGCCTGACGCAGCACCCAGGCAACGAATGCCCCGGTGGCGCAAAGAGTGATGATCTGCCAGAGACCGCCTTCTCGCAGCGGCGCGAGTCCAAGCCCGTAACTCAGGTCGGGCGGGGCGATGTTGATCTGCCAGAGGTTCCAGGTGGGACCGATCGCCGCACCATAGATGCAGAGTGCGGTCCCGAGGAAGGCACAAAACGCCGCTGCAACGCCAAAGAATCCGACGTAGAACGGTCCGATCCAGAAATCGAACAAGTCACCACCGAGGAGGGTGCCGCCTCGCACGCGGTACTTGTATTCGAAGGACATCATCGCCATCGATTGTCGCTCCTTGCAGACAAGACGTAGCGTCGGCCGCGAGGGCCTAAGGCGCCGGATGGCTCACGTGGTCTGGACACATGAAGCCATCCGGGCCGCAGCCCGCGCGCCGTCGTTACCGACTTGCCGGCATCGGGGTGAGCGCGTCTGCCGTTGCTGCCTGACCGGCGTTGCCGTCTGGGTTGAGCCAGTTGTAACGCGGCGTGCTCAGCAGAATGAAGTGAATCACGATCGACAAAGTGAACATGAAGGCGTAGATGCCGATCATGAGACGCTTCGGATCGAAGCCCTGCCACAGTTTGTATAGCATGGGTTTCTCCTCAGCTCAGGAAGCGAGTGGCGGTGTGCGCGGCGTCGATCAACTGTGCAGCTCCGTACTGAAGCGGCTTGCCGAACCACGGACGCCACTGCCAGACCAAGTAGTGGAAAATTGCGGAGAAGAACGCAAAGCCTACGATCGTCAGCATTGCCAACGAGTGGACTCCACGTGCTTCTTCGTCTGTCATCGGGGGCTTATCCATTACCAACCTCGGGAAATGGCTTGCTGCACGCTCCTGGCGCAGCGCAGGGCACGACATTGAATCCCGTCGTGCAGGGGCGAACGATCCACCAGCTTGCGCTGGCCCAGACGCGAATCGTTCGTGTTGACCAGACACCACACCAAGAGGGCATGCGTGCCTGATTCCGAAAGCCGGCTGCCGGACCTTCCGACAGACTGGCCAAACAAGGACTGCTCAAATTTCATAACCGTCGCCGGACTGCGCTGGCATGTGCAGCGCGCTGGCAGCGGTCCAACCATCGTGCTCGTGCATGGCACGGCCGGCGCAACCCACACCTGGCGCGCGCTGTTCCCATTGCTCACACCGTGGGCCGACGTGATCGCATTCGACCTGCCCGGCCATGGCTTCACGACCGGCGCCACTGCGGAACAGCTCTCGCTGGGTGGCATGGCCCTGGCGGTCCGCGCCCTGCTGGCTGAACTCTCGGTGCGGCGCCCCGTCATCGCGGTCGGCCATTCAGCGGGGGCGGCAGTCCTGCTCCAGCTCGCTGCCACCCGTGAGTTCGCTCCGCAATCGTTCATAGGAGTCAACAGTGCACTCGTTTCCGTGAATGCACTAGGGCAGATGTTCCTTCCATTTGCGCGCGCGCTCGTGGACGTCGATGCGCTCCGCACCGGCGTTGCGGCGATGCTGCGTAATGGCGTACTGCCACGCATGCTGTTGCGCAGTACCGGAACGCCACTCGATGCACCGCAGGAAGCCCGGTATGTCGCCATGCTAACCGATGAAACCCGCGTTGGAGCGGTAGTGCGCATGATGTCGCGCTGGGACTTGCCGGCACTCCAGGAACAGTTTCCGTCACTGCAATTCCCCGTCACCCTCGTGCATTCGTCCGACGAACCCTGGGTGCCGTTCGACGACCTGCTGCACGCCACGCGCACGCTGCCGATGCGCACCGTGATCGACCTCGCGCCCGCCGGCCACTTGATCCCGGATGAGAAGCCACGGGCGCTCGCCGACATCATCGTGTCGGCGTTCGCAGCACTGGCGTCGCACCCGGGATGACGTTCAGGCATACGCCCCACCGCGCATCGCACGGCGCGATGCCAGCACATGGTCACGCGTCACCGTCGAGTCCTTGAGGTCCCGCGCGTCACGCTCGGCGAGGTCACGAATGCGCTTTGCCGCGGAGATGCGCACCAGGACCGGCTGCGCCTCGAGCATCTCTTCCAGCAACGCCAGCGCCTCGTCATTCCACGGCAGTTCCTGATGGAGCCGCGACGGTGTCGCTTCGACCTTGTCCATGTCGGCGGCCAGGGGCAGGATGTTGAACAACGCGTCGAAGAGCGCATTGCACACTTCCTGAATCAGATACGTGGCGCCGGAGTAGCCCATGAAGGGTGTACCCAGGTGCCGACGGATGATCGCGCCGGGAAAGGAGGCGGGGATGTACATCGCGCGCGCGCCGACTTCCGCCATGTACATCCGTTCGTTGTAACTGCCGAACATGATCAGTGGGGGCGTCGTCTTGATTGCCTCACGCACCGCCTCGTTGTCCGGCTTCACACCGGGGCGACGTGCGAACGCGAATGTACAGGGCAGCCCCATCTCGGTTTCGAGGAAATGCCGCACGCCGCGTGAATAGGTCTCATTGGCGACGATGGCAAAACTGGCCGTGCCGAAGAAATCCTGCGTCACGCTGCGCCACAGATCCCAGAGCGGCTTGATCGTGGTGTGCTTCTCCTTCTCGATGAAGGGCTCCGGATCAAGCCCGAGCAGCTCACCCAGCTTCCGGAGAAACTTCGTGGTCGAGTGGAGTCCGATCGGCGCCTGCAGATATGGACGGTCGAGCGACTCGCAGAGCATGCGACCAAACTCGCGATACATGCAGACGTTCACGTCGCCGTCCACCAGACGCGGCACATCGGCCAGGTGGCTGCCGAGCGGAAATACCATGTTGATGTCGGCACCGATGCCTTCCACCAGGCGCCGGATTTCCGCCAGATCCGACCAGGTGTTGAAGTAGCCGTACATCGGCCCGATCAGGTTCACGCGCGGCTTCGCCCCGTCGGCCCGCTCGGTGCGCTTCGGCATCACGCCCTTTTTCAGGCCGTACTCGGTCCAGAGCCAGTACAACGCGCGGTCGGCCGCCTGCCATTGATCCTCGTCGATCGTGCGCGGCAGAAAGCGGACGATATTGGTACCCTCGGGCGTGACACCTCCGCCAATCATTTCCGCGATACTGCCGGTGACGACCACCGCCGGCAATTCCGGATCGAGCGTCCGGTGCGCGCGGCGCATGGCGCCTTCCGTGCCGTGCTGCCCGAGTTCCTCTTCCGAGAGGCCGGTCACCACCACCGGCAGTTCATGCGGCGGCAGCGCATCGGTGTAGTGCAGCACCGAGGTCACGGGCAGGTTCTCGCACCCGACGGGGCCGTCGATGACGACCTGCAGTCCCTTGATCGCGGTGAAGGCGTAGACCGCCCCCCAGTAGCCGCCAGCGCGGTCATGATCGAGCACCAGCATCAGACCATCTCCTCTGCCTTGCGCGCCTTGGCCATCTTGGCGAGATGACGCTTGTAGTGCTCGCGGAACTCGGGGCGATCGACCGGCACCTGTTCCCACACGCCAGCATTGGCGCCTTCCCCGACGCCGTCGAAGAAGGCCTTCATTTCGTCGAAGCGGTGCTGATTGCCAAGGGCCGAGTTCACCACCGTGGCGAGTGAGCCGGCACCGGCCGGGCCCATCAGCGGGCGCGCGGAAATGAGGTTGGTGAAATACAGCGCGGGAATCGCGAGCTCCTTCGCCGCCTGCACCACCGGCGTGGTCCCGATCGCGAGATCCGGCTTGAACTCGTGCATCGCCGCGAGGTCCTGCTCCAGGGACGCACGGAACTGGACGTGCACACCACGCGCTTCGAGCCACTCCCGATCGACGTTGCTCCACTGCGTTCGCGGGCACGCGCTGCCAACGTAGCGCACGTCGGCACCGCTCTCGACGAGCAGTCGGGCGACCAGCAGCTCCGACCCTTCGTACCCACTCATCGTGATCCGACCCTTGATCGGCTTCGCCGCCAGCGCCGCCTTGATGGCGGGAAGCACGCCGTTCTGCGCGGCGGCAATGCGGTCAGCGCTGACGCCACACGCTTCGCCGATGTGCCGCAACCACTCGGCCGTTCCGTCGTGCCCGACCGGTGCCGAGCCGACGATGCTCCGACCCGTGTATGCGAACTCACGAAACGATGCGGTATAAAACGGATGAATCGCCGCCACGACCGCGCAGTCCAGGGCCGCATACAGCTCGCGCCATTCGCGGGTCGGGACCACCGGGCCCGCGGCCAATCCGAGTGGTGCGAGCATCATGCCGATGCCTACCGGATCGGCCGGAAACATCTCGCCGACGAGCGTGACCGTCGGCCGATCGCTCTTTCCGCCGCGCGGTGCGGCGACGGGGCCTTGCTCGGCCTCGGTGCGGGCGTAGCGGAGCATCGCGCCGGCGAGGACATCCTTCGCCTCGGCATGCGTGGGTACCCCGAATCCGGGCACATCGATGCCGATGATGCGGACGCCGTTGATCTCCTTCGGCAGGAGTTGCAGCGGTACACCCGAGGCCGTGGGTACGCACAGATTCGTGATGATGATGGCGTCGTAGAGATCCGGGTCAGCCATCTTGAAGACGGCGTCGCGGATGTCTTCGAACAGCTGACCGGTGACCAGCGTCTCGGAGTTGAAAGGCACATAGCCGACGGTGCGCTTTGCGCCGTAGAAGTGGCTGGTGAACGTCAGCCCGTACACACAGCACGCCGAGCCACTGAGAATCGTGGCGGTGCGACGCATGCGCAGCCCGACGCGAAGCGAGCCGAAGGCCGGACACATCGACTGCGGCTGATCGTGCGGCCCTTTCGGATAGTCCGCGGCATACTGATCGAGGATGGCCGACTTCCCGCTCGCCATGGCCGCCGCCTTCATCTGCTCGGCCCCGGAGTGACACCCGAGGCCGTCGGTCGGTGGTGCCGTGATCACGGGCAGGGCGGCGCGTCCAGCCGTCGCGTCCGGATGCATCCCGAAAGGCGTCTGCTGGTCATTCGACATCGGCGCGGCGGCGGCATCGTCATACGCCACTTCGTGCAGCGTGCTGTTGATCATATCATCGGTTGCCATGACTCGTCGCCTCAGACGGTGTCGTAGACGATTTCAAGCGTCGCCTTGTTGGACTCTTCACGACCGCACATATCGAGGAAGCTGGCCGGTTCGAGCACCACGTTGCGACCGACGGTATCAGCGGAGAACAGATTGAGCAGTTCGTCCTGGGTGAGCGGGTGCGGTCGGACCGGTGGCGCATCGGCCACATTCTGCGCCAGTTCGGCGAACAGGGGACCCCATTCACCGCCGGGCAGTCCGATGATCTCGTAATTCGCGCTCTTCTTCCGGATGTCGTCGTTGGCGGGAATCTTGGCCAGAACCGGAATTCCGACCTTCTTCGCGAATGCCTCCGCCTCACCGGTGCCGTCATCCTTGTTGATCACCACGCCGGCCACGCCCACATTGCCGCCCAACTTGCGGAAGTATTCGACCGCCGAGCACACGTTGTTGGCGACGTAGAGCGACTGCAGGTCGTTGGAGGCCACGACGATCACCTTCTGGCACATGTCGCGGGCGATCGGCAAGCCGAAGCCACCGCAGACCACGTCGCCGAGGAAGTCGAGCAGGACGAAATCGAAGCCCCATTCGTGGAAACCGAGCTTTTCGAGAGTTTCGAAGCCGTGGATGATGCCACGACCGCCGCAGCCACGACCCACTTCCGGCCCGCCGAGTTCCATGGCGAAGACGCCATCGCGCTTGAAACAGACGTCGCCGATGGCGACCGCTTCACCCGCGAGCTTCTTCTTCGACGACGTCTCGATGATGGTCGGACAGGCCTTGCCGCCAAAGAGCAGTGACGTGGTGTCGCTCTTCGGGTCGCAGCCGATCAGCAACGTCTTCTTGCCCAGTTGGGCCATCATGTACGACAGGTTCGCCAGGGCGAAGCTTTTGCCGATGCCGCCCTTGCCATAGATCGCGATAATCTGTGTTTCCTTCGTCGCCGGACCGGTCGCCACTGGCGCCGCGTCAGCGGCGGCGTCGGCGGCTTCGTCACGGAGGTTCTGGTGCATCTGTGCCAGAACGCCGCCCTGCGTCTCGGACTGCTGTGTACTCATGCCGGGGGACTCCAGTTGAGGATCATCTTGATGCAGGTGGGATCGCCAAACGCGGTCACGTAGGCGCTCGCGGCGTCGGCCGCGGGAACGCGATGCGAGATGATATGGTCGAGCGAAAGGAGGCCGTCGGTCACCATGGCGGTGACGTCGGCGAGATCGGTCTGTGAGAACTCGGCGGCGATCTTCAACTGCATCGCGCGCATGAACGCCAGCGTGTAGGCAAACCGAACCGGCTCGTGATAGAACCCACCGAGCACGATTTCTCCCTGCCGGGCGAGGCACGGGAGCATGATGTCGAGAACGGTACTGTCGCCGCTCAGGTCGAGCATGGTCGCGTAGTCGGCGCGCGTGTCATCGTCGCGCCGCATGACGCGGTATCCCTCGGCGTCCTGCATGCGAGCCGCGTTCACTTCCCACACCGTCGGCGGCGTTCCGCCCAGTGCGACCACCAGGCGCGCAGCCAGTCGGCCGAGTGAGCCATGGCCGACGATCAGTTCGGGGAGCGCGCCGTCCGAATGTGTTCGCAGGCAGTGCAGCGCCGTTGCCGCGAGCGACAGGAGCACACAACGGTCACCGAGCCCACGCGGGACCACGTGCGTCTTGACGCCGGCAACGACCAGTCGCGCGGCAGCACCACCGAAGAGTCCGCGTGTCGCACCAAAGCATCGTGCCCCTGCCACGAAGACCTCGTCGCCGACGCTGCGTCCGGCGAGTGGCCCTGCATGAATGATGGTACCAACGCTTTCGTAGCCTGGAACCAGCGGATACCCAAGCCCTGGGTGCGGAGGCATCATCCCAGTGAACAGCAGGCGCTCGGTTCCGGTACTGATGCCAGTGTAGTGCACGTCGATCAGGACGTCCGCGTCGCCAGGTTCGTCGAGCGGCAGCGATCGCAGTGCGAGCGTTTCAGGTTCTTCGAAGACAACCGCGAGCGAATGCACCAATCGGCTCCATCTGGCGGGAGAAACCTTCACTTACAAGTGTCAACCTACCCCTACAACAGAAACCGTCAATAAAGATTGACGCTATTTTCTCATCGAACCCGTGGGAACTCGACGTCGGTCGAGCGTGCCCTCGGCAATGCCGATCATTTTGTGCGAATGACAGTTAGTCCTCACTTCGCCGGTCATGCCTGTGCCGCAATGATGCCTGTGTGCACGGGATACCGGGTTGGCACGAGCCGAGTGCGGGAGAAGCCAGCCGCGCGGAGGAGCGCCTGGTGTTGCGGGATCGTCCGGGTTCGGCCGCGCCCCATGGCAAACAGGTAGAGGCCGAAGTACGCATCCCCGACCCGCTCGGCACCACGAATGCCGGAGAACGGTTCGACCACCAGCAG
>CAYMQV010000050.1:23128-23985 GCA_964392395.1 uncultured Gemmatimonadaceae bacterium
TCGCGTACCCGGCGGAGGATGCCGAGCGCGACGTCGTCGCCATGGTCGAGGAGTACGCGGACCAGCGTGATGAGATCGGCGCCGCAGGGGAGCGGATCCGTCTGGAAATTTCCCGCAAAAACTTCAGCTCGGTTGGCGAGCCCTTCCGCCGCCAGGTTTGCCGTGGCGTGTACTGCCACGGCTGGCAGATCGAAAAGCATCAGGTCGAGCTTCGGCGCGCGCGCACCCATCAGGGCGAGGAAGGCACCGATCCCGCCACCCACGTCGAGCAGCTTCCGGTGCTTCCCGAGCGGGTACGCGTCGACGACCTCCTCCGCCAGCGGCGGGACCGTGGACGCCATCAGATCGCTGTAACGCGCCGCCGCGATTGGATCGACGTCTTCCGGACGACCTGCCTCGCCATACGGAAAGTAGGCTGCGATGGCGGTCTGGCTTCGGTGCGGGTCCCGGAGCATCGCGACTGGGTCGAGGAGGTCACGGTAGAGCAGCTGGTTGTGCTCGATCAGTTTCTCGAGACCGGTGCTCGGTGCGATCGAGGCGCCACTGACGGTCAGGCGCCAACGACCGTCTTCCGTGGTCTCGAGAAGGTCGAGGGAGCTGGCGGCATGGACGAGTCGTTCGGTGCCCTCGAGCGGAAGATTCACGGCAACAGCGATCTCAGCCATTGTCAATGGGCCGTTGCGCAGCTTGCCGAACAGACCGAGCTGGACGCCTGCATAGAGCACTTGCGAATAGACGAACCCACTGCAGAGGTCGAAGAGCTCACGCGCGTGTCGGCGGGCGATGAACCGGGTGAGGAAGAAGGAACCGGCCCACCGCTGGAAGCCGGGTGAGGCTGCCGTCCCAAAACTCTCGAT
>CAYMQV010000051.1:0-23956 GCA_964392395.1 uncultured Gemmatimonadaceae bacterium
CTAGTGTGGTGTCGCCGGAGTGCCGCGGCGAAAGGCGGGTGATGGATCGTGGCGTGAGCCACAGCGCAACCTGGAGCGATGCCAGCGGTATCGCGAGGCGTCGAAACGCAAATTCGCGCCACAAGACGCGCCCGAGTGCGACGAGACTTCGGCGACACGACCTCAACGGCGTGAGGGCAACGGCGTGAGGGTAACGGCGTGAGGGCAACGGCGTGAGGGCAACGGCGTATGGGCAACGGCGTATGGGCAACGGCGTAACGGCAACTGCGTAACGCAAAGGCGCAAAGGACCGCAGATGCATGGGAAGAGCAGCAACACAGCGTTGCTGCCGTTGCTGTTGCTGT
The DNA here is from genome assembly GCA_964392395.1 of uncultured Gemmatimonadaceae bacterium. Classification (GTDB taxonomy): domain Bacteria; phylum Gemmatimonadota; class Gemmatimonadetes; order Gemmatimonadales; family Gemmatimonadaceae; genus JACMLX01. The sequence goes on from CAYMQV010000051.1 coordinate 345, forward strand.
AACACAACAATCCGTGCTGAAGGCGCTGCTGACCCGCACATCGCGACGAGGTGTCTGGATCCCGCAGACGGACCCTGGCGCCTTTGCGCCTTTGCGTCAGGCAGTGTGCTCTTCAGCCGCTGCTTCTGTGCTCGAGGAAGGCGGCACGTATCGCGAGGCATTGCGACGCCGGCTCGAGTCAACAGACGCGCCCGACTCCCACGAGACTACGGCCACATTACACGCCGGACGGCGCGTCACACCGGCAGCGCGTCGTCATCGAGCGGCACGCCGGGGGCCCAGATCTGCCCCTCGATCAGAGCGGCGGAATCACGGCTCGCCCAGCCTGCACCAGCCGCCACCGCACGCGACATGGCGAGTGCCGAGAGACCAGCGTCAAACGCGTCCTCCGAGCGAGTCATCGCGTCCCTGTGGTCGGCCGAGAGCGCATGATTGCGCGAGAGATATGCCGCTCGAGTCGCTTCGCGGCGCTTCACGACCGGACCGGTAAAAAGGCGCGGGTAGATCTCGACCGCGGTGTGCGTTCCCGGGGGATCAAAGGGCCAGATCGACCAGCCGTGGCGTCGCAATGATCGCAGCAGCGGCATGCCGCGCACGGTGCCCGTGCCCACCGAGCCCGCGCCACCAATCTGCAGCGTCGATTTCGGCCGCTGCGATGCGGCCCAGTGGCGCTCCGTACTCCGGAGACCGCGATCGGCATCGTGCGTACGACGTTTCCCGGCGCGTCCCCAGAACGGCGGTGCGCACTCGGCAAGCCATTGCTCACCATGGTCAGCGGCCGCCTGCCAGACCTCATCGATCGTGCGCCATCCGCGGGCTGCCGCAAACCAGGCCGGAAAACCGAAGGCAAAGTCGAGACCGACCAGACAGGGCGTCGGATCGGCTCGTCGCACTGCAAGCGAGTGAGCAACGGCGTCTCGGCTGCCAGGCATATCGAGCGCGGTGAGCACACCACGCCTCGCGCTCGCCATCCAGATGCGCGAGGCGCTGCCGTGCAGCGCCCCCGACCAATCGACGGCGAGACAGTCCACCAACGCCTCCGCCGTCACGCGGACGTCCTCAGCGACGCCGCTTGCCGGTCAGCGCGCCGAGCAGCGACCGCGTCAGGGTGCCTGCAATCGTGACGGCGATGGTCCGGGCGACGGGCGATCGCATGAATGCGCCCAGAACACCTTCCTCTTCGCGCGCGGTCTTCGCGGCACTCGCCTTCGATGGCCTGGCCTCGGCTTCCGCGGCTTCGGCTTCGGCTTCGACCGCGGCGGCGTGTTTCTTCTCGAGCACCTCACGCGCCGACTCGCGGTCGATTGCGGTCGTGTACTTCTTCGCCTGCGGCGTCTGCAGCCGAGGTGCGATCTCCTCAGGCGTCAGGGGGCCCATGCGCGACGAGGGTGGCACCATGTGACAGGCGAACGGCAGTGTCGGCGTGCCTTTCGCGGTCAGGGTCGAGACGAGCGCTTCGCCGGTGGCCAGTGAAGTGAGCGTGGCTTCGATGTCGTAGAACTCCGTCTTCGGAATCGTGCGCGCCGTGGAGCGGAGCTGCCTCTCGTCATCCGGCGTGTAGGCGCGCAACGCATGCTGCACACGGTTCCCGAGCTGACCGAGCACCGTCTCGGGAATGTCGCGGGGGTGCTGCGTGATGTAGAAGACGCCGACGCCCTTGGAACGAATCAAGCGCGTCACCTTCTCGATTTCATCGCGCATCGCATCACTGGCGTCGTCGAACAGCAGATGCGCCTCGTCGAAGAAGAAGACGAGCTTCGGCTTGGCGACATCGCCGACTTCGGGCAGGGTCGCATACAGCTGCGCGAGCATCCAGAGCATGAAGGTCGAGAACAGCGCCGGCTTGTCCTGCACGTCGGAGAGCGAGAGCACGGAGATCAATCCGCGTCCGTCGCGCTCGACCGAGAAGAGGTCGTCGAGATCGAACTCCGGTTCGCCGAAGAACTTGGCGGCGCCCTGGCCTTCGAGACCGATGATGTTGCGCAGCAGGACACCGACGGTGGCCTTCGACATTCCGCCGTATTCCTTGAGTTCAGCGGCACCGTCCTCGGTCAGGTATTGCAGGACCTCGCGCAGGTCGCTGAGGTCGAGCAGGAGCAGTCCCTTGTCGTCGCAATACTTGAAGACGAGGGCGAGCACGCTGGACTGCGTTTCGTTCAGGCCAAGCACCTTGGACATCAGCAGCGGCCCGAAACTCGAGACGGTGGCGCGCAATTGCCCACCGGTGGCGCCGGTGAGCGAGAGCAGCTCGACCGGAAAGGACGACGCCTGCCAGTGGTACCCGGTGGCCCTGGTGCGCTCGTCGATCTTCGGGTGGGGCTGGCCGGCCATCGCAATGCCGGCCACGTCGCCCTTCACGTCCGCGAGAAACACCGGCACTCCCTGGGCGGACAGCTGCTCCGCCATCAGCTGCAGCGTTTTCGTCTTCCCCGTTCCCGTCGCGCCGGCGATCAGGCCGTGGCGAGTGATCATCGAGAGCGGCAGACGAATGAGCGGCTGTGGATCGATCGCGCCATCGTGTGCCACGGCACCGAGGGTGATGCCGGGCAGATCGGTCGGGAACGCCGCCCTGGCGGCGGCGATGAGGGCATCGTTCATGGCGCAGATTTGGGAGGCGGCGGCGAGCGGGGAGCGCTGGTGGACGCGGAATGATACCGAACTGTGGCCCACACCGCTTCGCTCGCAGCCGGCGGTCTGGCCACGTCCGGAGGCGTGTCGGCAACGCAATGGTCCATGTCGCGCAACGGTTTCGCGGGCCGGGCCGTAGCGGAGACACCAGACTTTTCGGCGCGGCGGTGCCCCAACACCGGTGCCAACAGATGCACGACTCACCGCCCGCAGGGCACGGCCCAGCGACGACGTGGCATGTCGGCCTCGCCGGAAGAATTAGTTTTGCAGTTCACTGCGCGGAACCCGTCCTGCGCGCGACGACCTCCTGTTCCCGCGTCTTTGTGTATGCTGCTCGCCCTGTTGTCGCTGCTTCAATTCGCCGGTCCAGTGCAGGCGGCGCCGGTCATTGCGCAACCGCCGGTACCCGAGGCGCCATTGGTCTTTTCGGGGCGCGCCAAAGCACTGAACGTGCGGGCGGTGAAGGTCGATACGACGATTGCGATCGACGGCGTCCTCGATGAACCGGTCTGGACACGCGCCGCGGTCCTCACACAGTTCTCGTCGTACAACCCCGTCGATGGCCGGCCGGCGCAGGATTCCATCGAGGTGCGTCTCTGGTACGCTGCCGACGCGATCCACATCGGCGTCCGCGCCTGGGCCCCCCCGGGGACGGTGCGCGCGACACTGGCCGAACGCGACAAGATCACCAACGATGACTGGGTGGCGATCTCGTTCGACACCTTCAACGATCGTCGCCGCGCCTTCACCTTTGCCGTCAACCCACTCGGCGTCCAGGCCGATGGGATGCGCAGCGAACAGGGTGGCATGCCCGGGGTGTCCCGTGCCGGGCTGCAGCGCGTGGACCTGACGCAGGATTTCGTGTGGCAGTCCAAGGGACGGGTTCTGGACGATGGTTTCGCGGTCGAGATTCGCGTTCCGTTCAAGTCGATGCGCTTCCAGCTCGGGGATGCGCAGGACTGGGGGCTGCAGATCGTGCGACAGACGCAGCGTTCCGGCTTTCAGGACACCTGGGCGCCGACGTCGCGCGCGAACCAGGCGTTTCAGGCGCAGGCGGGGTATCTCAGAGGCATGCGCGGCATGAAGCGCGGCCTGGTGCTGGATGTGACGCCGAATGCCATCAGCCTGGTGAATGGACGACCAAACGGAAATGGATGGGGATACACGTCGAGTACCGAGGCCAGTACCGACGTGCGGTGGGGCGTGACGAACAACTTCACGCTGAACGGTACGATCAACCCTGATTTCAGCCAGGTGGAAACCGACGTGGGCCAGATTCCGGGCGACGTGCGCTTTGCACTATTCTTTCCCGAGCTGCGCCCCTTCTTCGTCGAAGGGAGCGAACAGTTCGACGCGCCGAACCAGCTGGTGAACACGCGACAGATCGTGCAACCACGGACCGCGATCAAGCTGACGGGCAAAGTGCCCCGGACCGATGTCGGCCTGCTGAGCGCGGTCGACGCGGCAGCGCCGAACAGCGATGGCATCAATCCTGTGTTCAACATCGTGCGGCTCCGTCGTGACATCGGCGACCAGAGCAATGCCGGCGTGCTCTACACCGATCGGACCGAAGGATCGCGCTTCAATCGGGTCGGCGGCACCGATGCGCGCTTTCAGTTCAGGAGGGTCTACAGCGTCGAATTCCGGTTCTTCGGCAGTGCGACACGCGACGTTGCGGGACGTCGTGACGGTGCCCTGTGGGAGGCGAACAGCGGCCGCACCGGCCGCTCCTACGGGTATCGCTACGGCATTGCGGCGATCAGCCCCGGCTTCGAGACGCGGTCTGGATTCGTGAACCGGAATGACTTCGTGCGCACGAGTGTCAATCAACGCTGGACCCGGTTCGGCAGGCGCGGCGGCTGGTGGGACCAGCAGCAACAGTTCCTCAGCGCCAACGCGCTCTGGACGTACGACGGCTTTCGGACTGCCGCGCGCCCACTCGAGCTCCGGGGCACGGTCGACAACTCGTTCGTGCTTCGCGGGGGCTGGCGCGTCAACATCGTTCCGGAACTGCAGTCGACCGGCTTCGATCCGCGGCGGTACGCCCGGATCGGCACATTGTCGGCGACACCCGGCGATACGGTGGCGTTTGTGACCGCCGACCGGCAGCAACTCTTCAGCACCGCGATATCGGCCTCGACGCCACAGTGGCGGCGCATGGGCGCCACCCTCACCACCACTTTCGGCCGTGAAACGGAGTTTTTCGAAACCGCCGCCGTCACCCGGCGCGACGTGGAAGGCAGTATCGATCTCCGGCCCACGCCGAAGGTCCGCATTGGCGCACTGCTCCGCTACCAGCAGTTTGATCGTGTCCGCGACGGCACACCGTTCAGCACGCAGTTCGTGCCACGCCTGCGCGTGGAGTACCAGTTCTCGCGCGCGCTCTTTCTTCGCGCCATCGGCCAGGCGGAGTTGCGTCGCCGCGATGCCCTGCGCGATCCACGAACCGAGCAGCCGCTGTTCTTCCGCGAATCGAACGGCAGGTGGACCCGGCGTACTGCGGTGAAATCGCTGATCGGACGGGCTGATCTGCTATTGTCCTATCTGCCAAGCCCGGGGACGGTGGTGTACTTCGGCTATGGGTCAGCGGCCGACGCGAGTGCGACGCAGCGGCCCTACGATGCGCAGCGCACCTCGGACGGGCTGTTCGTCAAGGTCAGCTATCTCTTCCGGGCCAAGGGCGCGACCCCCGCCGCCGTGGCACCGGCGCGGTAGCAGTCGCGCGAAGGCGCCGCGCGCCGCCACCGGGCGCGCACGGCATTTGCTTTTTGTGGCAGGGCGTGATCGACCCGCAGGGTGTCGATCGTGAGCCACGTTCGTCGTTCGCGCCCTCTCCCGCTCTGCAATGTCCACAAATCGACCTGCCGTCGTTCGCACCCGTGCACGCGTCACCCGGCAACTCGCGTCGGCACTTGTTGCCGCGGCTGCACTTTCTGCCTGCTCTGGTGGCGGAAAATCCGGACCGGTTCCAATCACGGAGCCGACGCAATCCGTTGCACTCAGTGTCACCGGCAGCGGCACTGGCAGCGGTCGTGTCACCTCAGCGCCGTCGGGCATCAGTTGCGCCCTCTCGGCGGGTGCCGTCAGCGGTTCCTGCTCGGCACGCTTTCCGGCCGGCGCGGTCGTTACGCTCCAGCCTGAACCGGGAGCGACATCCGTCTTTCTCGCCTTTGGAGGCGATTGTGCACTCGCGTCATGTCAGACGACGATGGAAGCACCGCGCACCGTGACGGCCACGTTCGTACCGAACTTTCTCTCCGTGGTCGCGAACGCCGGCTCGGTCGGTGGTGGTCGGATCGTGAGTACGCCGGCGGGAATTGACTGCCTGCTGAACGGCACCGCGCCGGGCGCTGGATCGTGCAGCAGCAGCTTCCCCGTAGGCACTGAGGTCACGCTCGCACAGGAACCCGTTGCGGGCACGATCTTCCATGCCTGGAGTGCGAACTGTGTCGGCAATCCCTGCGTCGTCACGGTGAATGGCCAACGCACGGTGGACGCCACGTTCCGCATGCCGCAGTCGCCCGGAACGCTCGTCGTCGCTGGATTCGGCACGGGGGCAGGCACCGTCACGAGCATTCCAGACGGTATCAACTGCAGTATTGCGGCGGGGGTGGCCACCGGGCTCTGCTCGGCGGTCTTCGCCGGCGGCATGTCGGTCTCACTCGACGCCGTCAGCACCGGGAGTGCCGCATTCGCCGGATTCACGGGTGCGTGTTCCGGCATGATGTGCAATGCCACCGTCGCGCCAGGGAGCACGACGACGGTCGGCGCCGGCTTCGCGGCGGCCGCGATGCCCGCCACACTCGTCATCGCTCCCACCGCAGGGTCGCGCGGCGGCGGTACGATCACGAGCGCGCCCGCCGGCATCAATTGCACCCTCAATGACGGCGTGACCACCGGCGTCTGCAGCGTCACGTTCACCACCAACACCAACGTCACCCTCACGCAGATCCCGACCGGAAGCAGCATCTTCCAGGGATGGAGTGGTGACTGCATCGGCAATCCCTGCCAGATCACCGTCGCGCAGACCCGCGTGGCGGAAGTCACCTATCGATCGCCGCCAACGGGCATCGTCGCGATCACCGGTGTCGGCTCCGGATCGGGGACGGTCACGAGTGCGCCAGCGGGGATCTTCTGCACCATCACGAATGGTGTGGCAGGGGGCGGATGCAGTGCGTCGTTCGACGCGGGCGTCGCCGTCACGCTCAGCGCCGTCAGTGCCGGTTCCGCCGCGTTTACCGGTTACAGCGGCGCCTGCAGCGGTGGTACGTGCATCGTCATCGTCATGTCCGGCGCAACGACGACGGTTGGCGCCGGCTTCGCCGCGGCCGCGATGCCCGCCACACTCGTCATCGCTCCCACCGCAGGGTCGCGCGGCGGCGGTACGATCACGAGCGCGCCCGCCGGCATCAATTGCACCCTCAATGACGGCGTGACCACCGGCGTCTGCAGCGTCACGTTCACCACCAACACCAACGTCACCCTCACGCAGATCCCGACCGGAAGCAGCATCTTCCAGGGATGGAGTGGTGACTGCATCGGCAATCCCTGCCAGATCACCGTCGCGCAGACCCGCGTGGCGGAAGTCACCTATCGATCGCCGCCAACGGGCATCGTCGCGATCACCGGTGTCGGCTCCGGATCGGGGACGGTCACGAGTGCGCCAGCGGGGATCTTCTGCACCATCACGAATGGTGTGGCAGGGGGCGGATGCAGTGCGTCGTTCGACGCGGGCGTCGCCGTCACGCTCAGCGCCGTCAGTGCCGGTTCCGCCGCGTTTACCGGCTACAGCGGCGCCTGCAGCGGTGGTACGTGCACCGTCATCGTCACGTCCGGCGCAACGACGGCGATCGGCGCCGGCTTCGCGGCATCCATCCCGACCACACTGACGGTACGGCCCTCGCCGGCGTCGCGCGGGTCCGGCACCATCACCAGCTCACCAGCCGGCATCAACTGCACGGTGAATGACGGGATCGCGTCCGGCGTGTGCAGCGTGGCACTGGCGACCGGCACCATCGTGACGCTGACCCAGCTCCCGGGCGGCGGCAGCATTTTTCAGGGCTGGAGTGGTGACTGTGTCGGCAATCCATGCCAGATCAGCATGACGCAATCCCGCGTCGGCGAGATCACCTATCGCATTCCGCCGCCAGGCATCGTCACAGTGGCCGGCACCGGCACCGGCACCGGCAGTGTGACCAGCTCGCCGAGCGGCATCTCCTGTGCGGTCACGGCTGGTGTCACGAGCGGTATCTGCAGCGCCACGTTCGACGCAGGCAGCACGGTGACGCTGATTGGCGGGAGTTCGAACAACGGCAGCTTTGACGGCTTTACGGGCGCATGTACCGGTGGTTCATGTGCGATTGCCATCGTGAGCAATGTGACATCCGCCGTCAGCGCCGCGTTCAGCGCAGCACCGCAGCGCCTGACGGTGACCGCCGGCCCCGGCTCGGCTGGCGGTGGCGTGGTCACGAGTTCGCCGGCAGGCATCAACTGCGTGCTGAGCGGCTCGACGACCAGTGGCACCTGCACCGGATTCTTCGCCGCCAGCACCATCGTGACGTTGCAGCAGACGTCGAGTGGAAACGCCGTCTTCGCGAGCTGGGCCGGCGACTGCACCTCCGATCCCTGTCAGCTCGCGATGACGCAGGGGCGGACCGCGCTGGCGATCTTTCAGACACAGGGAATCGCGCTCAGTGGCGGTGGGACCGGGAGTGGCGTGGTGACCAGTGTGCCCTCAGGCATCAGTTGTACGATCACCAACGGCGTCACTGGCGGAACCTGCGTCACGACATTCCCCCCGAACACCGTCGTTTCGCTCACCGCGACACCCTCCGGCCTCTCGTCCTTCTCCGGCTACTCCGGGGCGTGCAACGCGTCGACCTGCACGCTCACCATGACGCCGGGCACGACCAGCAGCATCACCGCACAGTTCACCGCCCCGCCAACGCTCACGCTCTCGGCCGGAACCGGATCGCAAGGTGGCGGTACGCTGACGAGTTCTCCCGGTGGCCTGTCGTGTACGTTGAGTAATCTGGCGGTGAGCGGCGCCTGCACGTTCGCCTACGCACTCAACACCATGGTGACGATCACACAGACACCGACGAACGGCAGCGTCTTTCTGAACTGGGCGGGTGCCTGCACTGGGAGCGGCACCTGTCAGGTCCCGTTGACGGCGTCACGATCCGTCCAGGCGCTGTACCGTCTCGCCGTTCCCGGATCGATCACCATCAACTCCGGCGGCGGCAGCGGCAATGGCGTCGTCTCGAGCTCACCGGGCGGTCTCGCCTGCACAATCGCCAACGGCGTCAAGTCCGGAATCTGCCGAGCCATCTTCCCTGTCGGGTCCACGGTCACGCTGATCGCGAGCCCGAGTTCCGGGTTCACCTTCAGCGGCTTTGCGGGCTCATGCACCGGGACGAGCTGCGTGCTCACCGTGCCGGAGAATGGTGACCTGACTGTGACAGCCAACTTCACACCGTGACAACGCCGATCATGCACACCGATCGTGGACGCCGGATCAGCGTGGATGACGGCACACGCAGGCCAGTGGGATAAATTCACGGAACCGGTGAGCCAGGCGTCTGGCTCAGCGACCGACGCCCGTTGCCACCTTTGTGATACGCTCGCCCGAACCTGCACCGAGACCCATGCCGATCGGCACCAGATCAGGAATCAAGGTCCTGGCGCACCTCATTGGCCTCGGCGCACGCGTGCTGGCGATGGCGCTGGTGACCGTGCTCGTGTTGCCCTATGCGTTCGTACGGGTGTACCACGCGTACATGCCTACCCCGTTTGCCGGACCAGCGCTCTTCAACCCGTACGCATCGCCAGGTGCCCGCTGGCAGCGCGCCAATTTTCACGCGCACTCGCACGCGTGGGGCGGGTTGACCTCCGGCCATCAGAGTCCAGCCGCGGTGCGCGCGGCCTACCTCGAGCGGGGGTACGATGTGGTGGGATTGTCGAACTATCATCTGATTTCGCGCGTTCCGGGGGACGGCAGCTTCCTTCCGGTGTACGAGCATGGCTTCAGCATCAAGAAGACACACCAGCTGATCATCGGTGCGCGAGCGGTGACGGCAATTGACTTTCCTCTCTGGCAGACGACGTCGGCCAAACAGTATCTGCTCAATGCCATGCGTGACACCGCCGCTCTCACTGCAGTCGTCCATCCGTACCTCCGCACCGGGTACGATACCGCCGAAATCGCGACCCTCGGCGGCTTCGACCTGCTCGAGGTGCGCAGCCACTGGGCTGACGCGTCGGTCTGGTGGGACGCGGTGCTGACCGCCGGGAATCCCGTCTGGGCGATCGGGAACGATGATGTGCACGATATCACGAAACCGAAGGAGATCGGTGTCGTCTGGACGATGATCGATGCACCGACCCCCCGGGCCACCGACATCATCCCGGCGCTTCGGCAGGGGCGGATGTACGTCGTCGCCGCCGCGCCCGGCACAGCGCCTGCGGCACTCGAGAGCGTGACGACACAAGGCGACACGGTCACGACCCGATTCGATCAACCCATGGAACAGATTCGCGTGATCGGTGATCACGGACTGGTGCGCGCCAGCGCAGCCAACGCATCGGAGATTCGCTATGTCTTCCGGGCTGATGACCACTACGCACGGGTCGTTGCGACGACGCCCACCGGCACGGTCTATCTCAACCCGGTCCTCCGTTCTGGCGGGCAGCCGATGCCGTGGGCAACACCACCCGTGAATGGCACCGCCAGCCTGTTCAGCCGGGCCGGTGCCGCGCTGTTGTGGATGATCACGATGTTCGTGCTGCTGCCTGGGCGCTTGCGGCGGAGCTTGCGCCCGCTGCGTGCCGCGGCGCGGGTGCCCGCCGCGGCGCGCACGTTCCTGCTTGCCGCCGCACTCGGCGCCGTGCCGGTGGCGACGGCGAGCGCCCAGTCACCAGCGACGCACACCTCGGCGCTGCCATTCCGCATCGGCGAGTACCACGAATACGACCTCAAGTTCGGCGTCATCTCAGTCGGCAGCGGTTCGCTCTCGGTGAGCGGCCCCGATACCCTCCGCGGTCGCGAAACGCTCCGTCTGCGCTACGAAATCAAGGGCGGGATCCCACTCTTTCGCGTGCATGACGTGATGGAGAGCTGGTTCGATGCGAAACAAATGCTGAGCATGCGATTTACGCAGGAATTGAAGGAGGGGCCGAAGCACTACAGCCGGTTATACGAATTCTTTCCCGACGAGCAGATCGTGCTGGAGCGCGGGAAGCCGAGGGCGGCGACCGTCTCGGCGCCGCTGGATGACGCGTCGTTTATTTTTTTCGTGCGCACGCTGAAACTCGAGGTCGGGCAGACACTCAGCTTTTCGCGCTACTTCCGGCCCAACGCGAACCCGGTCACGATTCAGGTCCTGCGCCGCGAGACGATCACCGTCCCTGCCGGGACGTTCAGCACGGTGGTCGTGAAACCCATCATCCGCACCTCGGGAATCTTTTCCGAAGGCGGTCAGGCCGAACTCTGGTTCAGCGACGATTCCGCGCACACGCTGATCCAGATGAAGGCCAGGCTCTCGTTCGGCTCGATCAACCTGTACCTGCGACCATCACGAAATCGACGCTGACGACGGGTCAGTGCGGCGGTGACCGGTGCCACATCCGGCGGAGACGCGTCGTGGTGAACACACTCACCACCAGCGCCGTATCCGCACCGCGCAGCACCGGCACCGAGCGGACAAAACGAACGCTGTCGAACAGCGATGCGTACGCCATGGCGCTCTGACGTGACGCTGAATCGGTCGCGGTGTTGTTCATCTTCACGATCAGCAGCCCGTCGGTCCCGAGGAGCGACGCATCATCGTGGCTGAAGCGGAAGTGTCGGGCATCGTCGTTGAGCACCAGGATTGGGTGCGCGGGACCGAGCGCATATCCGATCTTTGCGCCGCGCATCCAGTCGGTCACTGCCACGTAGCCCCGACCCTGCAGCAGGCCTCGTTCATCGAGCGCCGCACGCAATGATCGATACTCGAGCAACTCGAAGGCCGGGTCGCGACGATGCAACGACGGCACCGCCCGAGCCATCCACCCCGTCGCGGCGTGGCTGACGACGATCGTCAGCAGCAGCGTGAACACGCCACCTGCCACCGCCATGCGCCGCCGCGCCTTGGCTGGTGCGCGGCGCTCCCACCGCGCGATGGCAGCACCGAGCAGCGGCAACAGCATGAAAAACCCCGGCGCCGGCCAGTGCGGCAGACCGGCACGACCACCGAGCGCGGCGAGCGTGAAGACAATCACGGGCGCGGCGCCGAGGCAGACGCAGAACCACGTCGTGCGCGCGCGGGGGCCCGCGCGCAGTCCGCGCGCCAGCAGCACGACCAGCGGCACCCAGAACCAGGGAAAGACGTAGCCGGCCTGCCCGCCGATGTTCTGCAACAACGCGGTGACGGGATTCCCCTGGCCATTGGCGCGTCCAGCCTGAAAGCGGAACGAGGCCCAGTCGTGCTGCGCATTCCAGATGAAAACCGGCGCGACGCAGAGCAGCGCGATCGTCACTGCGACGAATGGCGGTGGACGCAACAACCAGCGCCGCGACGCCGGGTCCGACACCAGAAACACAAACGCGCCAAGCCCCAGCAGTGCGGCGTGGTACTTCGCCAGACCAGCGAGACCGAGCGACAGACCGAGGCTGATCCACGCGAGCCAGCGGGAGTCGGAGTGGGAATCGGTGGCGTCAGCGACGGCGTGACCTTCCAGCAGAGCGCCGGCGCTCACTGAGACGGCGTGCGCAAGCGCCAACGCGGCGGCAGTGCTGGCCAGGAGCAGTGGACCATCGGGCAGCACCCAACTCCCACCGCTCAGACTGAACACGGGAATACACTGTGCCGCGCAGACGGCCCAGAACCCGGCGCGACTGCCGAAGAGCCGCGACGTCAGCCGGAAGAGCAGCCAGCACGTGAGGGCAAAGAGCACGACGAACGGCCATCGAAGCGCGAGCGGAGACTCCCCGCCGAGGAATGCTGCTGCGTGGGCCAGCCAGAAGACGGCCGGGGGATGATCGAAATAGCTGAGGGAGAGGTTTCGGCCGACGACGACGGCATACGACTCGTCGATGCCGAAGGGGAGCACGGCAGCCACCACCAGCCGCAGCACGCTCGATATCGTGATGACCCAGGCGGTACGGCGGGAGTCGTCTTGAAGCATCCAGGCGCTGAAAAAGTAATCAGGGGCTCGCACGTGTTCACCGGGACCCGGGAACACTCGTCACGCCCAGAATACACTGCCCGTCGCCCGTCGTCTGGCACGGAAGACCGTTCGAGCGATCGGCCACGAACTCACAGGTAGTCGAATGGCGTTCCTGATGGCAGGCGCAACCATTGGAGGCGCGATCCCACTTCGTCCCCCGCGAGCCGGGTACCGATTCACTCGCGGGGTGCTTGCGTCCATGACATTGCTTTGACGTTGGCCCGGAAATCACACCGGCCTGCCCGAGAAACGCAGCGTTTCGTGGCGGTCACATGATCCTGACGGCGGTGTGCGTCACTCCCCGCAGCACAACGGCAACTACTTCTCGGGCGATGGTGCCGACGGCAGCGTGCGCAGATACGCATACACACTTTTCAGTTCCTCGTCTGACCGCATCGAGAACGCCTTCCACGGCATCAAGTCTTTCATGGTGGTGCCGTCTGGACGCACGCCGGTGCGAATCGCGCGGATGAACTCCGCTTCCGTCCACGTCGACAGGCGACCCGCAGGCGTCAGATTCGGCGACAGTGGCGTACCCGGCGGCGCGCCATGCACTTCCGCGCCAGCATAGTTCGCCCCGTGGCATCCCGTACAGCCCGCGGCGAGATACCGGCCCTGCTCGACGGTGCCGCCAGCCGGTGCCACAGCCAGCGTCTGGCGCGAGTGGTCGATCAGGTCATACGCAAAAGGAAGCTTTCCTGTCGCAAACAGCGCACGCCCAACCGGGCGAACGATGCGTGCCGGCAGCACGTTGGCCACCGGGGCGCGCGCGCGAATGTTGGCGATGATCGCCGCCACGTCGGCATCGGCGAGGCTCGAGAATTCTTTCGATGGCATGATCCACAGCTTGCGTCCATCCCACCCGACTCCGTCACGGATCGCCGCATCCAGCGCGCGATCATCGTACCGGGCCAGCACGCCCCCTTCACCGCCCGTCAGATTCGTGGCGATGACGCGTGCGAATGCGGCATCGTCGATCATGACCTTGCCTCCCAGCGACGACGTATGGCAGTCCTGGCATCCATTCGCGATCGTCAGCTTTTGCCCGAGGGCGAGGGTGGCCGAATCATGCCCCACCACCGGCGCCTGCCGCGATGGCGGCGCAGCCTTGGCCTCGATGACGCGCTCCGACTGCGCATACACACCGCCGATTGCCATCGCCGTCAGCCCGACCAGCACCAACGCTCCGCGGCGCACCCAGCGCATCACGCCCATGTCGCTCGCTCCGTTGGCGTTACAAAAGGACACCGATATTCCAAAGGTACGCTGGCATTTGCGGAACGGTATCACCCGGGCGGTGAGCGCTCACCTGCAGTGCACGCCGCCCGGGACTCTCGCCACACCCGCTCGAGGCGCTCAGCGCCCGGTCCAGAGCACCTGGTAGTCGCGGTTTGCCGCTTCCTTCGCCTTGAAGTCCTTGAGCGCCGCGCGCAGTGCCGTCGCGAAGTCCGCGGTGCGCATCACGTCCCGCAGCACGGCCGCAGTGACCGCCTCCTTGTTCTTCAACGGTCGACCGGCGCCGGTGATCGTTCCGGTCACGAATTTCGTGGACGCGGAGTGCCCGTTCGGCGCGCCGACCAGCTCGAAGGCGAGCGTCGGGATCATGCTCATCCCGCCCTTCTCGCTCAGCTCGAGATCGAGCGTGACCTTGAGCAGCGTGTTGGCACCGGTCTCGCGCATGAGCCGATCATCCGCCCGGTTCCATCCCCAGCCCTCGGAGACCGGGAGGACCGCCGAGAACAGCGTCGTTCCCTTGTAGCTGTGCGTGAACTGCACGTCAGTGGTCGCGTCGTCCTTCGAGTATGGCGCCATCGAGCGGTATGCCGGCGTGGCGACGACCTGCTCGATCGGGAGGATCGTGGCACCCAGTTCCTGCGCAAACACCGGACTCAGCGCACCGTAAAGTTCCGCGAGCGCCGCATCCCACGTCGCCTCTGGCAACGCGGGAAAGGTCAGCGTGCGCGTCTCGGTGGTGCGGATATTCCCGGTGGTGCTCGTCCGCTCCTTGCTCAGGTACGTCTTGCCGCGGACCGCGAACGAGATCACGGCCACGTTCGTGACCTGCGTGATCGGGCGTGACGAGAATGCGCCCGGCTTGAACAGCGAGTACTCCAGCTTCCCGCCCGGCAGCGGGAGCTCGGCCTTGGCAGTGAAACCGGTGTTCATCTCGGCCGAGGGCGATGCCTTGAATGCGCGCCCGTCGCTCTCCGACGTCAGGATCTGCAGGCCGGCGAAGGCACCAGTCGCTTCCAGCGCGGTATCCCAGCGTTCACGGCTGACGAGCAGGTAACTGTCATTGAGGTTCGCCCCGGCCTTCACGTTCCCGGGTGCGATGTTGATGTTCCGGAACGCCGCCGCCGGCACCGTGATCGTCGTACCGGGCCTCGCGTAGTACGCATCGTAGAATTCGCGCAGGCCTATCACGCTCGTGATGACCTTCACGACGATCTGTGAGGTGTCGCCGGCAATCACGCCGGCGAGCTGAATCGTGACGTCCTTCGTCACGTCGAGCGTCGTCGGATTTGCCTGGCCGTTGATGCTCACGACCCTCAAGCTCCCGCGCGGGGCCGGAATCGTGAAACCCGCCTTCTGCCCCGTGCTCGTCGTGACCTCGACGCGGCGAGTTCCGTTCGTCGTCGGCACCATCGACGAGTAGACGCCCGCGGTCGCGTAGTCAGCCGGCTTCCCGTCCACCGTCACGGTGCCGTCGATCTTCGACATCATCCCGCCCAACCGCTGGGTGAAGTTGATGGTCACCAGATCCCCACCGTCACCCCAGTTCGGGATGATCTTCGCCCCCATCGTTCCGAGCGACTTCGGCCAGGTGTTTGCGACGCGATACACGAGCGGCACCACGGTGCTCAGGTCGGCGGTGCTCCCGGTCATCACTCGGCCGGCGACCGACGCCAATGATCCCACGACCGTACTGGTCACCCTGCTCGCGAGCCCGCCCAGGCCGAAGCGGCTCTTCTTCGCCGGCGGCGCTGGGGCGACTGCGGTGCTGTCGGTGCTCGCCTTCGCGGCGCCGTCTGCGCCAACCCTGGCGGCACTGTCAGCGGTTGCCCTGGCGGCGCTGTCGGCGCGAGCCTTGGCAACCGCCGCGCTGTCCGGCTTGTCCTTCCCACGGCCGATTCGGCCAAACTGGGCGTGCGACGTCTCGGGAGTCACCATGCAGACGATGGCGGCGAGCAGTGTCAGGGTACGTAGCGTCATGGCGGGGGGGGAGAAGTGACATGGTGGAGGCCATACCGCCGTGGCGCGGCACGTTCGCGTGCGCCGGTGCTCGTCACGCGCATATGAACTCAAGCGTAGCAGCGGGCGTTACTGGCGCCCATCGCCCGTTGGGGTGAGCGGCCGGTGCGGAGGCAGGGCCTGGGCCACAGGCTGCCCGCCGCCTCAGACGCGCCTTCGACCGTGCGCGTGACGTCGGAGTTTGCGATGCTTTGCAACCTCATCCCGTCATTGACCGATGTCCTCTGTCGTCAGCGCGTGCTCAGGGTGTGCCGTACCGCCGTCGCCGCTCGTACCGGGTGGCCTGAGCCCGCAGGCCGTGGGCAATGGGCGCGACCAGACCGCGGACGGGAAGTCTGCCGGCAGCGCCGCCTCACCGGCCGCAATGGCCGGACACGCAGCATGCCACAAACGTCCCGCACCCAGGTTGCATTTCCTGTCCCGACAGACCACGCCGTCATCCGCTCCAGTCGAACGCCCAGCTGAGACAGGGCACGAAGTCGCCGGACCGTCGATCGGCTCACGATGGGATCGAGGGGCCTGATTCGTCGACCGCGGGTGACGGCCCGTTTGCTGCGGCTGCGCCGGCGACGCGCGCTGAGCGGCCCGGGAGCGGTGCGACGGCGAGCGCGAATGCGGCTGCCGCGCCAGCCAGCAGCAGCCCACCGATGATCTCTTCGCTGAAATGGCGATGGTTGAATACCGCCGCCGCACAGATCAACGCGACGACCAGCCCGCCCGCGATATCCAGGCCGCGGCGCCGCACGAGCGCAGCAGCTGCAATCACGACGTAGGCGCTGCGTAGCGCGTGGCCACTCGGATACCCGCCGAACGGATGGAACACCAGCTCGCGTAAAGCCAACGCCACCAGCAGGCTCGCGGCAAACCCCAGCAGGAGCGCCAGCGCGGACGCCCGGCGCCGCGTCGCCGCTACCGCGGCGAGTGCGCACAACATGAGCGTGGTGGGCAATTGGCCGCCGGCGACCGTGAGTCGGTCGGCAGCGACCGCCCAGCCCGTCGATCCGATCGCGTGGATTGCGTCGTCGAGGGGAGCTCCAGGCACGGCGACGTAGACGGCGTTGTTGACGGCGTCGCTCGTCCCGTTCGTGTTGTACAAGAACCAATACGCAGTGTGCGGGTCGAGCGTGGCCGTGATCGTCACCGTGTTCCACGCATCCGGCCGCAACGTGCCCCGCTCGGACACGGCAAGTTGCCGGTGCGGGGCGCCGTTGTCGTCGTCGTAGATCGCAAGTTCGAAACGATCGTGAGGCGTGCGGTCGATGGGCGACGAGATGTAGATGGAGATCGACGTCACCGATCCGGCCCGTACGCCCGTGACGAAGCGTGACCCGTTGATGCGCTCCGAATCGAACGAATCGACGACGGGGCCGATCGTCGTACGCCCTGCGGTCGCGGGCACCGGCGCATCGATGGCGTCGGTCGGTGGCCCGCCGCTGAAGGTG
This sequence comes from uncultured Gemmatimonadaceae bacterium, assembly GCA_964392395.1. Classification (GTDB taxonomy): domain Bacteria; phylum Gemmatimonadota; class Gemmatimonadetes; order Gemmatimonadales; family Gemmatimonadaceae; genus JACMLX01. The sequence continues at coordinate 17,876 of CAYMQV010000051.1, forward strand.
GCGAAGACGGAGAACTCGATGTCGGCGGTGCTTCGGGCGTTCTCGACGCGCGAGGGCCACGTACCGAACGGCCGCTCGATCCACGCGCTCTCGCGGCTTCCCCTGGAGATGCCGACACGCACGAACGACGTCCACAGCACGAAGAGCACCAGTAGCAGCGCACCGGTCCACAGGCCTCGAGGTTCGAGCCGGTGGTCCACGCTCCACCGGCCGCCCTCACCCATGTGTCGAGTCCTCCAGATCCGTCCTCACACCGAGTCGCGTCAGCCGCCGTGTGCTCGTCGGATCTGTGCCATGCTGGCGGCAGGAGCCCGAGGGGCCAGAAACAGATCCAACGAGACGGATCAGCGTCCGACTCGCAGGACCGTCCGGTGCCTGGATATCGTGGCCGATCCCGCCGAAGCACATTCGCTTCAGCCGGTTCGGCGAGTCCGGAGCACCTGCATCCAGGAGGTTCGGATGGGCCCCCACCTTCAGGCAGATGACTGGCATTCCAGCTTGTCGTGCGGTCGAGACGACCCCGTTGGCCGGCGCGACCGCCACTCGAATCGTGGAGATGCCGATGACAGCGTGATCAAACATCCCGCCGTCTGCGTCAGGGCCGTGCTGCATGTCGCAGCCCATGCCAACGGTCCTGGTCGTATCGATGCGAAGGGGGCTTGGCTTGGTGTCCATGGGCGCGACCGGGTCAGAGTTCGCTGATGCCGCGCGACGGCCTGTGGCTGCGGAGTCGATCGCCCGGGCTGGGCCATCAGTCAGCAGGTGGTCGACAGCTGCGAGTCCGAACAAGGCACCGCTGGTCACGAAGTCGCGGCGATTCACAGTGCTCATCAAAACCTTCTGTGGATATCTGGGCACGCGTGCGTCGCGTGGCCGAACGAGACACGTTCTGCAGCAATGCAACCGCATCAAGGAACTCGTGCCCACCTGACGCCAGTCGCTTTGTCAGCCGCGACGGGCGTCAGGTAGGGCGAACTCTCGAGGTAAGTGCAACACCAACCTCGAGACTGCAAACCAGCACGGTGTCCTGGGATACCCGTAACGTCCAATCTCCGCGAAGAGAACGAGCATCGGAAGAACGTATCACCAGATCACCACGGGAAAAAGGTACATCCTGATGGCGATGCGCCTGCACGGGCCTCGCCGGCTGCGATCGCCCGTGCATTGGACCACCGCCGCAGCACCATCGTGCGGAAGATTGCCCGCGACAGCACCAACCACGACGGCTCCAGCCAACCCATTCTCGCAGATTCGTCTGCGCGCACGCGACGCCTGCGTACCCAGCGCAACTCCGATCTCACACCGGACGCCTGGATGGTCGTCGATGCCATGCTCGGCGAGGATTGGCGTCCGGAACACGTGGTGGGCTGGTGCGCCCGCTACCAGCGCATCAGCATCAGCATCAGCGTCAGCATCAGCGTCAGCGTCAGCGTCAGCGTCGAAACGATCTGTCGCCACCTCTCGGCCGGCGCGAAGCACGGTGAAACACTGCACGAGCATCGGCGTCGCACGAACACGCCGTTTCGCAAACGCTCTTTGCGTAAAACTGTCGTGGGCGGCTCGCAGGAAAGCGCTCGATTGCAACTCGACCGCCTGGCGGCGCGGATTCTTTGTGATTGCAACGGCAGAGCGCGCGATGACCTGACCGTCACGTCAGTTGCTGCCGTGTCTCCGGGCGCCGAGCGGATCTGAAGGGCCACGACCTCAGGAGCGACAGGCAGGTATGCGGAAACGAGGTGCGGAACGCATACGAGGTCGCCTTGGCTGCCCGACGCCTTTCGCCGTTCACCCAGTTGATGTGTGCGAATCGCATGTACGTATCGGTCATCCATCCGCGATGACGCCAGAGTTGGCGCTGCAACTTGATCGCCTGTATGCCCCCAAGAGACGGCATGTGCCGCCGAAATGTCGGCACGACCCAGTCAGCCCTGCGCTTGAAGCCCTCCTCCTCGGCGATGTCTCTCTGCCGGAACAGCAGCACGGTCGTTTCGATCCGCAGGATTTCATGCCGCGCGGCAATACGGAGCACCCAGTCCCAGTCGGCCCAGGCGAAGCTGGTATCCAGACCACCCTCGCGCCGCACGACATCCATCCGGGTCATGATCGTGGCGTGTTGCGGGAAGAATTCGAGCAGCTCGCGGAGGAGAAATCCCGACGTCAACGGCCATGGTGGATACGGATCGCCGTACGGTGTCAGGTCCATGCGCGTCAGTTGCGCCCGGCCGTGAACCGCCGCGTAGCGGGGATTCTGCTCGAGTGCGTCCACCATCGACTGAAGTGCACCCGGAAGCCAGACGTCATCATCGTCGATCATGGTGATGTAGTCGCCGCCAGCTGCCTGGATCGCGGCATTCCTGGCAGACGGGAGTCCTTCGCCGGTGAGGGTCACCACACGCACGGGCAAGCGCTTGAGAAGATCTGGTGTCTCGTCACTCGATCCATCGTCGACCACGATGACTTCGAGATCGAAGGTGGCGCTCCGCTGCGCCAAAGCACTCTCGATCGCCGCCGTGACGAAGCTGGCACGATTCCGTGTTATGACACACGCTGAGACAAGCGGCTGTCGCGTCGACATGAGTTTGGTCAAAGCAGGAGGACAGAAACCGAGCCAGACGGCAACCAGATATATCACGACACTCGGACGCATCCGCCACCCACCTGTCAAAAGCGTCTCGACTCACCCGCACCCAGGGGCTCTGCCTTCGCCAGGCCGACGCCCTCCTTGCTCAACGGCACACGCTTCGGGACGCGCGTGCACCGACGCAGGGGTGGGTGTCCACGATCAGACGTGGGCTCGGCATGAGCAGCGTGCAACTCGCCGAGCGCACGCGCAATCAGCCGACAGGCGCTCGAGGCCCGGGAAGCCGCTGGAACCGCGACGTTGGAGGCACTCCGGCGCGCTGCCGAGGCGCTGGATTACGACCCGGTCAACGCCGCGCGAAGGGCGACGGTGCCTGACGCCACCGACCGGGCCCGACACCTCGCCGCACCATGGTCACGGCCCTCGGCCGTGGTGCGCCCGCTCCTGGTCGTGATCACGACTGCACCGTTCGCCGCACGCGATCCGAAGAGCGCCGCGGCATTGGGGCGTTTGAGCACCGTCATCAACGCAATGTCGTCGGGATTGATGTCTGCCAGCGCCGTGCCGTAGTCGCGACCACCACCGGCCGACGCGGTCGAGAATCCGGCGTTCGAGATCGGGATGCCATCGAGAATGAGCAGCGGCTGATTCTGCCCCTGTACCGAACCGGCACCGCGAATCACGATGCGTGTCGATCCACGAATATTCCTGCTCTGATTGATCTGCACGCCACTCACTTTCCCCGACATCGCGCCAATCACGCTATTGGCCCGGGTCCGCGTGAGCTCCTCCCCCGACAGCGTGTGCTGCGACGTGCCGATGGTCGTCTTCTCGACCAGAATACCGAGTGCGGTGACGGTCATGCCGCTCAACCGCCTCGGCTGCGACTCCAGCGTGAAGTCCACCGTGACGCCGTCGGCTTCCTCGCGCACGCCACCGCGTAGTTGCCGCACAGGGCATCCACATTCGTGGCATACTGACCGCAACCGGTAGTTGCCATCACGGCGAGGGCCGAAGCCGAATATCAGGCCAGATGATGCGCGACGTCCTCCAGTGTGTTGCGCGCCTCTGGCAGGACCTCGGGCCACAAGTACCACAGGTGAAACAGGTTTGGCAGCACGTTCAACGACGTCGGCACACCTGCTCGCGCGGCACGGGTTGCGAACAGAAGGGTGTCGTCCAGCAACACCTCTGTCGTCGTCGCCGTCATGAACAGTGGCGGCAACGCGCCAGGATCGGCCAAAAGCGGGGACGCTTCCGGGTCCTGATCCGAGAGACCGCCCAAAGCCATGTCCGACAGTCGCCGGTCCTGTGCGTCGTCATTCATCGCGTCGGTGAGGCTGTTGCGGGTCCGCGTCGTGCTCTGGCCGCTGCGGTCGGTGTTGGGGGACAGGACCGCCAGTCGCCGAATCCTCCCCGCATGGCGCGTTGCAAGAACCAGCGCCAGATGTCCGCCAGCGCTGTCGCCCACCATGTCGCATTCAACCAGGGCATCGAGGATACCTGCGACCGCATCGCGTTGTGCGGGCCACGGTCGTTCAGGGGCCAGCGGATAATCCGGCACAAACACAGGCCGTCCGCTGATCGCCGACAGGACCCATGCCGGGGCGGAATGACTGTCGGACCCGCCAAAGACGTAGCCGCCACCATGCAGCCACAGGATCGGGCGCGAGCCGGTACCGAACCAGCGCCCCCCGCAGCCGCCGACGGTTTCCACCTTCGGCAGATCGGGCACCTCGCCCGGATGTACCAGCCGCAAGAAGGCCGCCCGCATCTCTGCGGGCGACCCGCCCACCGGCGTTGCACGGATGTGCCGTTCCAGCGCCAGGCGGTCCATCAGACGTTGATCGACCCAACTGCGCCGCCGTCGATGCGCCAGTTGGCGCCAGTGACGAAGGAGCACAGTTCGCTGCACAGGAACACGATGACTGGCGCGACCTCCTCGACCTTGCCGCGCCGCTTCAACACCAGATAGGGGCGCTCTTGCTCGAGGAAACTCTCCACGGCTTCGTCAAAGGAACAGTGTTTTTGCTCTGACCGTATTTCCATCATGCCATCGGTCATCGGCGTCGCGATGAAGGCGGGGGCGACGCAATTCACCAGCAAGCCCTTGCCCGAATGGGCCATCGCGATGCTTTTCGCGTGGCTCAGCAGGGCTGACTTGGCGGAGTTGTAGACGGTCTCGTCCGGGTAGGGTTGCGCCACGTTTTCCGAGGTCACGAAAACCACGCGGCCCCAGCCACGGTCGATCATGGCCGGGCACAGGTGGCGTGCCATGCGCACACCCGACAGAAAGTCGATGTTCAGCGCGTCTTCCCACGCCTGCTCGTCCATCGTCAGCGGATCGCCTTTGGCACCGGTGACGCCTGCCGCATGAACCCAGATGTCAAAGTCCTTGCCGGTCCTGGTGATCAGGTCGTCGACGCCCTGCTTGCTGGACAGGTCACCGGCGATGCACGCGATGCCGAACTCCTTGCGGACCGGTTCAAGATCTTCGTCTTTCAGGTCAGTTGCGGTGACGGTCACGCCCGCCTCGATGAACCGCCTGATCGTCTCGATGCCCATGCCGCCCGCACCGCCGGTGACCAAAGCGCGTTTGCCCTTGATGCCAAGATCCATGTCGTTGCTCCTGTTTTGAAGTGTAGGTGTCCGAATTCATCGCCGCGTCCAGGAGAGCCATTTGCGCATGAGATTGTTCACGAACGGCGTCACGCGGGTGCGGTTGTAGGCGTCCGCCGCCTTCTTGATCGCGTCGCCTCGGGTCGGATAGGCGTGGATGACGCGGGCCAGTGTGCGCAGACGGATCCCGGCGACCATCGCCAGCGTGACCTCGTTGATCATCTCGCCGGCGTGACGCGCAACGATCGTCGCACCCAGAATCCGGTCGGTGCCCTCTTTGACGTGTATTTTCACGAAGCCCGCTTCCTCGCTGTCGGTGATCGCGCGGTCCACGTCGTGCATCGGGATTGTGAACGTCTTGACCGAGATTCCCTTGGTGTGCGCCTGCTGAACATAGAGGCCGACATGGGCGATCTCCGGATCGGTGTAGGTGCACCAGGGAATCGTCAGTGCACTGAGCCGCTCACGGCCGAGGAACAGCGCGTTCCGAACCACGATGCGGGCCGACGCGTCGGCGCTGTGGGTGAACTTGTGCTCCAGGCAGGCGTCGCCGGCGGCATAGATGCGCGGATTCGTAGTGCGCAGGAAATCATCGACCCGTATCCCGTCCGTGTTGTCGTAGTCGACGCCGGCGGCCTCCAGGTTCAAACCGTCGACATTCGGTACCCGGCCGGTGCCGGTGAGGATGGCGTCGACGACGACGGTGCTTTTATGATCCTCGATCACCAGATCGACGAGCTTCTGCCCGCCGTCGATGCGCACGTTGACGGCGCGGGTGTTGAGCCGCACCTCGATGCCGTCGCGGGCGAAGGCGTCAGACAGGATCTGGGCGGCGTCGCGCTCTTCCCGGGGCAGGAAGAGCGGCCAGCTCTGCGCAATGA
>CAYMQV010000052.1:0-23888 GCA_964392395.1 uncultured Gemmatimonadaceae bacterium
GTAGGCGCCGACCGTGACGGCCATGGAGCAGGTGGCCGGCACGGTGAGCGAGCGTCGCGGTGACGGCGGGCGCCGGCTCGGGATTCCCGACGCTGGTCGCGGCGCCCCGGCGGTTGATGCCGACGCCGAGGGGCCGCGGCTTCCGCCGGACGCGGACCGTCCAGTGGGGCAGCCGAGGACCGGTGCCCGCCGGACGGTCATGGGCGCGATCCGCGAAATCCCGGACTATTTGCGGCTGCTGTGGGGTTTGGCGCGCGATCCCCGCGTTGCGCTGGTCGACAAGTTGCTGGTCGCCGCCGCCGCGATCTACATCGTCAGCCCGATCGATGTCATTCCCGACTTCGTTCCCTTCCTGGGGCAGGTCGATGACATCTACCTGCTGGTGCTGGCGCTGCAGCGCATGGTCAGCCGGGCTGGTCGGTCGGTGCTGCGGGATCACTGGACGGGTGATGCGGCGTCGATCGCGTCGATCAATCTCTCGGCGACCTTGGCGGCGGCGGCGTTCTTCCTGCCGCGAGGCATCCGCCGCCGGGTGAAGCGCGCGCTGCGAGGGTAGCCAACCGGCGCTGATTCCATCGCGCGCATACCGATTCCGGGCAATGCTCCACTAGTTTTCGAGATGGCAACCACGTCTCGACCCCCGATCTCGTCTCCCGTGCGTGGCAGCATCTCGCCCGACGGGCAGTCCACCGCACAGGCCGGCCGGATGCGCGTTCGCGAAGACGACGCGCTCACCTTCGACGATGTCCTGCTGGTGCCACGGCACTCGCTGATTCATCCGAAGGACGTCCACGTCACCAGCCGCTTCACCACCGGTATCTCGCTCAACGTGCCGCTCGTCGCCGCTGCCATGGACACGGTGACGGAAAGCGAAATGGCGATCGCGATGGCGCGGGCCGGCGGCATCGGCGTCGTGCACAAGAACATGTCGATCGATCGGCAGGCGGCCGAAATCGATCGTGTGAAGCGCAGTGAGAGCGGGATCATCCGGAATCCCATCACGCTGACACCAGACGCATCACTCCGTGAAGCCGTCGCACTGATGCAACGCTTCAAAATCAGCGGTGTGCCGATCGTTGATGGCGATGGCCTGCTGGTTGGCATCCTGACCAATCGTGACCTGCAGTTCGAGCGGGCACTCGATCGGCCGGTGCAGGACGCCATGACGAAGGATCGCCTCGTCACCGCCGCCATGGGGACGACGCTGGATGAAGCCGAACGGATCATGGGTGAGCGCCGGGTGGAGAAACTCCCCGTCGTGGACAGCGGTGGCGTGTTACGCGGCCTGATCACGGTGAAGGACATCCACAAACGTCGCCAGTTTCCGAATGCCAACAAAGATACCGAAGGCAGTCTGCGGGTGGCGGCCGCCATCGGCGCCGGTGGAGACTATCTCGAACGGGCGCGGGCGCTGATCGATGCCGGGGCGGATGTGTTGTGCATCGACACCGCACACGGGCACAGCGATGCGGTGTTGCAGGCGACGTCGCGTGTCCGCGAGGCGTTCCCCGAGGCACAGCTCGTTGTCGGCAACATCGCGACGCGCGCTGGCGCCGCGGCGCTGGTGGAGCGTGGCGTCAATGCGGTGAAGGTGGGGGTCGGTCCGGGCTCGATCTGCACGACGCGTGTGGTGACGGGTGTCGGCGTGCCGCAGCTGACGGCGATCTTCGATGCAATCGAAGGCGCGGGTGACGTGCCGGTGATTGCCGACGGCGGCATCAAGTACTCTGGTGATATCGTGAAGGCGTTGGCGGCCGGCGCCTCGAGCGTGATGATGGGCTCGATGCTGGCCGGCACCGGGGAAAGCCCGGGTGAGACGATCCTGCTCGAGGGTCGCCGCTTCAAGACCATTCGCGGCATGGGTTCCCTCTCGGCGATGCAGGACGGCAGCGCCGATCGCTACTTCCAGGACGGCGAGATGAGCGCCCGGAAGCTCGTCCCGGAGGGCATCGAGGGGCGGGTTCCATACAAGGGGGCCGTCTCCGACGTGCTCTTCCAGATGGTTGGCGGGCTGCGGAGCGGGATGGGCTACGTCGGCTGTGCTACGATCGATGCGCTCCGCACCGAGAGCCAGTTCGTCCGGATCACCTCGGCCGGGCTGCGGGAGAGCCACCCCCACGATGTGACGATCACCCGGGAGTCGCCGAACTACACGAAGTGAGGGGTGGATGAGTTCTCGCCAACGCGATTGACTTTCCGCTGACAGGCGTGTGACCTTGCCCTGTCATTTACACCCCCGCCCGCTGGGCAGGGGCATCTCTTCCCCCTGACTTGCAGGCCTCATGGGACTCTGGTCCAGAAAGAGCATCACCGCGCTGCAGGCTGAAGCGGCCAATGAGACGGACGGGCTCAAGCGCACGCTCGGTGCGATGAACCTCACGCTGCTTGGCATCGGAGCGATCATCGGCGCCGGTATCTTCGTGCTCACGGGCAATGCGGCAGCGAACTATGCCGGTCCGGCGGTGACCATCTCCTTTATTCTGGCGGGAATGGGTTGTCTGTTCGCGGGGCTGTGTTACGCGGAGTTCGCCAGCATGATCCCGATCGCCGGCTCAGCGTATACGTACAGCTATGCGACGATGGGCGAGGGTGTCGCCTGGTTCATTGGCTGGAATCTGGTGCTCGAGTACCTGTTCGCGGCCTCGACCGTGGCGGTCGGCTGGTCGGGCTACTTCAGCGCGTTCCTGAGCGAGGTGGGCCTGCATGTGCCCGCATCGCTGGCATCGGCACCGCTTGGCGTTGTCAACGGCCACGAGATTGTGCGTGCCTTCACCTGCGTCGATCCGGCGAGCGGCCTGACGGTGATCGATCCAGCGACGCGCGTCGCTCAGGCCTTTGCGGATCGGGCGGCGTGTCTGGCGGGAGGGCATGAAGTCATCAACGGCATCATCAACCTCCCAGCGGTGCTGCTGATCGTCGCCATCACGGCGCTCCTGATCCGTGGTGTGCAGGAGTCCGCGTCGTTCAACAACCTGATGGTGTTGATCAAGACGTCGATCGTGGTGCTGGTCATCGGCTTTGGTTTTTTCTACGTCAATCGCGCGAACTGGACGCCGTTCATCCCGCAGAATACGGGTGAGTGGGGCAAGTTCGGCTGGTCTGGCGTGTTCCGTGGCGCGTCGGCAGTCTTCTTTGCCTACATCGGTTTCGACGCCGTCAGCACGGCGGCACAGGAAGCGAAAAATCCGCAGCGCGATCTTCCGATTGGCATGATCGCGTCGCTGCTCATCTGTACGGTGCTCTACATCCTGATGGCGCTGGTGATGACCGGTCTGGTGCCGTACACGGCGTTGAGTGTGCCACACCCCGTGTCGGTCGCGATCAGTGCCGTGCCTGCGTTGCGCTGGCTCGAGTACCTGGTGAACATCGGTGCCATCGCCGGCCTGTCGAGCGTGGTGCTGGTGATGCTGATGGGCCAGCCGCGCATCTTCTTCACCATGTCGCGCGACGGGCTGCTGCCGCCGCTGTTCGGCAGGGTGCATCCGAAGTACCGCACCCCCGCGACGTCGACGGTCATCGTCGGCGTGGTCGCGATGCTGATCGCCGCCTTTTTCCCGGTCGGCCTGCTCGGCGACCTGGTCTCTGGTGGGACCCTGGCGGCGTTTGCCACGGTCTGTATCGGTGTGCTCGTGCTTCGGAAGCGTTCGCCGGAACTGGAGCGCCCGTTCCGTACACCGCTGGTGCCGCTGATTCCATTGCTCGGCGCCGGTTCCACCCTTGGCATGATGGCAACATTGCCGGGGCTGACGTGGGGCCTGCTGACCGTCTGGACGATCATCGGCATGAGCATCTACTTGTTGTACGGCAAGGGCAACTCGACGCTTGGCAAAGCCGAAGACCGCGCGGCGATGGCCACCGGCGACTGAGCCGAGCGGCCCCGTCCGAACGAACACCAGAACGGCGCCCGGAACTCCGGGCGCCGCTCTATTTTCATGGAATACATGCCCCCAATGCGCGACCTTCTCGCAGTTCCCCCTGACCGCGTCGATGCGATCAGGACACTGGCGTCCGGCCTCAAGGCAGGCATGACGGTGGCCCTCTCCACGCACGTCAACAGCGATGGCGACGGCTGTGGCTCGGAAGCGGCGCTCTCACGCCTGCTCTCGCACCTCGGCATCCACTGCCGCATCGTGAATCCGACGCCGTGGCCGACGATGTTCCGGTTCCTGCTTGGCGGGCCGGTCCAGGACTTCAGCGATCAGGGCGCGGCCGCACTGCGGGATCCCGATGTGAGTGCGCTGCTGGTGGTCGACATCAGCGACGTGAAGCGACTCGGGATGCTCGCCGAGGCCGTTCGCGAGGCGAAGATTCCGCGCTTCTGCATCGATCACCATATCCCGAGCGACGAACCGCCAGCCGAAGTGATCGTGGCCGACACACGCGCCTCGGCGACCGGTGAACTGGTGTTCGATCTGGCGCAGGTACTGGACCTGCCGATCGAGATGGAAACGGCGACCGCGCTCTACATCGCGATCCTGACCGACACCGGTGGCTTCCGGTTCAGCAACACCACACCGCGCGTCCACGCCATCGCGGCGCAACTGCTGTCCCACGGTGTCGATCCGGAGTTGATGTATCGCCGGGTCTACGCATCGCAGAGCCCCGGGCGCGTGCGCCTGCTGGCGGAGGCGTTGCAATCACTCGGCGTCGACGAATCGATCGGGCTCAGCTGGTTGTCGCTCACCGCCGGTGCGAAGGAGCGTCATCACGTCACCAGCGAGGAGATGGATGGCATCGTCGAGCATCCGCGATCCATCGCCGGCACGCGCCTCGCGCTCTTCTTCCGCGATCTGGGACACAATCGGGTCAAGATCAGCTTCCGGAGTTCAGGCAACATCGACGTCAATGCGCTGGCGCGACTGTTCGACGGCGGTGGCCATGCCAAGGCCAGCGGTGCACTGGTGCACGGGTCGCTGAAGGAGGTCGAGGCGCGCGTGTTGCAGTCGGCGCGCGAGGCCCTCGCCGCGACGCCAACCGATCACGCGCCGCCATTGCCGCCCGCCAGCGGCGCCGTGACGGAGTGAGGCGGATCGTGCGATGACGGAGTTCGCGGCCGCGCTGCTGCTGGCGCTGATCGCGCTCGGCGGCGCCGGGTACTGCGCTTGGTTGTACTCGCGCTTCCGCAAGCCGTACTACGCCTGGTGGTCGGCCAGCTGGGCGCTGTATGCCGTGCGCGTCGGCATCATCATCGGCTTCATCCGCACGCAGGAGAGCGGCTGGCTGTTCTGGCATCAGGTGCTGACCGGCTGGACGGCGCTGGGATTCCTCGCGGCAGCCGTCAGTTTCTCGCGCGGGTTGCGCTTCACGCCGCAACTGATGCTGCTGGCGCTCTTCCCGGTGGTGTGGAGCTCCATCGCGATCTTCTCGCTCGACAACTTCCTGCTGGCGGTGGTGCCGGCGATCGCGTTCCTCAGCGCGGCCACCCTGATCACCGGGATCAGCTTCGCCAGGCACGCGCAACGCACCGGTTCACCCGGTGCCTGGACGCTGGCAGCGGCGTTCACGCTCTGGGCCGTGCACCACCTGGACTACCCGCTGTTGCGCGCGCGCGGCGCGTGGGTGCCGTGGGGCTACTACCTCGACATCATCTTCATTCTGGCCGTGCTTGGCGGGATCGGGTTGCTGGTGATCGACGACCTGCGACGCGGGCTCGAGGCCTTGGCGCGACTGTCGGCTGATGTGCAGGCCAGCGCGCGCGGTGATGCCGTGGTGGCAGCACTGCTGGAGCGTCCGCTGCGCTTGCGCGGCGTCAGCGGCACGGCGCTGTTCCATGTCGCCGATGCATGCGTCATCGACGGTGCAGGCAAGGCGCAGGCGTGGCGCGGCAACACACTGCCACCGGCCGTGGCCGCCGTGGTCACGCAGGCCGTGCGTGACGGACGAAGTGCCAGTGCCGCGATCCCCCCCAGTGCCGGCGCAGAGCGATTCGTGGCGGCGCTGCCGATCTATCGCGAGGCCCAGGTCACGCACGTGCTGGTGCTCACCGGCGACGTGCGCGACCCCTTCAGCGCACTCGATGAGGAGTTCCTGCGTGCACTGGGGCGACAGGTGGGTTCGGCGTTGCAGCAGGCCGAGCTGACGTCGCAGCTCGAGGAACGGACCGGTGAACTGGCGCGTCTCTCGTCGCGCCTCGTGGAGCAACACGAGGATGAGCGGAAGCGACTGGCGCGCGAGCTTCACGATGAAACCGGTCAGTTGTTCAGTGCCATGCGGATGGAGGTCGGAGCGCTGAACGGCGTGACGGGTGCCGACGCCATCGCTGGACGGCTGGATTCACTCGTCACCGCGGGGCTCTCCAGTCTGCGACGTGTGACCGCCGCGTTGCGCCCGTCGCTGTTGGACGATCTCGGGCTTCTGAGCGCCGTGCGTTCGTTGATTGCGCAGGTGTCGAGCGAGGGTCAGGTCCGCGCATCGCTGGACGCTCCAGACGTGATGGCCCCGTTGCCCCGCGAGCACGAACTGGCACTCTTTCGCGCGGCACAGGAAGGCATCACGAATGTGTTGCGTCATGCGAATGCCGGTCAGCTCCGCGTTGCGATTTCGGTGGTTGCGGGCGATGTCGTGATGACCGTGGATGATGACGGCGTGGGTCCGCCGTCGCGTGCCCATCTGGCCCAGCAGGAGCAAGGCGGGCACGTCGGATTGGTCGGCATGCGTGAACGGTTGCTGGCGCTGGGTGGTCAGGTTGGTCTCGAACAGTCTCCACTCGGCGGAACGCGGCTCTGCGTCACGCTCGGCGTGCAGCCGGCCGCTCCGGCGGTGGTGTCATGACGTTCACGGCGCCGCTGCGCGTTCTCGTTGTGGATGATCATCCGATCGTCCGGGAGGGGGTGCGTCGAATTCTCGAGGCTGCGCCTGATCTGCAGGTGATCGGTGAGGCGAGCGATGGCGCCAGCGCGCTGGCGCTCGCGGCGCGGCTGCTGCCGGATGCCGCAGTCGTCGATGTCGGCCTGCCCGATATGTCCGGGCTGGCGCTGGTCCGGTTGCTGAAGGCGCAGCGCCCGGAGCTCACGGTGGTGATGCTGAGCATGTACGACGACGCGGAGTACGCGCGCGAGAGTCGTGCTGCGGGTGCAAGCGCATACGTCGTGAAAGACAGCGCCGCCACGATGCTCGCCACGCAATTGCGGTTGGCGGTCGGTCGTACAGCGAGTGCCGAGCCGGTCGCTCAGCCCGTCGGGCTGACCCCGTGGGAGCGCATCGCGCAGCTCACGCCACGCGAGTGCGACGTGCTGCGCGGGATTGCGTCAGGTCAGACGAACAAGGCAATGGCCGCCAGCTTTGGTATCAGTCCGCGCACCATCGAGACGCACCGCGAACGATTGATGCGAAAGCTCGGGGTGAGCACGGTGGCGGGACTCACGGCCCTGGCGCTCGAAACCGGCATGATAACGGCACCAGATCGGACGTAGTCGGACGCACGCCGCAGATTTCACTGACAAGGCGATGACACTCCGTGACCCGGGAGCGTTATCGCCGCAGCGGATTCAGTCGATGGACAGACCGCCGGTGCCGTCCTTCTTCGACTCCATCCTGGCCTCGGACGAATCGATCGAGCGCAAGTTCGGGCGGGCTGGTTCGCGATTGCCAACGACCAGCAACCCTTCCTGCGCCGGCTCCTTGCCGCCGATCGTCCGGACGGAGCCCTGACTCTTCAGCACCTTGCCGACGGTCAGACCGAACCAGACGAAGAGCGTCGAGAGCAGGACGCCGACGAAACCAGCACGCAGTGCCACCTTCATGAAGTTGCCCTTCACATTCTGTGGCAGCTGCGCGCGAATCTGGACCGAGTCGAGCGCGAACAGCAGGAGCAGTGCCAGCGTCGTGAGACCGGCGACCAGCGTCACCCAGCGAAGGAGCTGCAGTGTCTTGCGGTCGTTGTTGAGAAACGCGGCGAAGTACATCAGCGCTTGCGGCACCACGGTGGAGATCAGCGCATCCATGACCAACCCGGAAGCACCCACACGCCAGTTCAGCTCAGTGAACTTGAAGGGCCAGACCTGAATCGTGAACTGCGCAAAAAAATTCAGGATCAGCGCCGCAGCGGCGAAGTACATCACGCTGCCGAGCATGCGGAGCTGAGTTGACGAAAGGTTCATGCAAGCCTCAGGAAGGTGCCGGGCCTTCGGCTCCAGCGGCGGAGACGTTCGGTGGACGGCGGGCGAGGGTAGTCTCGCCAGCGCACTGAGGTGGCGCAAGCGACATCCGGCATCCGGGGAAAGACGCCGGATCGCAACTTCCCGTCTCACAACGGGTTGCTCCGCATCCGAGATCGTCATTCCCGTGGCAGAGACGATGCTGTCGCGACTCTGCAACACTGGGGCCGGAGAGTAAGTTACTCCAGTTCCTGCTCGCTGAAGGGACTGCTCGCGCGCCCCGCTGCGCACCCGTCCCAGACCGCCACTCCGCTCTTTCCGCCCGCAATCGTGTCGTTGACGCAGCAGATCACCACCGCTCTCAGTCGCGTCCAGAACGCGCGCCTCGGTATCGATGTCATGTCGGCCGAGCTGGTCCAGGACATCGCGACTACCGTCGACGGCAAGGTCCAGTTCACGCTGCTGCTCGACAGCCGGGATGATGCCGCCCTGGTACGTGACGTGCGCCAGGCGGTGGTCGAACTGGCCGGGGTGTCCGACGTCAAGGTGAACGTGCGTGATCCCCGCCAGCAGGCGCCCACTCCTGCCAGGCCCGGTCGGGCCCTTCCGATGGCGCCCGAGGCGGCGCCAGCCAAGCAGGCTCCGCGGGTGGCAGCGCCAACGCCGGTGGCGCTGCCGAATCTGGGTCGGATTCTCGCCGTGAGCTCCGGAAAGGGCGGGGTTGGCAAGAGCACGGTCAGCGTCAACCTTGCGATCTCGCTGGCGCAACTGGGCTATCGCGTCGGCTTGATGGATGCCGACATCTACGGGCCGAACATCCCGCTGATGATGGGCCTCGATCAGCAGCCTGAAGTGAACAAGCAGGCGAAGATCATCCCGCTCGAGGCGTACGGCGTCAAACTGATCTCGCTCGGTTTCCTGATCGAGAAGGATCAGCCCGCCATCTGGCGCGGCCCGATCGTGATGAAGCTGATCGGCCAGTTCCTGAAGGATGTGGAGTGGGGACAGCTCGATTACTTCATCGTCGACATGCCGCCGGGCACGGGTGATGCGCAGCTGTCGCTGGTCCAGACCACGCTCGTGACTGCGGCGCTGATCGTCACCACGCCGCAACAGGTGTCGACGGGTGATGCATTGCGCGGCGTGAAGATGTTCGAGCGCGTGGCGGTCCCGGTGCTTGGTATCGTCGAGAACATGAGCTGGTTCGAGAACCCGGAAACGGGCAAGCCGATCGCGCTGTTTGGCAGCGGTGGTGGGCAACTGCTGGCGACGCAGGTTGGGCTCGAGCTGCTGGCGCAGATTCCGATCGATCCCCGGATTGCCGAAGGTGGCGATTCCGGGCGACCGCTGGTGGCGGTGGAGCCGACGGCGCCGGCGTCGAAGGTCATGACGGCACTGGCCGAGCGCGTGGTCGATGGCATGAACGCAATCGCTGCGCGCGTGTGACCAACGCAGGACCCCGCACGGTTGGTGCGGACATGAACCTCGCCGAAGACGCGTTGCCACGGGTTGTCGTACGTCTCGGCCTGCCGGCAGTCGCCAGTGCATTGCTGCTGACGGCGTTCGTCTCCCTCGACTCGGCGTGGGTTGGACACTTCGTCGGCGGTGCGGGACTGGCCGCCGTCAGCACATCGATCTTCTGGATCTGGATGATCGTGTCGATGGCGGAGATGGTGAGCGTCGGGCTGACGGCAGTCGCGGCGCGCCGACATGGCGAACGTCGCGACGATGAAGCGGCGCGCGCCGTTGGCGATGCGCTGCTGTTCACCTTCGGCCTTGGCATTGCGACGGCGATCGCCGGCCTCGCGTTTCTGCCGCGGCTGTTTGCGTTGATGGAGACGCCGGACGACGTGACGGCGCTCGGCATGCGTTACCTCGGCACCTATCTGGCCGGGTCGCCACTGATCTTCGGCTATTTCGTCGTCGATGCGGCGTTCCGCGCGGCCGGAAACACGAAGCTGCCGTTCCTGATGCTCGTGTGCGCGACGGTCGTCGCGGCACTGCTGGATCCGGCGCTGATCACTGGGTGGGGGCCGTTCCCGGCCCTCGGCGTGCAGGGGGCCGCCATCGCGACGCTCTCTGTGCGAGGCTCGCTCTGCGTCGCCGGCATCGTGATGCTGCGTCGCCGGAATCTCGTGCTGTTCGGCGCGATTGATTGGTCGCGTATTGGTACGATAGTGCGCGTCGGGCTGCCGACGGCGGCCACTGGTGTGGTCTTCTCCCTGATCTACGTCGTGATGACGCGCACCACGACGCAGTTCGGCACGCCGGCGCTGGCCGCGCTCGGGCTGGGCCATCGGATCGAAAGCTGGATGTACATGGTGGGCGTGGGATTCGGCGCGGCCGCTGCTGCGATCGTCGGCCAGAATCTGGGTGCGGGTCAGCCCGATCGTGCGGCGCGCGCCGGGTGGCTCACACTGTCGATGACTTTCATTCCTGGACTCATCGCCTGCGCGGTGCTGTTGCTGTTTCCCGACGCGCTGGCGGGGCTGTTCTCGACCGACGATGCCGTGGTTGCCGAAGCGACGCGGTATCTGCGCACGGCCGCGCTGGCGCAAGTGTTCGTCAGCGGCGAGACCGTGCTCGAAGGCGCGCTTGGTGGCGCAGGCTGGACGCTGCCGCCGATGATCACGTCGACGGCCATTACCCTGGCCCGCATCCCATTGGCGGTCTGGGCGGCGTCGCAGTGGGGCACGACAGGGATCTGGTGGGTGATCTCGCTGACCGCGATCGCGCGTGGCGTTGCGATGATGGCGCTCTGGGCGTCAGGCGGCTGGCGACGGTCGCAGGTGTGACGCGACCGCGATTCAACGCTGCGTCAGCTCGACCTTGCCCAACATCGACTTCACCACGATCCGCACTTTCACGGCGGCGTCACGAAAGTTCCTGCTCCGCCAGACGCCGTCCTCGCGTGTGATCTCGCCGTCGACACTCACGCGCCCCGGCAGTCCGGTCGACTGCAATTCGATCCCGATGGTTGGCGGCGCGGTAATCCGTACGCCACCAATTGCGCTCGTCACCACGATCTGCATGTCGCGCACCCAGCGGCCGCCAAGGTCGAGCGAGACCTCGCCCAGATCACCGGCAATCCGTGCTTCACTGGCGCCAGCGTTGCCGAGGCCGATCAGCTTCACACCGCCGGCACCGACGTTGGCATCGAACACCGACATCGATTCGGGATTCGGCGCGTCGAAGCGCACGGTTGCGGCGGCAGCGCCCGTGTTGAGCGCAAAGCGTCGCAGCGGCAGTCCGGTCAGGTCGAGCGTGGCGTCGGCCGCCGTGGCGTCGATGGTCAGCTCGAGCGGTGCGCGCCGTGTCAACTGCACGCGCCAGTCCTGCGCGTTTTCGTCATCCGTCGCATCGTCGCCGCGCGACACTGGTCCGGCATTGCGTTGACCTGACGTCAGCGTCAGCGTGTGCTGCGCAGCGTTCCAGACGGACGTCGGTGCGGAGTACGAGTCGCCGAACCGTGCGATGCTTCGGTACAGATACGGCGCGTCAGATGCGCCGACGCTGAGTGTTCCCGTGCCAAGCACGAGGCGCACGGCGACCGGAGTCGAATCCTTCAGAATGCGGGCCGATTCCAGCGTTCGCACATGCTGCGCCGCGGCAGGAAGCGCGCTCAGTGTCGCGACGACGACTGCGCTGAGCAGCTTCATCGGCTGCCGCCGGTGGTGGCCGTCGGCCGCTTCACGGCCACGACCCCGGTGATCGGTGTTGGGGTGAGCCAGTCGGCTTTCGGTGTGGCGACGGGAAGCGGCGTGCCGCTGGGTGCTGGCCGTCGAATGCCCCACGGTTCGTCGTGCGATCGCGTGCCGCCGCGAGTGCGGAGTGCGGCGCCGAGACCCGCAGTGACCGCCACCCATGTGATACCGATGGAAAGTGTCCGAACCCACGCGGCGGCCACTGGCGATGACGACAGCAGCGCCGCCAGTAACCAGGGGAGCGAGACCAGTATCATCCCCGTCACGAGCCCCTGCAGTCGGGCGCCCCGCTCGGAGGTGCCAGGTCGACGCACGGCAATTCCCGTCCCGAGCATCTGTGCGGCGCTCAGTCCACCCAGCACGAGCAGCCCGAGGACCGCGATGACGTAGGCGACAATCGCGAATGGCACGAGCAGGATGCCGATCAGCGTCAGGGTCAGCATGAGGCAGATGGTCGCCAGAATCGGCAGAACCGCAGCCTGTGCGAGCAGTCCGACGACCACGTTTCGCCCGAAGCCGGCGTTCAGCGCCGTGCTCACGCGTTGCATCGCATCGCCGGCGTTGATCAGCACACCGATCGCGAGCAGAATGAGGATGCCGAACCACGCGGCGGTCTGCTTCAAGCCGGCCAGCACGCTGGTGACACCGGCCACCGGTGGCGCGAGCACGAGTGGCTGCATTGCATCGAGAGTTCGCAGTTCGCCGTCGATGCGACCGCTGGGCGAAATGGCCGCACCATGCTCGGCCGAGACGACGTCACCCGTGACGTGCCCGGACGAGTCGACCACGACGGCGCCGTTGATGGCAATTGCGCTGCCAAGGACCGTGCCGGCCACGCGGAGCGTCCCATCGACGACGACGAGGTTGCCGCGGATGGTGTCGGTTGCGGCAACAGTCTGGTCGCCGGCGCGATGGATGGCGTTCACGGCAGCGCACCCGATGATCGGATCGCGGCTGGCCCGCAGAACCAGGTCACTCTGGGCGGCCGGAAGTGCGGCGATTGCCGTCGACGGACACGACGTGACGGCGGTGACCTGCGGAGCAGCGCCCTGCGGAGCAGCGCCTTGCGCGTGCAGCTGGCCAGCGGCGCCAAGCAGTGCGCCGGCGAGACACGCCGCGGCGTGAATGAGGTGGCGGCGCATGGGCCTACGCCTCGTTGCGACGGGCTCGCGCAGCAACCGCGCGGAGCCCAAGGAATCCAAGACCGGCGCCAGTCAGCAGCGTCGCACCGGCGACTGCGAGGAGCGGCAGGCCGCTCCCGAGAGTCGAGCCGAGCGGGCCGACCAGCGTCTGCGCCGTCGCCGTCAGCGACGCGAACAGGCCCTCGCGGGCTCGTTCAGTCACCAGACCGCCGACGAACACTGTGGCGTCCCGGTGAGCCCAGCCCCACACCGCCGCACCCGTGACCAGCGTCGCGGCGCTGGTCATGGCCGTCCCGGCTGCGATTCGCAGTGCGGGACTCGCCGGCATCCAGCCAGCGACGCTGGTCCGGATGGCCACGTGCCAAGGCTCGAAAACGTGAACCTCGTGCATGACCCGGTCGGCGAAGCCGAGGTTTGGAGTCAGCTCGGGGAGCGTCTCGATGTCCCAGACGAACGCGCGAAGGGCAGCCAGTTCATCGCGGCAGTCGGCGCAATCGCGCAGATGGGCGGTGAGCTGCTGCACCCCGAACCCTGTCTCCCCATCGAGGAGCAGGTCGAGTTCGTCAGGCAGGAGGTGGCGTGTGAGTGTCATTTGGATTCCCTGCAGCGTCTACGGGCGTGGCGTTCGGATGGTTTCAGATCGGCGTCGGTTGGCTCCCCACGAGACGGAGGTGGCGGGCGTCTGGGTCTCATCTGGTGTCCTCCAGCGCCTCGCGCAGCTCGTGCCGCGCCCGGTGGATGTAGGTCTTGACCGTTCCGAGCGGGAGATCGAGCAGTTGCGCGATCTCCTCGTACGACCGGCCATCGACATGACGCAGGAGGATGCAGCTGCGGTACAGGGGACGGAGCCTGGCGATCGCCACTTCGATCGCGGCACCCAGCTCCTTGTTCGCCAGTTCGTCCAATGCGTTTTCGCTCCGGTCACCGATCTCGAAGCTGGTGGCCTCGATTTCGGCCTGCGTCGCGGCGCCCGCCGCACCGTCGATGCTGACCGTGTTCAGGCGACGCCGGCGGAGGGAGTCGATGGCCAGGTTGTTCGCGATCTTGAAGAGCCAACTCGAGAATTTGAACTCGGGCGAATACTTCTCGATGTTGTTGAGCACCTTGATGAAGGTCTCCTGCGCGAGGTCCTCGGCGGCCTCGCGGTCGCGGACCATGCGATAGACCAGCGAGAAGACCGGGCGCTCGTAGCGACGGATCAGCTCCCGATACGCCTCGTCGCGGCCCTCCTGGGCCAGGGCGACCAGATCAGCATCGGGGAGGTTGGTCGCGTCGAGAAGCCTGGGCATGCGTCGGGGAGGCACCCGCGGGCGGCGGCCGATGTGCGGCGTCCGTGGTGCGATGGGCGAAGCTAGGCGGGAACAGGCGCTGTGACGAGTCCTGAGAGCTTTTCCTTCAGGATGCGCTTGTGGCACTGGCCGGCGGTCCGCGAGCTTTGTCACTTCATGCCCAGCACACTCGACACCGAACTCCGGCGCGCCGATGCGGCTGCCGCCGGCGGAGCGGAGAAGCGCGCCTACGTCCAGCAGATCTTCTCCGAGATCGCGCCGCGGTACGATCTTCTGAACCACGTCCTGTCGATGAACATCGACAAGGCGTGGCGTCGGAATGCGCTGGAGGCGCTGGCGTGGCGCGCCACGCCTACGGGCCGGTATCTGGACCTCTGCGCTGGGACACTCGACGTTGGCGCCCAGCTGGTGCGGCTGGCCGGCTTCGGTGGGTATGTGATGGCCGCCGACTTCGCCGAGCCGATGTTGCGCATGGGTGACGGCAAGGCGCCCCGGTCGAGTCTTGGCCCGGTGGCGGCCGACGCGCTCCAACTGCCCGTCGGCGACGGCGTCTTCGACGGCGCGATCGTCGCATTCGGCATCCGGAACGTCGCGGCGCTCGATCTGGGGTTGCGCGAGGTCCGTCGGGCACTGCGCCCCGGCGCACGGTTCGTGATTCTGGAGTTCTCGACGCCACGCAATTGGTTCGTCCGCGCTGGCTATCAGTTCTACTTTCACTCGGTACTGCCTGCCATCGGACGACTGGTCAGCGGGCACAAGACGGCGTACACCTATCTGCCGCGGAGCGTGGCGCACTTCCCGGTCGAGGAAGAACTGGCGGCGCGCATGACGGCGGCGGGCTTTTGCGATGTGACCTGGACGCCGTTGTCGTTTGGCATCGCGGCCATCCATGTCGGCGTGGCATGACGCCGGCACACATGGTCCCGGATGATTCACGCACACGCGCAGCTGTTGCGGCGCTCACGACTCTCTCGCTGACCTGACGTGTCCCTCGATTCACTGCAGGAGTTCATTGCCGCCATCGATGCGATGGGAGAACTGGTGCGCATTGCGCATCCCGTCCGCGCCAGGCTGGAGCTGTGCGAGATTGCGAATCGGTGCAGCAAGTTGCCAGGCGGTGGGCCGGCGCTGCTGTTCGAGCATGTGATTCTCGACAACGGTGCGCGCTCGGCATTCCCGGTCGGCATCAACCTCTTCGGGTCGATGGCGCGGATGTCGCTGGCGCTCGGAGTCAAGCGTCTCGACGAGCATGGTGCCCGCATCACGGAGTTGCTGAACCTCAAGGTGCCCGATGGCTTCGTCGCCAAGCTCGGGCTGCTCCCGCGAGTGCTCGAGCTGTCGAAGTTCCCGCCGCGGGTGAAGGGTGGCGCACCGCTGTGTCAGGAAGTGGTGTGGCGCGGCGATGAGATCGATCTCGATCAGATTCCGGTGATCACCTGCTGGCCTGAAGATGGCGGACCGTACATCACGCTGACGGCGGTGGTGAGCAAGGATCCGGTGCGCGGTATTCGCAACGTGGGCATGTACCGTGTGCAGAAGCTCGACAAGCGCACCGTCGCGATGCACTGGCAGCGTCACAAGACCGGCGCCGAGCATTTTCGCGAGATGGCGGCACGTGGTGAGATGATGCCGGTATGCATCGTCGTCGGTGCCGATCCGGCCAGCGTGTTCAGCGCCAGCGCACCGTTGCCGCCGGCCGTGGACGAATTCATCTTCGCCGGTTTTCTGCGCCGGCAGCCGGTGCACCTGACCAGGGCCGTCAGCTGCGATCTCGAGGTTCCGGCAGCGGCCGAACTGGTGATCGAAGGCTACATCGATCCGAGCGAGGACCTGGTGGTGGAGGGCCCGTTCGGTGACCACACCGGGTTCTACTCGGAAGCGGATCTGTATCCGAAGGTGCACGTCACCGCGGTCACGATGCGAAAGACGATGGTGTATGCCACGACCATCGTCGGGCGGCCGCCGATGGAAGACTTCTATCTCGGCCACGCGACCGAGCGCATCTTCCTGCCGCTGCTGAAACTCACCACGCCGGAAATCGTCGATTACCACATGCCGGCCGAGGGGGGATTTCACAACCTCGTGTTCGTGAGCATCGACAAGAAGTATCCCGGACAGGCGTACAAGGTGATGAATGCGCTCTGGGGTGCCGGGCTGATGTCGCTGGCGAAGGTGCTGGTGGTGGTGGACAAGGAGATCGACGTGCAGAACATCACTGAAACCTGGTGGGCCGTGCTGAACAACATCGACCCTGAGCGGGATGTCCGATTCACGATGGGTCCGGTGGATGTCCTGGATCATTCGAGTCGCGCCTTCAGCTACGGCAGCAAGATGGGGATCGATGCGACGCGGAAGCTTCCGGAAGAAGGCTTCACGCGCCAATGGCCGCGAGTCATCGAGATGAATGACGAGACCCGTGCGCAGGTCGACACCTTTTATGCATCGCTCGGCATCGAGCAGGCGTGGAAGTCATGACCGTCCCCGGACGTGAAGGACAGACCTTTGCCGGACCGTCCGCGCTGGCGCGATGGGCGAGCTTCGTCAAGTTGCCTCATACGGTCTTTGCGCTGCCGTTCGCGCTGACCGGTGTGGTACTGGCCAGTCGTGAGGTCATGCCAACGCTGGGGCAGATCGGCTGGGTGGTGCTGGCATTCACCGCCGCGCGATTCGCAGCGATGGCCTTCAACCGCATCGTGGACCGCGATGTGGATGCGAAGAATCCACGCACCCGCATGCGTGAGATTCCGAGTGGTGCGCTGAGTCTCGTTCAGGCCCGGATGAGCGTGGTGGTGTCGGGGGCGCTGTTCATGCTGGCGAGCTGGATGCTGAATCCGCTCTGTGGCATGCTGTCACCGGTCGCGCTGGCGTGGGTGCTGTTCTACAGCTATTGCAAGCGATTCACGCGATGGAGCCATCTCGTGCTCGGCCTCGGGCTGGGCATTGCGCCCGTCGGCGGCTATCTCGCGGTCACCGGCGCGTGGAGTCATCCGGCGTGGATGCTCCCGGTGCTTGCCACAGCGGTGATGACGTGGTCGGGCGGATTCGACGTGCTCTATGCCCTGCAGGACGTCGCGTTCGATCGGGTGAATGGACTGTTCTCATTGCCCGCGGCGCTCGGCGCACCGCGCGCCTTGAGCGTTGCGCGGGTGTTGCACGTGGGCACGGTCCTGCTGCTGGCGCTGGTCGGATGGGCCACCGGGGGTGGGCCACTGTATGCGCTCGGCGTCGCGGTCGTCGCGCTCCTGCTTGCCTATGAGCACTCGCTGGTGAAGGCCGATGATCTGTCAAAACTGGATGCGGCATTCTTCACGATGAACGGCGTCATCAGCATTTCGTTCTTCACTTGCGTGCTCCTGGAACGTGTGCTCCAGTTGCCCTCCCTGGCGACCCTGCTGGCGAGGACGGCATGAGTGAGCCATTGCCGATCGTGATGGCGATCACTGGAGCATCCGGTGCACCCTATGCCGTCCGCCTGCTCCACGCACTGGCCAATGCGGCGCAGCCGGTGTGGTTGATCGTGTCGTCGCACGGCTGGCGTCTGCTGCAGACCGAGTCGGGGGTGCACGATCTGGAGTCGTTGCGTGCACAGGTGGGTGATGACGCCTGGGACGCCAACGTGACCGTCTTCGATGACAACGATCGAGGGGCCACGCCAGCCAGCGGCTCCGCGAAGGTGAAGGGGATGGTGATCGTGCCGTGCAGCATGGGCACCATCGCATCGATCGCGGCCGGAACCAGCCGGTCGCTGGTCGAACGCGCTGCCGACGTATCGCTGAAGGAACGTCGCCCGCTGATCGTGGTGCCGCGCGAAACGCCGTTCTCGCGCATTCACCTCGAGAACATGCTGCGCCTCACCGATGCCGGTGCGGTGGTGCTGCCGGCAGCGCCCGGGTTCTATCACCGCCCGGAGCGCATTGAGCAGCTGGTGGACTTCGTGGTGCAGCGCATCCTCGATCACCTGCAAGTGGACATCAGCATTGCGCCACGATGGGGCGACGCGTCGGAGTGACGTCGACACGGCATGTGATCGGACTGGTCTCCGACACGCATGGGATGGTGCGGGCCAGCCTGTTCGACGCACTTGCCGGTGTCGAACAGATTCTCCACGCCGGTGATGTCGGGCCGGATGACGTGCTGACCGAGCTCGAGGCGATCGCACCGGTGAGTGCGGTGTTCGGCAACACCGATGTCCCAGGGAATCCGCGTCTGTCAGCGACCCTCGTTGTCGAGGTCGGCGGCGTGTCAGTGCATGTGAGCCACGGCCACGAACTCGGCAGCCCGACACCGGCGAAGCTGCTGGCGGCCTATCCGCAGCGGGTGCTCGTGTACGGTCACACGCACCGTCAGTTGATCACCGAGGCAGACGGGCGCCTGGTGATCAACCCCGGTGCCGCCGGTGCTTGCCGTTTCGATCTGCGACCGACGGTGGCTCGACTGACGATCGAGAATGGCGTGGCGAGTGTGCGGCTTCTGGCGCTGGACTGAGCCTGCGTGCGCCGTGCCTGCAGCTCAGAGCATCGGCGAGAACAACCGTGCCGCGCCCTCGAACAGGCGCGCGGTCAGCGCGCGATTGGCCAGTGACGCCGCTGTGATTCGGCGCGACTTCGTCAGATCCCGCGTAAACATGGCTGCCAGTTCGTCCGCCGCCTGGTGACCGTAGCAGACGGCCACCACCTCGAAGTTCAGCCGCAGGCTGCGGTTATCGAGGTTCGCAGTCCCGACGATCGCGGCGTCCCGGTCCACCACCACTGTCTTGGCATGCAGTGCCGGCGGGCCATAGGCATGAATCACGACGCCGGCTGCGAGCAATTCGGGGAAGTAGCTGCGCGCGGCTGCGTCCACAAAGGCGTGATCGCTCGGACCGGGCAGCAGCACCTGAACGTCCACGCCGCGCAGTGCCGCAGCGATCAATGCGGTCTGCATCGGTTCGTCGGGCACGAAGTACCCGGTTGAGATCCACACCCGCTGACGTGCCGTGGTGATCGCGGTGAAGAACACCGCATGAATCGATTGTGGATGGGCATCGGGGCCGGACGCGCAGATCTGCACCAAACGATCACCCGCGCCGGTGAGGGCCGGAAGATACGACGGCCCATCCAGCACGAGGTCAGTGGCGTACTGCCAGTCCTCGAGGAACGCCAGCGCCAGCGGCGCCACCGCGTCACCTCGCACCAGCACTTGCGTATCCCGCCAGCCGCGATCGACGCCAACCACTGATTCATCGTGCGCATCGTCGATGTTCATGCCGCCGGTGAAGCCGGTCGTGCCGTCACAGATGACGATCTTCCGGTGTGTCCGGAAGTTCACGAATCCTGGGCGCATCCGTGGTCCGAAGCGCGCGACCGCAACCCCGGCATCCCGCAATGGTTGCAGATAGGCACCCAATCGTGATGTCCCGAAGCCATCGAGCAGCAACCGGACCTCGACGCCGGCTGCCGCACGTTCGATCAGCGCCGCCCGGATCCGCTGCGCCACCACCCCATCAGTCAGGATGTAGTACTCGAGGTGGATGTGGTGCCGCGCTGCCGCGATCGCCTCGATGATCGCGGTATAGGCCGCGCTGCCACGATCGAAGAATTGAAGCCATGTGGCCGACAGCGGCGGCGCCTGTTCCGTCCCCGCGGCGACCGCGGCCAGGCTCGCTCCCGTCGGACCGAGCACCTCGGCTTGCGCAGCGCGGTTCGGTGTCACCCGCTCGTCTCTCGCCCGCTTCGATGTTCGCGCCATGACCCGGCGCCGCCGCTTGCGCTCGAGCCGTCGTGGGCCGACGAAATAGTAGACGACCAATCCGAGGATCGGCAGGGTGGCCAGGCTCACGATCCAGGCCAGCGTCGCCAGTGGTGGCCGCCGCTCGAGCAGGATGTACGCCGACATGGCCAGCACCCACACGATTTCGAGTGCAATCAGCCAGTCGGGCAACGGCAGAAAGTTCATGCGCCGAACTCGCGCATCGCCGCGTCCGGCGCCAGGGTCCGTGCAAATTCATCGGGGTTGCGCTGGAACCAGCTCGAGAGCAGCAGCAGTTCGTCGATTTCGTGGGTCGGCACCTGGCGTGTCGGTCGCTCGGATGACTCGAACACACGCCGGCACCATTCGGCAAACTCGAGCTGCTCGCGGCGCGTCACCGGCACCTTCAGGTCGGCGCGCACGGTACCGCGCTTGACGAGATAGACGCGTGCTTCGTTCGCGTGCCCGGTCACGGGATAGGCAAACGTCAGCGTCTCCACCGCGAACCGCAGGCGTTCGAATTGCGCTCGGAGCAACTCGAGCCGCTGCAGTTTGTCGCGCATCTGCGCCGCGCGCTCGAACTCGAGCGCATCACTGTGCGCCTGCATCCGCACCTCGAGATCGGTCAGCGGACCATCGCTGCTGCCATCGAGGAACGCGCGGGCATGCGCCAGCTGGGCGGCATACGCTCGCTCCGTGACGGCGGCGATACACGGCCCAATACACTTGCCGATTTCGTACCGGATACAGCCTGGCGTTCGCGGCTCGGCGACAGCCGGCAGCTCCTCCTGATCGCGAAAGTGCATCGGAACGTCGTTGCCGCAGTCGCGCAGGCCGAGCACGTCGCTCAATTCACGCAACGCATCGGTGACGCGGCTGGCGCTGAGGTACGGCCCGAAGTAGGTGCCGCGCTCATCACCGGCGGCGTCCCGTGTGACCAGCAGCCTGGGCGCTGGACCGGTCGTGAGTTTCACAAAGCAGTAGTGCCGTGCATCTCGCTTCATCATCCAGTTGTAGCGCGGACGCAGTTGCTTGATCAGCCGAAGCTCGCGCAGCAGTGCGGCAAATTCACTTGGCTGGTACTCCCACTCGATACGGGAGGCGCGCCAGAGAATCCGCGCCCCCTTGTCGTGCGGCCACTCGGCGCGGAAGTAACTCATCAGCCGGGTCCGGAGCTGTTTCGATTTGCCGACGTAGAGCACGTCGCCCTCGCCACCGAGAAACCGATAGGTGCCGGGACGATCCTGTGTCCCCGCCTTGACCAGTTCGCGCAGCGCGTCGAGATCGGTGACGGGCTTCCGCTTGCCCTTTCGCCTTCGCGCCGCGGCGGCTCCATCGGTCGTGTCGTCGAGCAGGACGTCCACGCCGATGCTCATGTCCGACACCGGCAGCGTCGACCCTGCCGCGAGCCTGGCCGCCTCCAGCTCCGCCAGTGTGACGGCGCGCTCAACGCTCAACCGCTCATCGCTGCGACCACGTGGCGCGGGCGTCACGCCCAACAGCGCAAAGAGGTCGCGCTGCTCAGCGGCCGGCGCGCTCATCCCTGGCACCGCCAGCAGAACACCGTCGTGCGTCCGTCGATCGCGCTGCTGTCCACCAGCGTGGTGCCGCATCGCGCGCATGGCAGGCCGCCTCGCCCGTAGGCCTGCAGGAACGGCACAAACCCACCGCGACCACCCGTGGCGTCGACGTAATCCCGGAAGCTCGTGCCACGCATGGCAATCGATGCGGTGAGCACCTCGCGCAGTGCGGCGAGCAGGCTCGCGCACTCATCGAGCGACAGCGAGCTCGCAGGTCGCGACGGGTCGATGTACGACATCCAGCACGCCTCGTTGGCGTAGATGTTGCCCACCCCAGCCAGCACCTGCTGATCCATGAGCACCTTCTTGATGGCCTGACGCGAGTTCCGAAGAGAACCCGAAAATCGCTCGGCGGTCAGGCCGAGGTCAAGCGGCTCGGGCCCGAGGGGAGCGATCGCCGCATCCAGCTGGGCGCGGCGCAGCAGCGCGACGGTCCCCAGTCGGCGGATATCCCGGTAGTGCAGTCGGCGACCATCGGCCAGCGCCACGGACAGCGTGATGTAGTTCCGGTCGCGCGCTGTGATGTCGTCCGTCACCGACTCGATCAGTAGCGCACCAGTGAATCGTGGCTGTACGACAATCGCATCGTTGGTGTCGAGATCGATGATGATCATCTTCGCACGGCGCCATGCCCGCGTGATGGTGGCGCCATGAAGCCGGTCGACGAACTCGGGTCCCGACACTTCACGCAACACATCTGCGCGCAGCACGACGGCTCCCGTGACGCGTGCCCCCGCCAGCATTGCATCGAGGTCGCGGGCGATCGTCTCGGTCTCAGGGAGCTCAGGCACCGCGGTGCAGCGCGCGCCACCCGATGTCGCGCCGATGGAATGCACCGGCAAATTGTACCGCGGCAGCCAGCGCGCGACTCCGCGCCTGCGCATCGTCGAGTGTCGAGCCAGTCGCCGTTGCCGCCAGCACCCGCCCGCCACTGGTCACCAGCGTGCCATCACGGAGAGTCGTGCCGGCATGGAAGAGCCATGTCCGGTCTACCACCTCCGGCAACGTGATCGCATCCTCCGAACGCGGTGTACCGGGGTAGCCCTCGGCGGCCAGGACGGTGGTCACCACCGACTGCGCCGGCGCAAACAGCGGCACCGGATCGATGCGTTCGCCGCGCGCGATCTGCAGCATGACGCGGAGCAAGGGCGCGTCATCCGCCAGTGCGGGCAGTACAGCCTGCGTTTCCGGATCGCCGAAGCGACAGTTGAACTCGACCACGCGTGGCCCGGTGGGCGTGAGCATCACGCCGCAGTAGAGCAATCCGCGAAATGGAGTTCCGCGCTCGCGCATCGCGCGCAGTGTCGGTGCGACGATGAGGTCGAGGACGTGCTGTATTCCGCGTGGGAGTTCGTCATCGTGCCATGTGTACGAGGAGTCGCCTGCGTCGGCGGGACAGTAGGCACCCATCCCGCCGGTGTTCGGGCCCGTATCGCCCTCGCCCACGCGCTTGTGATCCTGCGCCGCTGGCAGTGGTACCGCCGTCTCGCCGTCGGTGAGCACGAAGAGCGAGAGTTCTTCGCCGGTCATGAACTCCTCGACCAGCACTTCGGCGCCCGCATCGCCGAACAGATTCTCTTCCAGCATCGAGACGATGGCAGCGTCGGCCTCGTCGAGCGTCATGGCCACCACCACACCTTTGCCCGCGGCCAGGCCGGAGGCCTTGATGACGACCGGTGCGCCGAACTCGCGCGCGGCGGCGCGGGCTGACTTCAAAGTGGTGTGGATCGAGGCGCGCGCGGTCGGTACACCTGCGTCACGCATGACCGCCTTGGCGAATGCCTTCGACGTTTCGAGTTGCGCCGCCGCCGCTGTCGGGCCGAAGACGGCGATGCCTCGCGCAAGACAGGCGTCGGCGAGCCCCGCTGCCAGTGGCGCCTCCGGGCCGACGATCACGGCGTCGACGTTTTCGGTCGTCGCGAGCGAGACGAGCGCCGAGACATCGGATGCCGAGATGGGCACACAGGTCGCCAGGGCGGCGATGCCCGGATTGCCAGGTGCCGCAAGCACGATCCCGGTCGGCAGTTCATGTCTGATGCGCCACGCCAGCGCATGTTCGCGGCCACCGCCGCCGACGAGCAGAAGCTTCATCGCACACAATCTAGCGAGGGCCCGTCAGCGTTTTCCGCCCAACAGTCGGCCGGCCGCGACGGCGATGACGGCGCGTAGGCCGCCATCACCGTCTCTGGCCGGCCGATCAGCTGCCGGCCTTGCGCCGGAAGGCGTCCGCCGCTCGCGAGAAGGTGTCGCCGACCTTGCCGAACGCCTCCTTCGCCTGCTGCCCGTAGTAGTCCGCTGCACCGCGCACGTCGTCGCCGTAGGTGGTCTGCGGACCGGTGCCGTCGCGGCG
>CAYMQV010000053.1:0-23799 GCA_964392395.1 uncultured Gemmatimonadaceae bacterium
GGCCATGCGCACCGGACGACTGCGGGACGATGACTGGCCTCGGCTCGCACGTGCCGTCGGCATTCTCTCGCAGGCGCCGATCTACATCGATGATGCGCCGGGCATGACGGTCCTCGACATGCGCGCCAAGGCGCGTCGCCTCAAGGCGGATCCTGACTCGAAGCTCGGCCTGATCATCGTGGATTACCTGCAGCTGATGACCGGCCCCAACGCCGAAAACAGACAGCAGGAGGTCAGCCAGATCAGCCGCGGCCTGAAGGCGCTGGCGAAGGAATTGCGCGTGCCCGTGGTGGCTTTGTCGCAGCTCTCGCGCGCGCCCGAGCAGCGCGCCGGTGAAGAAAAGGGACGGCCGCAGCTGAGCGATCTGCGTGAATCGGGCGCCATCGAGCAGGACGCCGATCTGATCCTCTTCATTTTCCGGCAGGAGATCTACGCCGAGCGGGATGAGGCGGGCCGTCTGAAGAACAGCGAACTCGAAGGCAAGGCAGAGATCATCATCGGCAAGCAGCGCAACGGACCGATCGGAACGGTGCCGCTGTTCTTCCACAAGCAATACACGCGCTTCGAGAACTTCTCCAAGCGAACGCAGCACGAGTGAGCGCCAGGACGAAGACGGCCTACCGCTGCACGAATTGCGGGACCGAGTACCCGAAATGGGGCGGCCGATGCGAGTCGTGCGGAGAATGGTCCACGCTCGTCGAGGAAATCGTCGAGCGCGCGCCGGCCAGGGTCGCAGGCCGGCCGGCGACCGCCGCACGCCGGGGGATGGTCGCAACTCGCGCGGCGAAGCTGAGCGCGGTCAGCGGAAGTGAATCGACGCGGCTCAAGACCGGCCTCGCCGAGTTCGATTTCGTGCTGGGCGGCGGCATCGTGCCGGGCAGCATGGTGCTCGTCGGTGGCGAACCGGGCATCGGCAAGTCGACGCTGCTGCTGCAGGTGGTCGCGCGCTTGCAGGGCATGGGGCATGCGGCGCTCTACGTCAGCGGTGAAGAAAGCCCGCTGCAGGTGAAGCTGCGCGCCGATCGGCTTGGCCACGGAGCCGGCGAGGTGGAGTTCCTGCCCGAGACGCACCTCGAAACGATCCTCGCGCACCTCGAGGCGACGCGACCGGTGATCGCCATCATCGACTCGATTCAGACCGTGCATACGGAAGAACTCGAGGGCGCGCCTGGCAATGTCGGGCAGGTGCGTGAATGCGCGGCGCGTCTGATGCGTGCGGCCAAGGAGATCGGCACCGCGATCTTCGTCGTGGGACACGTCACCAAGGGTGGCGGTATCGCAGGACCGAAGACGCTCGAACACATCGTCGACACCGTGCTGTACTTCGAAGGTGAATCGGGTGCCGACTATCGCCTGCTGCGTGCGACCAAGAATCGATTTGGCAGTGTCGACGAGATTGGCGTCTTTCGCATGGATGCGGCCGGTCTGCAGCCGGTTGCCAATCCCTCGATGCTCTTCATGGGCGATCGCACGCAGAACTCGAGCGGCAGTGCGCTGACGGCGCCGCTGGAAGGCACGCGGCCGTTGCTGGTCGAGATTCAGGGGCTGGCCGCCAAGGCGGGGTTCGGAACACCACAGCGTGTCACCACCGGGTACGATCCACGGCGACTTGCGCTCCTGCTCGCGGTGCTCGAAAAGCGGGCCGGGTTGGGATTTGCACAGCTCGACGCCTTCGTCAACGTCGTCGGCGGCATGCGACTCACGGAGCCATCCGGTGACACCGCGGTGGCCGCCGCGCTGGCCTCGTCGGTCTACGATCGCCCGCTGCCCAATGATGCGCTGTTTCTGGGCGAAATTGGACTCGGTGGCGAGATCCGCGCGGTCTCGCAGCTGGAGCGGCGGCTGGCCGAGGCCGCGCGGCTCGGTCTCGGTCGCGCCTATGTGGCGCGCACGACGGCACGCGTGAAGGCCCCCGCTGGACTGAAGGTCATCGGCGTTGCGAACATCCGCGACTTGCTCGACACCATCTTCACATGAGCCACGGATCTGAGTCAGCGTCGGACGCACCGATCGACATGCACGACGGCGTCGAGGTCGGACCGCGTGCGGCGGCGAACCTCGAGCGCGACGCGCGCCCAGCGGAGCTGCGACAGGTGGTGCCGGCGCCGACCGCCAACGTCGGTGTCGTCATCGTTGCCGGCGGCAGCGGCACCCGCGTGGGTGGAAATGAGCTGAAGCAGTTTCGCTGGGTGGCCGGCAAGCCGATGCTGTTGCACAGCTTGCAGACCTTTCAGTTGCGACCTGACGTGGCGCTGGTCGTGCTGGTTCTGCCTCGCGATTTCGCTGCCGATCCACCGCCGTGGATTTTTCAGTGTGACATCGAGCGCATGCTCGTCAGCACCGGTGGCCGTGATCGCATGCAGTCGGTCTACAATGGACTCGAAGACATGCCCGAAAACATCGAGACGGTCGTCATTCACGATGCGGCGCGCCCGCTTGCCAGCGGCAGTGTCATCGATCGCGTCATTCGAGAAGCGCGGAACGGACATGGCGCCATCGCCGCCCTGCCGGTGGTGGATACGCTGAAGGAGGTCGATGAGCAGGGGCGGATCGTTCGCACGGTCGATCGGACGCGCCTCTGGCGGGCGCAGACGCCGCAGGCCTTTCCACGCGCGATGATCGACGAGGCCCACACCCGCGCCCGCCGCGACAAGCTCTCGGCAACCGACGACGCGGCGCTCTGCGAGCACTATGGCTTTCCCGTGGTGGTGGTGCGCGGCAGTGAGCGCGGCATGAAGGTCACCGACGAGGCCGACTTCGGTATCGCCGAGTCCCTGTCGGCGCTGCCGGAGTGAGGTGGCGCTCCGGGCTCACGCCCTTCTGGTCGCCCGCAGAGATTGCCGCGGCGATCGACATCGTCGTGCCGCATCTGGCGGACCGCGGGGTGCTCGCGTATCCGACCGAGACCGTGTACGGGTTCGGGACGATGGTCGACTTCGAGTCCGTCGAGAAGCTCGTGGTGCTGAAGCGACGCCCGCCGGCCAAGCCGTTTCTGCTGCTCGTCTCCGACAGCACGATGCTCGGTCGCATTGGACTGACGCTCTCTGCGCAGGCGGCGCGCCTCGCCGCGCGACACTGGCCCGGCCCACTCACGCTGGTATTGCCTGGTGGTGAAGGGCAGGTGCCGCCGCGGCTGCGCGGGCCCGAGGGCGGGATTGCCGTTCGCTGGACGCCACACCCTGGCCTGCAGCGACTCATCAGTGCGCTCGGATCGCCGCTCACGTCGACGTCCGCCAATCGGCCCGGGGTGCCGCCGGCGATGCGCGCTGGCGAGGTCGTCGAACAGTGGCCGGCGGAGATCAATCGCGGCTTGCTGATGGTTCTCGATGGCGGGGGCCTGCCTCCCTCGCCGCCCAGTACGGTTGTAGACTGCACTGGACGGCGGTTGCGGGTGATTCGTCCCGGCGCCATCAGCGCAGCCATTTTGCGCGAGTCTGTCCCTGACCTGCTTGGCGATGCCTGAATCGACGCTCCGTGTGCTGTTCGTATGCACCGGAAACACATGCCGCAGTCCGATGGCGGAAGTCATCGGTCGTGCCATTGCCACAGTGCGTCACCTGCCTTACGTCACGGTGGCGAGTGCCGGTGTCGCCGCCGATGCGATCAGCGGCGCGTCGGAAGGATCGCTCCTCGTCGCCATGGAGCACGGTCTCGATCTGTCGACGCATCGGTCGCGACAGCTTTCGTCACAGTTGATCGCCGAGAGTGATCTCATCCTCACCATGAGCCCGAGTCATCTGCTGGCGGTCGATGGTTTGGGCGGACGTGGCAAGGCACATCTGCTGAGCGCGTTCGCCACCCACGGCGAAAGTTCACGCCCGGTGGGCGATCCGATCGGCGGCGAAATCACAGTGTATCGCAGCACCTTCGATGAATTGCACGAACTGATCAGTCGCGCCTTCGACCGACTGATGGCGGCCGACGCGACATCCACGTCACGGTGATTCCGCGGCCCGGGCGGCTGGTGCTGCTTGGTGACCCGGTGGCGCACAGCCTTTCGCCGATCTTCCAGCGCGCCGCAATGCGTACGGCGGGCATTGCGGTCACGTATGACGCGATGGCGGTGAGTGCGGCCGACGTCGAAGCGCGACTTCGCTCACTCGTCGCCGAGGGGGCCGCGGGCAACGTGACCATCCCGCACAAGGAACGCGTGGCGGCGCTCTGTGACGTGCTGACACCGCTCGCGGCGCGGATCGGAGCGGTGAACACCTGGTGGTCCGAGGATGGACTCCTGCACGGGGACAACACCGATGTCGGCGGTTTCGATGACGCGATTCGCGTCATGCTCGGTGATACTCCGCGCAACGCCCGTGTGGCGGTGCTTGGCGCCGGCGGATCGGCGCGCGCCGTCGTGGCAGCGATCAGCGAGTGGCAGCACTGCAGTGTGGCGATCTGGGGGCGCTCGAGAGAGCGTGCCGACGCACTGGCGCCCCTTGGACCGCTGGGTCGTACTTCTGTGGAGGAATTCATGGCGAGTGCTGTTCGCGGGGCCGACCTTGTCGTGAACGCGACTCCCATCGGTCTGCGGGACGACCAGGTGCCGGTGAACCCGGCGCTGTTGCGCGCGGGAGCGTCGTGCTTCGATCTGGTCTACCGACCGACGGGTCTGACGCCGTTCGTCGCGCTGGCGCGCGCGCAGGGGCGACGCGCCGAGGACGGGCTCGGCATGCTGATCGCGCAAGGTGCGCGAGCGTTTCACCGCTGGTTCGGTGTTGCCCCGGACCGCGCTGCCATGTGGGCCGCGCTCCGCGGCCACTGACTCGTCGCAACGTCGGACGATGCTCAGCGCCCCGTCGGTGACGGCCATCTTTCGGCGCGGCCAGTCGCTCGCGTCCGCCCTGCTCGAAGTGGCGTTACCCGGCGTCTGCGCCGTGTGCGATCTGGCACTGGGAGCGGAACCGGGGCCGGCCTGTCGGCTCTGCTGGAGTCGCGTCGCACGCCTTCCATTTCCGCAGTGCGAACGTTGCGGGCATCCGGCGGCGTCCGACGCGGAGCGCGACGACCCGTGCCGGTGGTGCGCTGTACTGCCACCCTTTGTTCGCGCGGTACGCTCGGTGGCGTGGATGTCGCGCAATGGCGTGGCCAGCCGGCTGGTCCACGCCCTCAAGTACGATGGCTGGCTGCGAGTGGGAGCGCACATGGCGGCCGAGATGTCGCGCCTGCGCTGGCCCCGTGACGTGACCCGGGAGCGCGCCTGGCTGGTGCCGGTTCCGCTGGCGGGCTGGCGCGAACGCGAGCGCGGCTACAACCAGGCGGCGGTGCTGGCACAGGCCCTTTCGCCACTGTGGGATGTTCCGGTCCTCCATGCCCTGCGGCGTTTCCGGATGCCCGAAAGCCAGACGCGGTTGACACCCGGGGAGAGAGTAGTGAACGTAACTCGCGCTTTCACCGTGGCTTCGGCTGGTGCCCCGCACCTGCAGGGTGCGCACTGCGTGCTTGTTGACGATGTTGTCACGACTGCAGCCACACTTGTTGCATGCGCCGCCGCCCTCGTGGACGGCGGCGCACGTATCGTCAGCTGTGTCACCTTCGGACGGGCGCCTGCGATTGGCGACCGCCATTCACCACTGGAGTAGCGTCATGGCAATTCGGGTCGGCATCAATGGGTTTGGTCGGATCGGGCGCAACGTGCTGCGCGCCGCCAGGAAGTCTGGTGCCGCGATCGATTTCGTCGGCATCAACGACCTCACCGATACTGCCACGCTGGCGCACCTGTTCAAGTACGACTCGGTGCACGGGACGTACCAGGGCGAGGTGAGCGCCAGGGAAGGAGCCATCGTCGTGGACGGAGACGAAATCAGGATCACGGCCGAACGCGATCCGGCGAACCTGCCGTGGGCCGCGGCGCGTGCCGACATCGTGCTCGAATCGACCGGCATCTTCACCGACGCGGACAAGGCGCGCAAGCACATCACGGCCGGCGCGAAGAAGGTCATCATCTCGGCACCGGCGAAGGGCGAGGACATCACCATCGTGATGGGCGTCAACCACCAGAAGTACGATGCCGCCGCGCATCACATCATCTCCAACGCGAGCTGCACGACGAACTGCCTGGTGCCGATGGTCAAGGTCGTCCGCGACTCCTTCGGCTTCAAGCACGGGTCGATGGTGACGATTCACAGCTACACCAACGACCAGTCGATCCTCGATCTTCCGCACAAGGACCTGCGTCGCGCCCGCGCGGCGGCGGTCTCGATCATTCCGACCAGCACCGGTGCGGCCAAGGCGACCGCACTGGTGATCCCGGAAGTGAAGGGCAAGATCGACGGCATTGCCATCCGGGTGCCGACCCCGGACGTGTCGCTGACGGAACTCACCGTTGAGGTCGAACGCGCCACGACGATCGAGGAAGTCAACGCGGCATTCATCGCGGCGGCCAGAGAAGGCCCGTTGAAAGGGATCCTCGATTACAGCACGGTCGAGCTGGTGAGCGTGGACTACATCGGCAATCCGTTCTCGTGCACCATCGACGCCAAGAGCACCAACGTCATTGACGGTACGATGGTGAAGCTGTCCGGCTGGTACGACAACGAATGGGGCTATTCAAGCCGCTGTGTCGACCTGCTGCAGTACGTCGGCAGCACACTCGCCTGATGCAGAAGCGCTCCGTGAAGGATCTGGCGCCCGCGCAAGTGCGCGGGCGCCGTGTCGTCGTGCGCGTGGATTTCAACGTGCCGTTCGACGACGCAGGCGCGGTCAGCGACGATACCCGGCTGCAGGCCGCGGTGCCGACAATTCAGTTCTTGCGTGGCCAGGGGGCGCGGGTCGTGCTGCTCTCGCACCTCGGCCGACCGAAGGGCGCTCCCGATGCGGCGTTCACGCTGGCGGCGGTTCTGCCGGCACTCCGGCAGGTGTTGCCCGGCGTCGACGTGTCCTTCAGCGCAACGACCGATGACGCCGCGGCCGTCGCCGCGACCGAGGCGCTGGCGGATGGCGCCGTCCTCCTGATGGAGAATACGCGGTTCCTGCCGGGCGAGGAGAAGAACGACGACGCGCTCGCACGACGGCTCGCGACCCTCGGCGATGTCTATGTCAACGACGCGTTCGGAAGCGCGCATCGTGCGCACGCGTCGACGGCGGGTATCGCCCGACATCTGCGTCCGGCGGTGGCCGGCTTGCTGATGGAGAGCGAGCTGGCGTACCTCGGC
Source organism: uncultured Gemmatimonadaceae bacterium (assembly GCA_964392395.1). GTDB lineage: Bacteria > Gemmatimonadota > Gemmatimonadetes > Gemmatimonadales > Gemmatimonadaceae > JACMLX01. The sequence goes on from CAYMQV010000053.1 coordinate 7,149, forward strand.
GGCGCACTCGATGAGCCCAGGCGGCCTTTTGTCGCCATTCTTGGCGGTTCGAAGATTTCCGGCAAGATCGACGTCGTCGAAGCTCTGCTGCCAAAGGTGGACGCGCTGTTGATCGGTGGTGCGATGGCCTGCACGTTCTACAAGGCACTCGGCTTCGAAACCGGCCAATCGCTGGTGGAGCCTGATCGCGTGGAAATGGCCAAGGATCTCATCGAGCGTGCCGGCAGCCTGCTCATCCTGCCGCATGATGCAACGGTCGCGAAGGGCATGGATCAGCCGACGTCAGCGCACGCGGTCAAGCGCGACGCGATTCCCTCCGATGAGGCGATGCTGGACATCGGACCGGATTCGGCGCAGAGCTACGCCCGTGCGATTCTGTCGGCCAGGACGATTCTCTGGAACGGGCCGATGGGCGTGTTCGAGAAGCCACCCTTTGATGCTGGCACCCGTGCGATTGCGACCGCGATGGCCGCCGCGACCGGCAAAGGGGCGATCACCATTGTCGGTGGCGGCGATTCCGCCGCGGCGGTGGTCCAGGCGGGTTTGGGTGAAATGATGAGTCACGTGTCCACGGGCGGAGGAGCCAGCCTCGAATTTCTCGAGGGCAAGGAACTTCCCGGCGTGGCCGCTCTGGACGAGAAGGGGACCGCGTGAAGCTGCCGATTTTTGCTGCGAACTGGAAAATGCATCACGGCCCGACGGATGCGCGTGCATTCATGAAGAGTTTTCTGCCCCACTACCCGCGGCAGCAGGATCGCAAGGTCCTGTTCTTCCCGAACGCACTCTCCGTCGCCACGGTGAGCGAAATCGTGCGTGACCGGCCTGACCTCGAGGTCGGCATCCAGAACATCCATTGGGAGGACAAGGGCGCGTTCACCGGTGAGAACTCGGCGCCGATGGCGCGCGACTCGGGTGCCACCCATGTGCTGGTCGGTCACTCCGAGCGCCGCCATGTGTTTGGCGAGACGGAGGCCGAGTCGAACCTGAAGGTGAAGGCGGCGTTCCGAGCCGGCTTGACACCCGTGCTCTGCATCGGCGAACTGCTGGCGGAGCGCGACGCCGGCAACACGGAAGCCACCGTGCTGCGCCAGCTGCTGGCCGGCATCGATGGCGTGGAAGAGGGCCAGGTGGCGTCGATGATGTTCGCGTATGAGCCAGTGTGGGCCATCGGCACCGGCCGGACGGCGACGCCGGATGATGCCAGTGCCGTGCACGGTGCCATTGTGGCCGCTCTCAAGACCGCGATCGGAGAGCGCGCGCTGGGTATCCCGATTCTCTACGGCGGCAGCGTGAACCGCGTCAATGCCACCAGCCTTTTGGCGGCTCCCGATGTGGACGGTGTGCTGGTGGGCGGCGCGAGCCTGGACGCGGACGGCTGGAACGCGATCGTCCGCGCTTGATTCGGGGGGGCGGAGTCGCTTCCTTTCGTGGCTAGTTCCGAGACGTCTCCGACCCATCCGATCCGATGTACACGTTCCTGCTCGTTCTCCTGATCCTGATCGCGATCGTTCTGATCGCGGTGATCCTGCTTCAGTCCGGCAAAGGCGGCGGAATGGCTGCCAGTTTCGGTGGCGCGACATCGTCGTCCGATTCGCTGATCGGGACCCGCCAGGCGGGGAATCTGCTCACCAAGATCAGCTGGTGGGGTGGCGGCGCATTCCTCTTCCTGTCGCTCGTTCTGCAGTTGATGACGACGCGCCAGCGCGCACCAAAGTCGGTGCTCGACAACGCGTTCTCCACGCCAGCCAGCCCGGCGCCGACCGCACCGTCGACGACGGTGCCCGGCGCGCCAGCGGCTGGAACCGCGCTTCCGCTCACTCCTGCCGCTCCCGCAGCGCAGTCGCCGGCTCCGGCAACGCCTGCTCCCGGAAAGAAGTGAGCAGCGACATCGCACCGCTGTCGCTCGATACCGTCCCCGGGGTATTGCTCCTCGAGGACGGTTCGACATTTCGGGGGTTCGTCAACGCCACTACCCCGCCGACCGTGGCTGAGGTGGTCTTCACGACCAACATGACCGGATACCAGGAGGTCTTCACCGACCCCTCGTACAATGGCCAGATCGTGGTGATGACGGCGCCGCAGATCGGGAACTACGGGGTGAACACGGAAGACCCGGAAAGCGGCAGGGTGCAGGTCTCGGGTGTCGTCGTGCGCGAGATGTCGAGGGCCTACTCGAGTTGGCGTGCGACCGGCGATCTGCCCTCGTGGCTGGCCAATGCGGGTGTTCCTGCCTTGCAAGGGGTCGATACCCGTCGCCTGACGAGGCACTTGCGCAGCGCGGGTGTCATGCTGGGCGTCATTTCCGTTGGAGATGCTCCCTCCGATGCTGCCCGCGGCGCACTGGCTGCTGCGCCGAAGATGGAGGGTGCGGATCTGGCGACGACTGCCGCGACGCAGGTGAGATACGTCTATGGTTCCGAAAACTCGGGCCACCATATCGTCGCGGTCGATTTCGGGATCAAGGAAAACATGCTTCGGCTGTTCTCGGATGACGGCTGCAAGGTGACCGTCGTGCCAAGTACCACTGCCGCCGCGGAGATTCTGGCGCTCAAGCCCGATGGCGTGTTTCTGTCGAATGGTCCCGGGGATCCATCGGCAATCGGCTATGCGCCGGCGATGATCCGCGCGGTGGCAGAGAACGGCACACCGATTTTCGGCATCTGCCTCGGGCATCAGCTGATCGGGTTGACCTTCGGCGGCCACACCCGGAAAATGCCGTTCGGCCACCGCGGCGGGAATCAGCCAGTCAAGGAGCTGGCCACCGGCAAGGTGTTGATCACCGCGCAGAACCATGGCTTCGCCGTGGCCGGCGACGCCTCGCAGGTGACGGGTTCGTCTGAGCTCGAGGTGACCCACGTGAACCTCAACGACGGCACGATCGAGGGGCTTCGCCACCGCACGCTTCCCGTCTTCGCGGTCCAGTACCATCCCGAGGCGGCCCCAGGGCCTCACGATGCCCGACCGGTCTTCCACGACTTCATGGCGACGCTTCGATCGAGAGCCTGAAGTCAGGCAACCTCTTGACTGACAACACTCTACGTTGCTAGCTTCGCGCCCGAGCCCGGTGTCGTCCGGGCGTTGACTCCTTGAGGGCGTCCATGACGAAAGCCGATCTGGTGGAGCGGGTCACCGAGCAGATTTCTCGCACGGCCGGGCCGCTGATTTCCAAGAAGGATTGTGCCCGCGTCGTGGATGCGTTTCTTGACGCCATCAAGGACGCGATGAAGGACCAGAAGAACATCGAGGTGCGCGGGTTTGGCACCTTCAAGATCCGCCAGCGGAAGACCCGGATGGCGCGGAATCCGCGAACGGGCGAGCCCGTCGAGGTGTCTGCGCGCCCGGTGCCGGTGTTCAAGCCCTCGAAGGAACTGCGCGCCATGGTGGCGGGCGAAGAGGTGCCGGAAGGTGGCTTTCCCGAGGACGACGACGACTTTGACGACTGAGAGCCGTCGATGAGCTGACGTGGCGCATGCGGATCGGCTCCGGTACGAGTGACGCAGGGAGGCCGGCGGGTGCCCCGCGGGTGTCTGGACGGCGAGACTGGAACGATCCTGATGGTCGAGCGCTATCTTCGTACATCCTCACGTACTGACCAGACATGAATCAGCTGCAGGTTCTGCTCTTCGCCTCGTACGCCGATGCATTCGGCGCCAGCAGTGTGACGGTGGGGGTGCCGGAATCCGCGACCGTGGCGGATGTCATCGGCGCGCTGCGACGTCTTCCGGGCGGCGACGTACTGCCTGACGCGCCGCTGGTGGCGGTGGACCGGCGGTACACTCGTGACCTGGTTGCCGTACACCCGGGGCAGGAGATCGCAGTGATTCCTCCTGTGGCCGGCGGATGATCCGGACGGCGATCACTGACGCGGCCATCGACGCGGCGGCGCTGCTGGCGGAAGTGACCACCGACGCGACGGGAGCGACGACGCTTTTTCTTGGCACCGTCCGCGATGTCAACGAGGGGCGCGCGGTCACGGGGATCGAGTACTCCGCGTACACCGCGATGGCCGCGGAAGAGTTGCAGCGGATCGCGGAGGAGGCATCCTTGGGCTTCGATGGGTTGCGTATCGCCGTCGAGCATCGCGTCGGCATGCTTGCGCTCCGTGACATCAGCGTGGCGATCGCCATTGCACACGCCCGCCGCGCGCCGGCACTCGAGACGTCGCGCTTTATCATCGAGGCGCTGAAGCAGCGCGTCCCGATCTGGAAGAGAGAACAGTACGTCGATGGCGACCGGCGTTGGGTCGACCCGACGACACCGCACGTCGGCACGGCCACGCCATGAGCGACGACGTCACGCTGACCGACCAGTTCGGGCGGAGCATCGAGTATCTGAGGATCTCCGTCACCGATCGCTGCAATTTCCGCTGTACCTACTGCATGCCCCTGGAGGGCCTGCCCTGGCTGCCCAAAGCCGACATCCTGTCGTACGAGGAAATCGTCGCCATCGTGGCACAGCTGGCGCCACTGGGATTGCGCCGTATCAGGCTCACCGGCGGCGAACCGACGATTCGCCCCGGTCTGGATGCGCTCGTGCGCCAGCTTCGTGCGATCCGAGGTGTGCAGGACATCGCCCTGTCGACGAACGGTGTGCGGTTGCCAGAGCTCGCACAGCCGCTCCGTGACGCGGGGCTCGATCGCATCAACATGAGCGCCGACAGCCTTCGGCGCGATCGGATCACCGCGATCGCACGCCGCAGCTTTGCGTTCGACCCGGTCGCGTCGCTGATCGCCGCCCAGGCTGCCGGTCTGTCACCGATCAAGGTGAACGTGGTCGTGATGCGTGGCGTGAATGACGACGAGGTGGTTGATTTTGCGCGACTGACGCAAGATCATCCATGGCATGTGCGCTTCATCGAACTGATGCCGGTTGGCGACATGCAGGCGCTGACGTGGGAACACGTCGTACCCACCAACGAGATTCTCGATCGTCTGGCGGTGGTGGACCGGCTTGCCGCGGACGCCGGACCGGAGCGTGGTAACGGTCCAGCGGCCTACTACCGGTTCCCCGGCGCCCCCGGAACGGTGGGCGTGATCACCCCCATGACGCACACCTACTGTGGCACCTGCAACCGAGTGCGCCTCACCGCCGACGGTCGCCTCCGGACGTGCCTGTTTGGCGACCACGAGGTGAACCTCCGCGATGCGCTGCGCGCCGGCCAACCACTGGAGCCGTTGTTCCGGGAGGCATTGGCGGGTAAGCCCAAGGAGCACGCGCTGCTCCAGATGCAGGTGGGTGGCTTGCGGGCACTCAGTCAGGTCGGTGGTTAGCGTTGCGGGGCACCTCGTTGTCGCATGGGGTGTTGTGATCTAGGTTTCCGCCGATACTCGACCGTGATGGTTACCCGCATCGGAGCACGGATGCGACTGACGCATACCTCTCAGATCGACAGACACAAATGGTGAACAAGATCACGGTCGTAGGCGCCGGCAATGTCGGCGCAACTGCGGCTCAGCGGATTGCCGAGAAGGAGCTGGCGCGCCATGTGGTGATGGTGGACGTGGCCGAAGGCGTGCCGCAGGGCAAGGGCCTCGACCAGTACCAGAGTGCGCCGATCGAGGGCTTCGACTCACTCGTCATCGGGAGCAACGGCTACGACGAATCGGCGGGCAGTGACATCGTCGTGATCACTGCCGGTATCCCGCGCAAGCCGGGCATGTCGCGCGACGATCTCGTCAACACGAACGCCGGCATCATGAAGGCGGTCTGTACGCAGGTCAAGGCCACCTCGCCGAATGCCATCGTCATCGTGGTCTCGAATCCGCTCGACGTGATGTGCTACGTCGCCAAGGAAGTGACGGGCTTTCCGCGCGAGCGTGTGATCGGCATGGCCGGCGTGCTGGACACGGCGCGCTACTGCGCATTTCTGGCGATGGCGATGGATGTATCGGTGAAGGACATCCGTGCCATGGTCCTCGGCGGTCATGGCGACACGATGGTGCCGCTGGTCAGCTACACCTCGGTCAGCGGCATCCCGGTGACGCAGCTGCTCGACAAGCCGACCCTGGATGCAATCGTCCAGCGGACGCGTGACGGCGGTGCCGAGATCGTGAAGTATCTGAAGACTGGTTCGGCCTACTACGCTCCGTCGGCCGGCGCCGTGCAGATGGTCGAAGCCATCGTCAACGACCAGAAGCGGATTCTGCCCTGTGCCGCATGGCTCCAGGGGGAGTACGGGATGTCCGGTCTGTACCTTGGCGTGCCCTGCAAACTCGGGCGCAACGGCCTCGAGAAGGTGATTGAGGTTGAGCTGTCGGCGGACGAGCGAGCGGCGCTCGAGAAGAGCGCGCAGGCGGTGCGCGAACCGATGGCCGCACTCACAATCTGAGCATTCTTCCGGCGGCGGGTGTGGGCGAGATGCCCGACCCGCCGCTGGACCATTCTGACCCAGTTCCGGAGCATTCTGCTCGATGAACACGCTGTTGACGTTCTGGCGCTCCACCATCGGGAAAAAGGTGGTGATGGGCGTGACGGGGCTGATCGGCCTCGGTTTCGTGATCGGCCACATGGCGGGCAATCTGCAGGCCTTCTCCGGTGCGGAGAAGCTCGATGCCTACGGCGCGTTGCTGCAAGGCCCGCTGCACGAACTCGTCCTGCTCGCGCGCGTGGTGCTGATTGCGTCCGTGCTGCTGCACGTGACGGCGGCCTATCAGCTGACGATGCTCTCGCGTGCGGCGCGGCCGGTTGGGTATACGGGGCGCAAGCCACAGGTGAGCACGCTGGCGTCGAAGACGTTGCGGTGGGGCGGCGTGCTCCTGCTCGTCTTCATCGTCTTCCATATCCTGCACTTCACGATCGGCACGGTGCACCCGGACTTCGCGCAAGGAAAGATCTACCGGAATCTGGCCACCGGGTTCGCCGTGAAGTGGGTGGCCGCGTTCTATCTGGTCGCCATGGTCGCGCTGGGGATGCATCTCTTCCACGGTGCGTGGAGTTCGATGCGGACCCTCGGACTCGCGCAGCCGAGCGCGCAGCCGCTGAAGCGCTATCTGCCAGTGGTGCTGGCGATTGTCATCTCGTCCGGGTTCGCGGTCATTCCGCTGGCCTTCCTTCTCGGCGTTCTCAAGTAGTCGGGCGCAAAGCATATGGAACTGAAGTCCAAGATCCCGTCGGGTCCACTCGAGCAGAAGTGGGATTCGCACCGCTTCAACATGAAGCTCGTGAACCCGGCCAACAAGCGGAAGTATCACGTCATCGTGGTTGGCGCCGGCCTTGCCGGTGCCTCATCCGCCGCCACGATGTCCGAGCTCGGCTACAACGTGTCGTGCTTCGTGTATCACGATTCGCCGCGCCGTGCGCATTCGATCGCCGCGCAAGGCGGCATCAATGCCGCCAAGAACTATCAGAACGACGGCGATTCCATCAAGCGGCTGTTTTACGATACCATCAAGGGTGGTGACTTCCGCGCCCGCGAGGCGAATGTGTATCGCCTCGCGCAGTGTTCGGTGAACATCATCGATCAGTGTGTCGCGCAAGGTGTGCCATTCGCGCGGGAGTATGGTGGGCTGCTGACGAATCGTTCGTTCGGTGGTGCGCAGGTCAGCCGCACCTTCTACGCGCGCGGCCAGACCGGCCAGCAACTGCTGCTGGGCGCCTATCAGGCGCTGGAGAAGCAGATCGGGAAGGGCGCTGTCACGATGCACACGCTGACCGAGATGGTCGACCTGGTGCTGGTGGACGGTGTCGCGCGCGGCATCGTCGCTCGTGATCTGCGGACCGGAAAGATCTCGACGCACCTGGCGGATGCGGTGGTGCTGGCCACCGGTGGCTATGGCAACGTGTTCTTTCTGTCCACCAACGCCAAGCAGTCGAACGTGACGGCGTCGTGGCGCGCGTACAAGCGTGGTGCCGCCTTTGCGAATCCGTGCTTCACGCAGATTCATCCCACCTGTATTCCGCAGGCCGGCGACCACCAGTCGAAGCTGACGCTGATGTCGGAATCGCTCCGGAATGATGGACGGTGCTGGGCCCCGCTGAAGAAGGGGGACACGCGCAATCCTCGCGACATTCCAGAGGCGGAACGCGACTATTTCCTCGAGCGGAAGTATCCGAGCTTCGGCAATCTGGCGCCGCGCGACATCGCCAGCCGCGCCGCCAAGGAAGTGTGCGATGAGGGGCGCGGCGTCGGCGAAACGGGCCTTGGCGTCTATCTCGACTTCGCTGATTCAATCAAGCGACTGGGCGACACGGCCATCTCCGAGCGGTACGGCAATCTCTTCGAGATGTACGAACGCATCACCGACGAAGATCCGTACCAGCAGCCAATGCGCATCTATCCCGCCGTCCACTATACGATGGGCGGAACCTGGGTGGACTACAACCTGATGAGCACCATCCCCGGGTTGCACGTGCTCGGCGAAGCGAATTTTTCCGATCACGGCGCCAACCGGCTTGGCGCCAGCGCGCTGATGCAGGGGCTGGCAGATGGCTATTTCGTGATTCCCGTCACGATCGGTGACTATCTGGCGCAGGCCAGACTGGCTCCGGTGACGCTGGATCATCCGGAAGTGCGCGCGGCCGAGTCCGCGGCCCATGACCGGATGAGGCGGTTGATCAACATCAAGGGCAAGCGTTCGGCGGACAGCTTCCACCGCGATCTGGGCAAGGTCATGTGGGACAAGTGCGGCATGGCGCGCAACACGGAGTCACTGACGACCGCCATCCAGGAGATCGGTGCTCTGAAGGAGGAATTCTGGACGAATGTGAGCGTGCCGGGCAGTGACGCCGATCTGAATCAGGCGCTCGAGAAGGCCAATCGCGTGGCTGACTTCATGGAACTCGGGGAGCTGATGTGCCGCGATGCGCTGGAGCGCGAGGAAAGCTGCGGCGGTCATTTCCGCACCGAGTACCAGACGCCCGACGGCGAAGCGCTGCGCAATGACGACGCGTTCGCGCACGTCGCCGCCTGGCAGTACAACGGCGAGAACGCGAGCCCATCGCGTCTCGTGGAACCCCTCACGTTTGAGAGCGTGCAGCTCAGCCAGCGGAGCTACAAGTAATGAACTTCACGTTGAAGGTGTGGCGACAGGCCAATACTGCGAGTGCCGGACGTCTCGAGACGTACGCGGCGAAGGCGATCCCGTCGGACGCGTCGTTTCTCGAGATGATCGATCTCGTCAACATGCATCTCGAGGAAGAGGGCAAGGAGCCGATCGCCTTTGCCCACGACTGTCGGGAAGGAATCTGCGGGAGCTGCAGCATGATGATCGATGGTGTGGCACACGGCCCGGTGAAGGGGGCCGCCACCTGTCAGGTCCACATGCGAACGTTCACCGACGGTCAGGAGATCACCATCGAGCCGTGGCGCTCGGTGGCATTCCCCGTGCTCAAGGATCTGATCACCGATCGCAGCGCCTTTGACCGCATCATTCAGTCGGGCGGCTTCATCAGTGCGCCGACCGGTGGTGCACGCGACGCGAATGAGATTCTGATTGGCAAGCTCGAATCGGACTCAGCCATGGATGCAGCGGCATGTATTGGCTGTGGCGCCTGCGTGGCGGCCTGTCCGAACGGCTCGGCGTCACTGTTCACCGGCGCCAAGATCTCGCACCTCGCCCTTCTGCCGCAGGGACAGCCGGAACGCTATCGCCGGGTGGAGGCGATGGTGGCGCAGATGGACGAGGAGCATTTCGGGCATTGCACCCTGTACGGCGAATGCCAGGAGGCGTGCCCGAAGCAGATCTCGATCGACGTCATCTCTCAGATGAATCGCGATTTCATTGTCGCGGCGGCGACCAAAAGGCCTCAAGTGACGTCGGCCGGCGCTGGCTGATTTGGTCACGGCGACTACGCGCGAAGGGCCCGGCACCGAGAATCGGTCCTGGGCCCTTTGCGCGCATCCGGTGCTCAGGTCAGAGTTTCGGCAGGGTAATGCCGACCTGTGCCTGATACTTGCCGCGTTTGTCGCGATAGCTGACGTCGGGGGGGGCATTCCCCTGCAGAAAGAGCACCTGGGCGATGCCTTCGTTGGCGTAGATTTTCGCCGGCAACGGCGTCGTGTTCGAGATTTCGAGGGTGACGAAGCCCTCCCACTCGGGTTCGAACGGCGTGACGTTGGTGATGATCCCACACCGGGCGTAGGTTGATTTACCGACGCAAATCGTGAGGATGTCGCGCGGAATTCTGAAGTATTCGACCGAGCAGGCCAGCGCGAAGCTGTTGGGGGGCACAATGCAGTAGTCACCCTCGAACTCGACAAAGCTCTTCGGGTCAAAATCCTTCGGGTCCACGATCGAACTGAGGACATTCGTGAAGATCTTGAATTCCCGGGCCACTCGCATGTCATATCCGTACGAGGAAACCCCGTAGCTGATGACACCGTCACGGACCTGTCGGTCTTCGTAGGGTTCGATCATACCGTGGTCGAGCGCCATGCGGCGGATCCACGCGTCGTTCATGATAGGCATGGCGCGGGAAGGTAGCGGGCGCGGTGCCACCGTGCCACCGAGCGGACACCGGTGCGAGAGGCTGGCCCCGCGGACAGGGCGGAGGGCGACCATCGGGGGAGCGTTGAAGTACGACTGATGGACGGCTAGCTTGCGCCTGACAGGTTAGTGAAATTTTTCACGAGCATTCGACCACGCATGGGGCTTCAAGCGTATCTGCCTATCCTGATGTTGATCGGTTTCGTTCTTTTGAACGCGGCCGTGATCATCGGTGTCTCCCAATGGGCCATGCGTCGACGACCGACTGCGGTGAAGTCGGAAGCCTACGAGTCTGGCATCCCGGTGATCGGCGACGCCCGCGAACGCTTCTCCGTCAAGTTTTATCTGGTGGCGATGCTGTTCATCGTGTTTGACATCGAGACCGTCTTTCTGATTCCCTGGGGCACGGCCTTTCGGCGGCTCTCGTGCGCGGATGTGCTGGTCGATGGCGTCTGCCGCGGCGCAACCAGTTTTTTCGGCCTCGGCGAGATGCTCGTCTTCATGGCGATTCTCGCCGTTGGCCTGACCTACGTGTGGCGCAAGGGAGCATTACAATGGGACTGACCCCCACTGCCAGCGCCTCTTCGCGCGTCACCTATGATCCGCCGTCACAGGATGGCTGGGTCACGACCCGCCTCGAATTCCTGGTGAACTGGTCGCGCGCCAATTCGCTCTGGCCGATGCCGTTCGGCACCGCCTGCTGCGCGATTGAATTCATGGCGACGGCCGCCAGTCGTTTCGATCTGGCACGATTCGGCATGGAGCGCCTCAGCTTTTCACCGCGACAGGCCGATGTCTTGCTCTGCGCCGGACGAGTGCCGTACAAGCTGGCCCCCGTGATCCGGCGCATCTACGAACAGATGCCCCAGCCCAAGTGGGTCATCGCGATGGGCGCCTGCGCGTCGAGTGGCGGGATGTTCGACAACTACGCGGTGGTGCAGGGCATCGACACCATCATTCCCGTCGATGTCTATGTGCCCGGGTGCCCGCCGCGCCCGGAAGCGCTGATGTACGGCATCATGATGCTGCAGGACAAGGTCATGCAGCAGCGCTCGATCTCTGATCAGGCGCAATACGACGAGATCACCATCGACCCGACGTCGCGGCTCTACATCCCGCCGTCGCGAATTGACGAGTTGTCGGAGCCCTTTGGCAACTCCGTGCACCAGACACGGTCGGCGCCATGAGTGTCGTCATTCCGGGATCGGCGCTTCCGGCGGACACCCCCGATCCCATCACGCCGCGCAACCTGTCGTATCGCGGTGGTGAGGCGAATCCGTCCGTAGATGCGATGCGCGCGCAGTTCGGCGCGACGATTGGCCGGCACGACGTGATGTGGGGCGAGACCACGGTCTGGATCGACGCAACGAAGGTCCGCGAGGTCGTGTTATGGCTCCGCGATGATCCGGGGCAGCAGTATGACTATCTGGTCGATGTCACGGCCGTCGAACATCGCGACCCAGCCCTCCCGTTGGAGATGGTCTGGCATGTGCGCTCGCTGCCGTATCGGCGCTTCCTGCGCCTCAAGTCCGCGCTCCCGCCGGACGCAGCGCTCGAGGTGCCCAGCATCGAGCCGGTGTACAAAGCCGCGAATTGGCTGGAACGCGAGGTGTACGACATGTTCGGTATCCGCTTCGCCGGACACTCCGATCTCCGACGGATCCTGCTCTGGGACAGCTATGCAGAGGGGTTTCCGCTCCGCAAGGACTTCCCGCTGCGCGGTCGATTCAGTCGTTCGGAGCAGTTGTCGCAGGCGCTGTTGGCCAACCCCGACGCGAAGTACTCGATGGAAGAGCTGAGCGTCGCGGACGCCTTCCACGAGTTGCCGGCCGACATGCGTGCGCGCCTGCTGCGCGACCAGGGAGGGAGTTGACGCATGGCGACGACAACACGCACGGTCGAAGTCGAGTTGGCGACGCAAACGCTGGGAGCCAACGGCCGCCTGCAACGCGTGCCGCTCACGGCCGACCCCAGCGGCGCGGTGATGCCGATCGATCTTGCGCCAGGCGCGGAGCCCGATCTGGGCAGCGAGCGGATGCTGATCAACATCGGACCTCAGCATCCGGCCACGCACGGTGTCTTGCGTCTGGTGCTCGAACTCGATGGCGAAACGGTGATCCGTTGCGTGCCGCACATCGGCTACCTGCACTGCGGCTTCGAGAAGATCGGTGAGTACCGTCAGTACAATCAGATCATCCCGTGGACGGACCGCGAGGACTATCTGAACTCGATGGGCAACAACATCGCCTACGCGCTCGGGTGTGAGCGGCTCTTCGGCATCGAGATCACGCCGCGCTGCACGGTGCTGCGTGTGATTGCGATGGAACTCTCGCGGATCATCTCGCACCTGGTCTGGCTCGGAACCACGGCGGTCGACATGGGGGCGTTCACGCCCTTCCTGTGGACCTTTCAGGAACGTGAGAGCGTCTACAATCTCTTCGAGAGCTGGGTCGGCGCGCGGCTCACGACCAGCGCGTCGCGTATCGGCGGCATGGCGGCCGACCTGCCGGAGGGGTGGGTGGACGGCCTGAAGGCATTCCTCCGCTCGTTGCCGAAGACGCTCGACGAGACCGACCGGATGCTCACGCGAAACGGCATCTGGGTCGGTCGCACGGTCGGCCTGGGCGTGATGTCATCGTCCGAGGCCATCAACTACGGCCTCTCCGGACCACTGCTGCGGGCCTCAGGCGTCGCCTACGATGTGCGCAAGGATTTTCCGTACCTCGACTACGACACGTATGACTGGGACATCGCCGTTGGCAGCAAGGGCGACGTGTACGATCGCTACCTCGTGCGTCTCGAGGAGATGCGTCAGAGCATCCGCATCATCGAACAGGCGATCGAGCGCCTGCCGGACGGTCCGCTGAACGTCGATGACCCGCGCGTGATCCTGCCGCCGAAGAGCAAGGCCACCAGTGAAATGGAATCGATGATTCATCACTTCAAGCTGGTCATGGAGGGCCCGCGTCCGCCGGCGGGCGAGTGCTACGTTCCGACCGAAAGTCCGAAGGGCGAGAAGGGGTACTACATGGTGAGCGACGGGACATCGAAGCCGGTGCGGTGGCGCATTCGCCCACCAGCCTTCGTCAACCTCTCCGCGATTGCCAGGATGGCAGAAGGGCACCTGTTGTCCGACGTGATCGCGATCAATGCCAGTATCGACATCGTGATGGGCGAGATCGACCGATGAGTCTGCACGCAATGGCGCCGCACGGACACGACCAGCACGCCGACCACCGACCGGTGTTCACGGGTGCGCGGCGCGCCGAGCTGGACGAGCTGCTGACGCGCTACCCGACGAAGATGGCCGCCCTCCTGCCGGCGCTGTGGATGCTGCAGCAGGATCGCGGCTGGGTGAGTCCGGATGGCATGGCGGAAGTGGCGCGCGAGCTGGATCTCACGCCAGCCTATGTCAAGGGCGTCGTCACCTTCTACACGATGTACCACCAGCATCCGGTGGGCCGGCACTTCGTGCAGGTGTGTACGACGACGCCGTGCAACGTCTGCGGCGCGGAGGATGTCGTGAACGCCTTCCTGCGGGAGACGAAGTGCGGTGAGCTCGGCGTCACATCACCCGACGGCCGGTTCACCGTGATCGAGGTCGAGTGTCTGGGGGCGTGCGGTTTCGCGACACCCGTAATGGTCAATGATGCGATGATCGAGTGTGTCTCGGTCGACGCGGTGAAAGACTTGCTGGCGGGGCTCGACTGATGGGATATCCGCATCCATCGCATCCGCGTGAAACACCGGTGCTCTCGAAGTACTTCGGCGACGCCGCGGCGCGCACACTCACGGGCTGGCAGGCGCGCGGTGGGTACGAGACGCTCAGAGAGGCGCTCGCCACCGACCCCGTCGAGGTGCAGAATGTCGTGAAGGACTCCGGCCTTCGCGGCCGCGGTGGCGCGGGCTTTCCCACGGGCGTGAAGTGGAGCTTCATGAAGCCGGACGGCAAGACCCACTATCTGTGCATCAACGCAGACGAGTCGGAGCCGGGGACCTTCAAGGACCGGGAGCTGATGCGCTGGACACCGCATCAGCTGGTGGAAGGTACGGCGATTGCGGCGCATGCCATCTACGCCGAGACGGCCTACATCTACATCCGTGGCGAGTACACCGAGCCGATCGCTCGGGTCAGCGAAGCCGTGCGCGAGGCGTATGCCGCAGGCATTCTCGGCGCCAACGCGATGGGCAGTGGCAAGCGGGTGGATGTGCACGTCCACAAGGGCGCTGGTGCCTACATCTGCGGCGAGGAAACGGCACTGATGAATTCCCTCGAGGGGCGGCGCGGCAACCCGCGGATCAAGCCGCCGTTTCCGGCGGTGGCAGGCCTGTTTGCAAAACCCACCACCATCAACAACGTCGAGACGGTCTGCGCGGCGACGCATGTGCTCCGGAATGGAGCCGAGTGGTACAAGTCGCTCTCCAATCCCGCAAACCCCAAGAGCACAGGCACGAAACTGTTCTCCGTCTGTGGCAACGTCGCCCGGCCGGGCAACTACGAAGTCGGCATGGGATTCTCGATGAAGGAGTTTCTCTGGGACCTCTGTGGTGGGCCACCGGCGGGACGCACCTTCAAGGCGATCATCCCTGGCGGGTCATCGGTGCCGATCCTGACGCCGGAGGAGTGTGAAGGTGCAGTGATGGACTATGAGGGCATTCAGGCGGCGGGTTCGCTGCTCGGATCGGGTGGTGTGATCTGTTTCGACGACTCGCAGGACATGGTCCGGCAGATCGCCCGGCTGGCGCGGTTCTATGCACACGAGAGCTGCGCGCAGTGCACACAATGCCGGGAAGGCACCGCCTGGACCACCAAAATCCTCGAGCGCATCCGCGACGGGCAGGGCACGATGAAGGATCTCGACACGCTGCTCGAAATCGCTGACAACATGACCGGAAAGACGATCTGCGTCCTGAGTGACTCCTGTGCCACGCCAGTGGTGAGCGGGTTGAAGAAATTCCGACACGAATTCGAAGCCAGGATTCCGAAGAATCGCTCGTCAGTGATGATTCCTGCGTTCTCCCCGGCGGCGGCCTGAGATGACGGCCCCTGCGGCGCCCGCCAATCCGGGCATGGTGACACTGACCATCGAAGGGCGCGAAGTCGTCGTGCCCCCGGGAACGAATCTGATCGAAGCGGCGAAGACCGCTGGTGTTCTCGTTCCGCATTACTGCTACCACCCATCGCTGCCGGTGGCGGGCGTCTGCCGCATGTGCCTGGTGGAAGTCGAAAAGTTTCCGAAACTCGCGCCCGCCTGTGCCACCAGCGTCGGTGAGGGGCAGGTCGTCCATGTGCACTCGGAGAAGGCTCGTGAGGCACGCAAGGGCGTGCTCGAGTTCCTGCTGATCAATCATCCGCTCGATTGCCCGATTTGCGATCAGGCCGGCGAATGCGAGTTGCAGGACTACACCTTCGCCGAAGGCCGCAAGGACTCCAGATACATGGAACCGAAGCGGTTCAATCCGATGGAGGATTTCGGCGGCGATGTGTTGTATGTGCCGAATCGCTGCATCCTGTGTACCCGCTGCGTGCGCTTCATGGACGTCGTCGCGCAGGACCCGGTGCTGAATGTGAGCGAGCGCGGTGACCGCGCCTACATCGGCAAGTTCGAGGGCAGTGATCTGACGCATGAATGGGCCTCGAACGTCGTCGATCTCTGCCCAGTGGGCGCCTTGCTGTCGAAGGATTTTCTGAACAAGGCGCGCGCGTGGGAGCTGGACCGCGCCGCGTCGATCTGCCCGAGCTGCTCGCAGGGCTGCAATGTCACGCTCGAACTGCGAGACAATGTGGTGGTGCGGATTCGCCCGCGACCGAACATGGCGGTGAATCAGCATTTCGCCTGCGAGACGGGTCGTCTGAATTATCGCTGGATCAACCGACGTGATCGCCTCGAGTATCCGCAGGTGCGGACGGCAGACGGACTCGTCACGGCGTCGTGGAGCGATGCGATTGCGAAGGCGGCCGCGCTGCTCACCGGCACCAGTCGCGTCACCGTCCTGGCGTCACCGTCGCTGTCGAACGAGACGCTCTTCCTGCTTGGCCGTCTGGCAACCCAGCTCGGAGCCACCACGGTGACGACGGTCCCGCGTGGGCATCAGGCGCCGCTGCCCGGCGTTCCGGATCTGTCCTTGCGCGCAGAACGCGCCGCGAACCATACCGGGGCTGCGCTGTTCGGGTTCGTCGACATCGAGTCGCCACTGGCATCGCTCGGGCCGGACGACATCCTGAT
>CAYMQV010000054.1:0-23716 GCA_964392395.1 uncultured Gemmatimonadaceae bacterium
CGACCAGTGTGGGGATGGGGGCGTCTACACCTGAAATTCGTCGCACAACTCCTGATGACGACCGGTGACGCGCGATCAGGAGTCAGGGTCTTCGCCGAGCGCCTCGACGTCAGCGAGATCCTTCCGCCGACCCGATGCTCGTTTGTTGGCGAGTAGTTCCGCGCGGCCGATGAACGGGACCAACCGGCCGCGCAACTCGTGAGTGACACGTCCTGACCAGATGGTGTCGAACGCTGCGACGCCACTGATCGACGTCAGGAAATCGATGCGATTCGGTGGCAGGCCAAACTGTATCACCATGTCGGGATTCATGAAGTCCGACCGTGAGATGCCAAGTGCCGTCATGGGCGCTCCAAACGCCGCCAGGGCGCGCCACACACGCTCGGCATTCTCCGGCGCCGGATCCACGAGAATGTCGAGGTCCTGAGTACCACGCGGCACACCATGAACCGCCAGTGCGTGTGCCCCGACGACGACGAAGCGGACGTCAGCGTTGAGCAACGCACTGAGCATGTCGATCCAGTCGTCGTTCACCGTCGCGGCACCAGACGCACGGGAATGGTCTGTCGGGAATACGTCGCATGAGTGCCGCCCGCCAGCTCCCACATTCGGGCCGTCAGTTCCGCGACCATGGCAACGCGCTCCTCGGCCGTCGTGGACGCCATCAGATCGTCGCCGGGTTCGTGCCCCAGTCGGTACACGCGAACGGGGAATGCGGCCGCGCGATCGGAGGGAAGCTGCCTGTTTGTCATCTCTTACGCGAACAGCTTGTCGATCATCGGCTGCGTGATCAGGCAGATGCCCTTCTCGCTCCGCCGAAAGCGCTTCGCATCCAGCGCTGCGTCTTCGCCAACCACCAGCCCCTGCGGGATGACCACGCCGCGATCGATGACGACGTTGCTGAGTCGCGCCGAGCGGCCGATGTCCACGTACGGCTGCACCACCGCACCATCGAGATAGGCGTAGCTGTGAATCTTGACGCCGGTGCAGAGCAGTGACTTGTGGATCCGCGCACCCGAGACGATGCAGCCACCCGACACCAGCGAATTCAGCGCCAGACCGCGGCGTCCATCTTCGTTGTGCACGAACTTCGCGGGTGCCGTGAGCTCGCTGTAGGTCCAGATCGGCCAGTTGTGTTCATACAGATCGAGCGACGGCACGACCGACGTCAGATCGATGTTGGCCTCCCAGTACGAATCAATGGTGCCGGCGTCACGCCAGTAGGCCTCGCGTTCCGTCTCCGATTTCACGCACGACGTGCTGAAACGATGTGCCACCGCCTTGCCGTTCGCGACCACGAATGGAATGATGTCCTTGCCGAAATCCCGGCTCGATTCAGGATCGGCCGCGTCTCGACGGAGGAGTTCGAACAGGAACTCGGTCTTGAAGACGTAGATGCCCATGCTCGCCAGTGCCATGTCCGGGTTGCCGGGCATGCCTGGGGGATCGACCGGCTTCTCGAGAAATGTCACCACCCGGTCGGTGGCGTCGACGTGCATCACGCCGAAGCCGGTCGCTTCCATGCGTGGCACTTCGAGGCAGCCGATGGTGACGTCGGCGTCCTGGTCCACGTGCTGCTGCAGCATCAGCTCGTAGTCCATCTTGTAGATGTGATCGCCGGCCAGGATCACCATGTACTCAGGACCGTAGGCTTCGATGATGTCGATGTTCTGAAACACGGCGTCGGCCGTGCCGTCGTACCACTGCGTCTCGGAGACACGCTGGCTGGCGGGCAGGATGTCGAAGCTTTCGTTCCGCTCGGGGCGCAGGAAGTTCCAGCCGCGCTGCAGGTGTCGGATCAGGCTGTGCGCCTTGTACTGCGTCGCAACGCCGATGCGGCGGATGCCGGAGTTGAGCGCGTTGGACAACGCAAAGTCGATGATGCGTGTCTTCCCGCCGAAGTACACCGCCGGCTTGGCGCGTCGGTCGGTGAGTTCATAGAGTCGCGATCCGCGTCCGCCGGCGAGCACGTAGGCCATGGCGGTACGCGCGATGGTACCGGAGCGAGAGGCAGGCGTCATGGCAGGGTCGGTCGTGAATCGGATGTGGGTGGCGCCGAATCAGCGGCGCCCTTGGACCGTGATATTGGCCGACGGGACCGATTGGCGGTAGGGCTGCCGCTTCGATCGGGGCTGGTTCGCTGTCGCCCGTGCCAATGGCGTTTCCCACGGTACATTTGCCGTGCCGGACCACCGCACCCGCTCGGGGTGGCCGCGACCCTCTCCACCGACGCCCGCGCATGAACGTCCTGTTTGTTGCCGCCGAGGCGGCTCCCCTGATCAAGACCGGCGGTCTGGCGGATGTGGCGGGGGCGTTGCCCGCCGCCTTGGCTGACGCAGGCCACGACGTCCGTCTGGTGTTGCCGTACTATCGGCAGCTGCGCGAGAAGGGGGTGAAGGTCGAGGGGCCGATCGCCGCCACCTTCCTCCCGGTCGGGGAGCGCGCCGAGGAGCTGCGCGTCTGGCGTGTGGTCGACAGTGCGGTGCCGACGTACCTGCTCGACATTCCCGCGGCGTTCGAGCGCGACAGCATCTATGGCGACCGCGATGATGATCGCCGGTTCATTCTGTTCGCGCGCGGCGTGCTGGCGTTGATGCAGCACTTGCGCGAGGTCACGGCATGGCAGCCAGACGTCGTGCACACGCACGACTGGCACGCCGCGCTGGTGTCGAACTACCTGCGCACCTTTTACGAATACACGTTCGGCCACATCGCCACCGTCTACACGATTCACAACCTGGCGTATCAGGGCGCGACGCGACCCGAGGCACTGAACCAGGCCGGGCTCAGCGAGCGCGGCCTGATCGAGAACGGTCTCGGGGCGGGTATCGGCGGGCAGTTCAACTTCATGGCTCGCGGCATCGTCTACAGCGACATGGTCAGCACCGTCAGCCCGACGTATGCGCAGGAGATCATGACCGGCGAGTACGGCGAGCGGCTGGATGGTGTGCTGCGCTCGCGACGTGATCGGGTCACGGGCATTCTGAATGGGATCGACAGTGTCGAATTTGATCCGGCGACGGACCGATACCTGACGGCGAACTACAGCGCAGACGACCTGACCGGCAAGCGGAGCTGCAAGGCGGCGTTGCAGAAGGAGATGGGGCTCGAGGTCTCGGCCGACCCGCCGTTGCTGGGCATCGTATCACGTCTGGTGGAACAGAAGGGCTTTGACCTTCTCGACGCGGCGATCCCCTGGATGATGCTGCAGACCACGGCACAGCTGGTGATTCTCGGATCGGGACAGCCGTACCTGCAGGACATCATGCTGCGGCACGCGGCAGCGCATCCGGGGCGTATCACGGTTCGGTTGGGATACGATGCCGGGCTCGCGCAGCGGATCTATGCCGGCAGCGACGGATTCCTGATGCCATCGCGCTTCGAACCGTGCGGGCTGGGGCAGATGATTGCGCTGCGCTACGGCAGCGTGCCGATCGTGCGTGCCACCGGCGGGTTGAACGATACCGTTCGCGAAGGGTGGTCGGGGAACGGGTTTGTCTTTCATCCATATGAGGCACGGCATTTCATCGAGTCGATCGAGCGCGCGCTGATCGCGTACGCCGATCCCGAGAGCTGGGCGTTGCTGCGTGAGCGCGGAATGCGCCAGGACAACTCGTGGACGCATGCCGCGCAGCAGTATGTCGGCGTGTACGAGTCGGCGCGGCAGTTGCGGGGCGGGTGATCGGCGCGCGGCCCATGCTGTCTCCCACTCACCATTCCGGGCAGGTATGATCACCCTCGGCATCGATATCGGCACCTCCGGTGTGAAAGCGGTGCTCGTGGATGTCGGTGCGTCCGCGCGCGATCAGGTCCTGGCGGCAAGCAGCGCGCCGCTCGCCGTACAGCGTCCGCACGCACAGTGGAGCGAGCAGGCGCCCGACGCCTGGTGGGAGGCGGTGCTGAGCACTGTCGACGCACTCGAGGCATCGCATGGAGACTCGCTGTCGGCGTGCACGGCGATCGGACTTTCCGGTCAGATGCACGGCGCCACCCTCCTCGATGCGTCCGGGACCGTGTTGCGGCCCTGCATTTTGTGGAATGACGGTCGCAGTGCGCTCGAGTGCGGGGAATTTGAAGCGGCGTGGCCGTCGTCGCGTGCGGTGGCGGGCAATCTGGCGATGCCGGGCTTCACCGCGCCGAAACTGCTCTGGGTGCGCAAGCACGAGCCGGCCCTCTTCGACCGGATCGCGACCGTGCTGCTGCCGAAGGCATACGTGCGCTGGCGTCTCTGCGGAGAACTGATCGAAGAGATGTCCGACGCGTCAGGCACGCTCTGGCTGGATGTCGGTGCGCGCGAGTGGAGTGACGCCGCACTGGCGGCGACCGGCTTGACGCGAGCGCAGA
Organism: uncultured Gemmatimonadaceae bacterium; assembly: GCA_964392395.1. GTDB lineage: Bacteria > Gemmatimonadota > Gemmatimonadetes > Gemmatimonadales > Gemmatimonadaceae > JACMLX01. The sequence continues at coordinate 4,345 of CAYMQV010000054.1, forward strand.
TGCCGCGACTGGTCGAAGGCAGCGCCCCCGCTGGTCAGCTCAGCCGAGCGCTGGCGCAGCGCTGGGGGATGGCGCGTGCGCCGCTGATCGCCGGTGGCGCTGGCGACAACGCGGCCGGCGCGGTAGCGGTCGGCGCGGTGGGCCCGGGTGATGCGTTCGTCTCGCTCGGCACGTCGGGCGTGTTGTGGTGCACCACCGGGTCGTTCGCACCGAACACGGCGGGCGCCGTCCATGCGTTCTGCCATGCAATGCCCGATCGGTGGCACCAGATGGGCGTGCTGCTCAGCGCGGCCTCCGCCCTCAGTTGGTGGGCCGGTGTGGCCGGGCATAGTGAAGCAGCGCTCCTGGCGGAACTGACGCCTGGACAGGCAACCGACGTGTACTTCGCACCGTATCTCAGCGGTGAACGGACCCCGCACAACGACACGGCGATCCGCGCCGGGTTTGCGGGCCTCGATGCCGCGCATTCGCGGGCGGACATGACGCTCGCCGTACTCGAAGGTGTGGCCTACGCCATGCGCGACGCACAACTGGCGCTGGCCGCTGGAGGTACGCACATCAGCGAGGCAGATCTGCTCGGCGGTGGGGCCCGGTCGCCGCTCTGGTGCCAACTGATGGCTGACGTGCTGGGGATTCCTCTGCATCGGGTGATGCAGAGCGAGCTTGGGTGTGCCATGGGCGCGGCGCGCCTGGCGGCGATGGCGGTAGCAGGTGGTGGTGCAGCCACGGTCGACGCGATCGCAACCCGGCCGGAGCGGCTCGAGACCCATGAACCGCAGGCTGACGCGGTGATGCGGCATCGCGAGCGTCATGCGCAGTGGCAGATGCTGTATCCGTTGTCGCAGGCCTTCCGTACCTCCATGACCTGACCCCGGCCGGTTTCTCCATGTCGCTCTTCACCCGCCCCAAGGCCGCTGCCAGCAACGATCGCTGGTTCAGCATTTCCGAACCGCTGCACCATGAGGGCCCGAAGTTCAAGCCTTCGGCGCGCAAGCCATACGGGTACCGTTGGTACGATCCCGACCGAAAGGTGTTGGGCAAGCGCATGGACGAGCAGCTGCGCTTCGCAGTGTGCTGGTGGCACACGCTGGTCTGGCCCGGCGGTGATCCCTTCGGCGCCGAGACCTTCATGCGGCCGTGGCACGCGGCTGGCGGCAACCCGATGCAGCAGGCGCATGACAAGGTGGACATCGGCTTCGAGCTGTTCCGGTTGCTCGGCGTGCCGTTCTTCACCTTTCACGATCGCGACGTGGCGCCGGAAGGAGCAACGCTGCGCGAATCGAATGCGAACCTGCGCATCATCGGCGACCATCTGGCGCGCAAGATCGATGAGACCGGCGTGAAGCTGTTGTGGGGCACGGCCAACCTGTTCTCCAACCGGCGCTACATGGCGGGCGCTGCGACGAATCCAGATCCTGATGTCTTCGCGTATGCCGCTGCACAGGTCAAGACAGCGCTCGAGCTGACGCACGAACTGCGGGGTGCGAATTATGTGCTATGGGGTGGCCGGGAAGGCTACGACACGCTCCTCAACACGGATCTCAAGCGCGAATGGGCACAGCTGGGGCGCTTCCTGCAACTGGTCGTGGAACACAAACATGCGATCGGTTTCAAGGGCACCATCCTGATCGAGCCGAAGCCGTGTGAGCCCACCAAGCACCAGTACGACTTTGATGTGGCGAGTGTGTTTGCGTTTCTGCAGGCCCATGGCCTCGAAGGCGAGATCAGGGTCAACATCGAGCAGAATCATGCGATTCTGGCCGGTCACTCCTTCGAGCACGAAATCGCTCTCGCCAACTCGCTCGGCATCTTCGGTTCGATCGACATGAATCGCGGTGACGAACTGCTGGGGTGGGATACGGATCAGTTCCCGAACAATGTTCAGCATGTGGTACTGGCGATGTACGAGATCATGCGCGGCGGCGGGTTCACCACCGGCGGCATCAACTTCGATGCCAAGCTGCGGCGGCAGTCCATCGAACCGGATGACCTGATCATTGCCCATGCGGGGGCGATGGATCTGTGCGCGCGTGCGTTGCTGATCACCGAGAAACTGATGGCGGATGGTGCGTTGTCGGATCGTGTGGCGGCGAGGTATGCGGGCTGGGATGGCAGTGAAGGGAAGGCGATCCTGAAGGGGCGTCGCAGTCTCGCCGAACTGGCCGCGCGGGTCGAGAAGAAAGGCATCGAACCACTGCCGGTGTCGGGACGTCAGGAACAGCTCGAGCATCTGCTCAACACCTATCTCTGAGACTTCATCATGCCAGCAACCATCAAGGGCCCCGGCATTTTCCTCGCGCAGTTCGCCGGCGACGCGGCGCCGTTCGATTCGTGGGATGCAATCACGAAGTGGGCCGGCGGGCAGGGCTTCAAGGGCGTCCAGATCCCCACCTGGGATTCCAGGCTGTTCGATCTGAAGCAGGCCGCAGCTTCGAAGACGTACTGCGATGAGATCGCGGGTGTGGCGCGGGCGAACGGTGTCGAGATCACGGAACTGGCCACACACCTGCAGGGGCAGCTGGTGGCGGTGCATCCGGTGTACGACGAGGCATTCGACGCCTTCGCACCCGATGCGGTGAAGGGCAGCCCGAAGGCGCGGCAGAAGTGGGCGGTGCAGCAGATGCTCTGGGGCGCCAAGGCGTCCAGAAATCTCGGTCTGACCTCGAGTGTGAGCTTTCCCGGCGCACTGGTGTGGCCGTATCTGTATCCGTGGCCGCAGCGACCGGCCGGTTTGATCGAGACGGCGTTTGACGAGCTGGCGCGCCGCTGGCGCCCGATCCTCGATGCGTACGACGAAGCCGGATGTGACGTCGCGTTCGAACTGCATCCAGGTGAAGACCTGTTCGATGGGGTGACGTTCGAGATGTTCCTCGAGCGGGTACACAACCATCCGCGATGCACCATCAACTATGATCCGTCCCACTTCCTGCTGCAGCAGCTCGACTATCTCGAGTTCATCGACATCTATCACGAGCGGATCACCTCTTTCCACGTGAAGGATGCCGAGTTCCGGCCCAATGGCAGGCAGGGGGTGTATTCCGGTTATCAGCCGTGGCTGCAGCGCGCCGGTCGCTTCCGGTCGCTGGGTGACGGTCAGGTGGACTTCAAGGCCATCTTCTCCAAGCTGGCGCAGTACGACTACGACCACTGGGCCGTGCTGGAGTGGGAGTGCTGTCTGAAGCACCCGGAACAGGGAGCCGCGGAAGGGGCCCCGTTCATCCGCGATCACATCATTCGTGTGACCGAGAAGGCGTTCGACGACTTCGCCGGCGCGAAGACGGACGCAAGGCAGATCAAGCGGATGCTCGGCCTCTGAGCCGGTCACTCACGGTACCATCGCGGTACCATCACGGACGATCGGGAGAACAGTCGCGTGGCGATAGAGGCGAACAGTGGGGCGGTATCGTCAGCAGCACGCCGGATTCAGCTCGGCATGGTTGGCGGTGGTGAAGGGGCGTTCATCGGCGGTGTGCACCGGTTCGCATCGCGGCTGGATGACCACTACGAACTGGTCGCGGGCGCACTCGCTTCCACGCCGGACAAGGCGCAGCGGTCGGGGCGTGCGCTCGGCCTGGCGGCGGATCGCGTCTACAGCGATTTCGAGCAGATGGCGCGAGTCGAGAGCGCCCGTGACGACGGTATCGAGGTGGTCGCGATCGTGACGCCGAATCACATGCATGCACCAGCCGCGGTGGCGTTCCTGAAGGCCGGCATTCACGTCATCTGCGACAAGCCGCTGGCCACCAGTTCGGGCGATGCGCGCATGTTGCGCGCGCTGACGGCAGAGACGGGCAAGCTGTTCGCCGTGACGTACAACTACACGGGCTACCCGATGGTACGTCAGGCGCGCGAGATGGTGCAGAGTGGCATGCTCGGCGATCTGCGCCTGGTACAGGTGGAGTATCCACAGGATTGGCTTACCGAGCAGATCGAGAGCGACGGGCAGAAGCAGGCCGACTGGCGCACCGATCCGTCGAAGGCGGGTGTCGGTGGATGCATCGGCGACATCGGCACCCATGCGTACCAGCTGGCGCACTTCGTGACAGGACTCGAGGCGACGGAGTTGCTGGCTGAGCTGAGCACATTCGTGCCTGGCCGGCGGCTGGATGACAACGCACAGGTGTTGTTGCGCTATTCGAACGGCGCGCGTGGCACGTTGTGGGCAAGCCAGGTGGCGCCGGGCAACGAGAATAATCTTCGCTTGCGCGTCTACGGCGCAAAGGGTGGCCTGGAGTGGAAACAGGAGCACCCGAACCAGCTGTTCTGGTCACCGTTCGGTCAAGCGACGCAAATCATTTCCCGGGGCACGGGCGCCGCGGGTGCGGCGGCGGCACGTGTCACGCGGATTCCGCCCGGACATCCGGAAGGGTATCTGGAAGCATTCGGTACGCTCTACAGCGAGATCGCGCAGGCGATCAGGGCGCGTCGACCGGGAGCGCCGGCAGTGGACGCCGCGGTGCAGTTTCCCACGGTCGTGGACGGAGTGCATGGGGTGGTGTTCGTGGAGACGGTGGTGGCGAGTGCGACCAGCGGTGGCGTCTGGGTGGCGGTACCGCGCGGTCTCCTCCTTCCGGAACGCAGCTCATGATGTGGGTGTCCATCGCGCTCGTCGTCGTCGGCAACATCGTCTACCAGCTCGGCCAGCGCTCGATTCCGCGGGATGCGAATCCCGTCGTCGCCACGCTCGCCGCCTACCTGATCGCCTTCGCCGTGACACTGGGGACGATCCCGTTTCTGGCACGCGGTGTGGCGTTCGGCTCGGCATGGCAGAAGCTGGATGGCAGCACCATCCTCGTCGGGTTCGGGATCGTGGCGGTGGAACTTGGGTTCCTGCTGGTGTATCGCGCCGGGTGGGCCATCAGCACCGCGCCACTGCTGGCGAATGCGATCGTCGCGGTGGTGCTGCTGGGGATTGGTGCGGTGGCGTTCAAGGAACCGATCACGGTCGCGCGCGCGGCGGGGATCGTGCTGTGTCTGGCGGGGCTGTGGCTGGTGGCGCGGCCGTCGTCGGCGTGACGCGGGTGGCTGTGGCGTCGCTGCAGCCAGGTTCTGTCGTTGCGGACGGCTTGGTTTCGAGCATGCAGCAGATCATCGACTTCGTCCTCGAGCTCGACAAACTCAAGGGCATTACGCGTCGCACGCGGCCACTCGGTCTCGATCGTCAGGAGAACTCGGCCGAACACAGCTGGCAGATCGCGCTGCTGGCCTCTTCGATGGTGCAGTACGCAGCGGCGCCCGTGAACATCGATCACGTGATTGCGATGCTTCTGGTGCACGACATCGGCGAAATCGACACGGGCGACACGATCGCGTACGCCGTCGCCGGCTGGGAGGAACGCAAGGCAGCCGAGTTGGCGGCGGTGGCGCGGATCTTCGGTCTGCTGACGGATCCGCATCGTTCCCGGTATCTGGCGCTGTGGCAGGAATTCGAGGCGGGCGAGACGGCCGAATCACGGTTTGCGAATGCCGCCGATCGCGCGATGCCGGTGCTGCTCAACCTGGCCAACAACGCTCAGAGCTGGCGCGAAAACGGGATTACGCACCACCGGGTGGTGGATCGCGTGTCGGCGCAGATCGAGGCGGGGTGTCCGGCGCTGTGGTCCTATCTGGAGCAGCGGCTCCACGAGGCGCAGCGCAGCGGCTGGTTTGGCTCGGCGCACGAAGTGTGACGGCGCAGGCGCAACATCAGGATTGCTGGCGCCAGACGCAATGATTTCCGCGTGACGCAGCGATAGACTACAGGTGCTTCGCTGATCCGCGACCGCCGTGTCTCCTCCGCCTCCCGCCTTCACATGCGCGTGACCCGCTCCGTCCTCGCCGCCGTACTGGCGCTCATCGTCGTCACCGCGTGCGGCCCTGCGGAACCCGCCGGACCGGCGCGCGTGCTCGTCTTCTCGAAGACGGCGGGGTACCGCCACGAGTCGATCGAGGCGGGAAAGAAGGCCCTGCTGGCGATGGGCGCCGCCAATGGCTTCCTCGTCGACACCACCGAAGACGCAGCGCGAATCACGGAAGACTCGCTGAAGCAATACGCGGCGGTCCTCTTCCTCAGCCCGACGGGAAACGTCCTCGAGCGCGCCCAGGAAGTGGACCTGCAGCGCTACATCCAGGCGGGCGGTGGCTACGTCGGCATTCACGCCGCGTCCGATGCAGAGTACGAGTGGCACTGGTATGGACGATTGGTGGGCGGCTACTTCGTCAGTCACCCGGCCACGCAGCCAGCCACGTTGCGCGTCGTCGACTCAAAGGATGAATCGACCGCACATCTGCCGGCAGAGTGGAAGCGCACCGACGAGTGGTACAACTTCAAGGCGCTGCAGCCCGACCTCCATGTGCTGGTCGAGATCGACGAGTCGAGCTACACCGGTGGTACCAACGGGGCGAAGCATCCGATGTCGTGGTATCACGATTTCGAGGGCGGACGCGCGTGGTACACGGAGCTCGGCCACACCGTCGAATCGTATAGCGATTCCCTCTTCCTGAAACATGTGCTCGGCGGCATCCGGTACGCGATCGGAAAGCGGCGGCCGCTCGACTACGGCCAGACGACGGTGGCGCGTCCGCCGGCAGACTCACTCGCGCGCAAGGTGTCGCTCACGATGGGAACGCTGGCCGAGCCGACCGAGATGGCGGTGTTGCCAAGTGGGGACGTGCTGATTGCACAGCGCGGCGGTGAAGTGATGCTGTATCACGACGCCGATCATTCGGTCAAGTCTGCCGGCAGGGTTCCGGTCTACGTCAAGACCAAGCTGGGAAAGGATGCCGAGGAGGGGTTGCTCGGCGTGACGATCGACCCGGAGTTCGCGACGAATCACTACGTCTACCTGTTCTACAGTCCGGCCGACACAACGGTGAATCGGCTTTCCCGGTTCGAGTTTGACGGCGACTCGCTGAAGATCGGCAGCGAAAAGGTGGTGCTCCAGTTCTTCTCGCAACGCGAAATCTGTTGCCACACGGGCGGTTCGCTGGCATTTGCTCCCGGCCGCCTGCTGTACGTCTCGACTGGCGACAACTCGACGCCGTTCGACGAAGCGAACGAAACGTTTGCGAGCCACGGGTTTTCGCCGACCGATGATCGGCCGGGACATGAGCCGTACGATGCGCGGCGCTCGTCGGCGAACACCAACGATCTGCGGGGCAAGATTCTGCGCATTCGCGTGCTGACCAATGGTACCTATGACATTCCGCCCGGCAATCTGTTCCCGCCGGGCACCGCGAAGACGCGCCCGGAGATCTACGTGATGGGCAACCGCAATCCGTATCGCATCTCGGTGGACCAGAAGAGCGGATTCCTCTACTGGGGTGAGGTCGGCCCGGACGCCTCGGATGACACACTCGCGACACGCGGTCCTCGCGGCTACGACGAGATCAATCAGGCGCGCACCGCGGGCAACTACGGCTGGCCGCTGTTCGTCGGCGACAACTATGCATACCACCAGTGGGATTATGCGACCGGTATGAGCGGTCCGCTCTACGATGCGGCGGCACCGCAGAACACATCACGCAATACCACAGGACTGCGCGACCTGCCGCCGGCGCGGAGTGCGTTCATCTGGTATCCATATGGCGATTCGCATGACTTCCCGCCTGTCGGCAAGGGCGGGCGCACGGCGATGGCCGGCCCGGTGTATCACGCCGATCGGTTCAGCGAGCAGCGTGCGACGGCGATGCCGCAGTACTACGATGGCAAGCTGTTCGTCTACGACTGGATCCGTCACTGGATCATGGCGGTGACGTTGCGTCCGAACGGCGACTACGAAGCGATGGAGCGCTTCGCGCCGCGCGATTCGTTCTCGGCCCCGATCGACATGGAGCTGGGACCCAACGGACAGCTGTACGTGCTGGAGTATGGCAAGGCGTGGTTCGCGAAGAACGCCGATGCGGGGCTGTCGCGGATCGAGTATCGGGGACGGCGGTAGAGGCGCTTCGGGGTAGCCGCCTTCGCACCACCCCAGCACCCGCCCTGCTGATGCTGTCGCACCGACGTGCCGGCAGCGCGGAGCGCGGGGGGCGCGTCGATCACCGGATGGAATGTCGAATCAGGGTGCGGTGTCCAACCATCGCGGCGCTGATGCCGCGTGGCCACAGCCCCTTCGTCAGAGGTAGTCGATGCGCGCCCTTCCCATCATCTTCCTGGTCGTGCTCGCGACCGCCGCCGCCTGCGGGTCGAGCGACATCACGACCGTCGAGCCGACGCCGACGCTCGGCCCCGCCTGTGACCTGACGGTCTCGGAGGCCAACAGCAGCGCCAAGGTCAACGCCACGAGCACGTCCCGGTGGACCTGCTCCGGGACCGTGCGCACCATGACCGGAAACGGCATTCCGAACCATCCGGTGACTGGCGGGAACTTCGCTACGCCGATCAGTGCGCAGAACCTGACGGTGAACCTGCGGCTCACGCCGACCAATACGGGCACCAGTTCGGGGCAGATCATGACACCGGGGTATGCGCTCAACAGTGTCAAGTTCGATCCCGCCACCGACGGCTCGTGCGCCGCAACGGCGACATCGACGGCGCAGGGTGGTGGCTGTGTTGCCGCCATGGGGCGCGACCCGTGGCGGCTCGAGGCCATCGGCGGTGCGTTCGTGTTCGGTACCGACGAGAGCAACGCACATGTGCAGCCCAACGGGCAGTATCACTACCACGGCCTGCCCACCGCGTATCTGACGAAGCTGAACAAGGGTGTCGCCGTGACGCTGGTTGGCTTTGCCATCGACGGCTTTCCGATCTACGCGCGGTACGGCTATGCCACCGCAACCAGTGCCACGTCGGCCGTGCGGGTCATGCTGCCGAGCTTCAGGCTGAAGGCAACGCCAGATGCCGGACGGCCGTCCGGCACGATCTTCCCGATGGGGACCTTCACGCAGGACTACGAATACGCGGCCGGCTCCGGCGATCTGGATGAATGCAATGGCCGCACCGGCGTCACGCCGGACTACCCGAACGGCACCTATCACTACTACATCACCGAGACGTATCCGTACATCCAGCGGTGCGTGAAGGGCTCGACCGGGACCAACTGATGCGACTCCTGCTCCGGGTGGCGACGGCGTTCGCGTGGCTGGCATTGGTGAGCCAGCCAGCGCGTGCGCATCTGATGCCGAAACAGCAAGGGACGATCAATCTGCGTGACAGTGCCGCATTCGCCGCTTTCTCGATTCCGGTTTCGGCGTTGCGTGGCTGGGATGGGAATGCCGATGGTCGGATGTCGCCGGCCGAGTTGCTGGCGCATCGCACCGGGATCCTGACGCAGCTCGACGCCGGAATCATCATCGGCAGCGCGGCAGATATGGGGCGCCGAGACCTGTTGCTGCCGAGCGTGGAACTCGAGGAGTCGGACACGCTGGCAGCGGCCGGAGGCACGCACCTGCTGGTGCTGGTGCGGCAGACGTTTCGCACGGCGCCACACCGTGTGCAACTGCAGCTGTCACTTTTCGGCACGGCGCCCGACGAACGAGAGTTCATCATCACGGCGAGGGATCATGGGGCGCCGGAGGTCGCAGTGCTGCGGGTCGATCGCGCGACGCATGCGTTCTTCGCACCTGTTCGACTGCGGTTCACTTCGCGGCTCGGGCTGCTGATGCCACGCGTGCGCGGGTCGTCAACGGCGTTCGCCGTCTGTGTGATCACAGCGCTCGTCGTCGCCGCGGGCGGGATTCGCCGGCGGCGACGTTCACCAGCGTTCAGCGCGGTGGAACCGAGATCAGTGTAAGGCCAAGTCGCACGCGCAGCACGTTCAGTACGGACAGATCGCGCTGCGACACCCCCGCCCATGCCGCGTCGGTCGCCGCGAGATCGCGTGACACCTTGGCCAGTGCGGCTCGCATGCCGGCATTGGGCGCATGGTCGGCGTTGTCCTGTGCGTTCAGCTGTCCAGTGAGTGCGTCATTGGCATCGCGAAATTTCCCAACTCCCTTCGCACCGGCATCGGCACCGACGGCGGAATCGACTGCGGCGCGCAGCGTGGCCGTCGCCGCCACCACTTCGGCGGGCACACCACTCGTCGAGCGAGCCAGCGCGGCGCGAAACGCATCCACCTGACGCTGGCCCGTGTACGCTGCGCGCATCCGATCCGTGATCTGCATCATCAGTTCATGCTGCGCGCCGAGTGCGATTGCACTCGCCTTCGAGCGCGGATCGTTGCGCACGGTGACTGGTGTCGACCTCGTCACACCGTTGGCGCTCAAGCGTAACGTGTAGATCCCCGGCAGCGCCAGCGGACCTTCCGGTGTGGCTGGCGACAGTCCCGGGTTGGCGTTGATCTCGAAGTTGTGCGTCAGTGCGAGTGGCGAGTCGTGCCGGAGGTTCCAGTTGACGCGATGCATCCCGGCGCCGGTCGGCAACGGTGCGGGCACCTCGACCCAGAAGTTCGGATGTGGTGGTCGTGCGGCCTCCGGCACCGGGGCAATCGAGTCGCTGCTGTAGCTTCGAACGATCGCGCCTCGTGCATCGAGCACCTCGAGTCTGACCTGGCCGGTTGCTGCACTGCCCAGCCAGTAGTCGATGATCGCGCCATCGAGCGGATTGACCGCATGCGGAATTTCCGGCGGCAGCGGCGTATTGCTGTTCACATTGCGACGCGTGCGCGTGGCCCGGCCGGGCGTGAAGAGGTGCAGCGGTGCGGAGGCCAGCACCGGCGTGACCTGCCGGAGTGCCGAGATGTCGTCGATCACCCAGATACCGCGGCCATGTGTGGCAATCAGCAGGTCATTGTCTTTCACCAGCAGATCCCGCACCGGTGTGTTCGGCAGGTTGAGCCCGAGCGATTGCCAGCTGTCGCCATCGTTGAACGACACGTAGACGCTGCTCTCGGTTCCGGCGAACAGCAGGCCCGGCTTGACGGGATCCGGGCGAACGACGCGCGCAAAGCTGCCACTCGCCTCATCGGTCGGAAGCCCCGTCACGATCTTGGTCCAGGTGCGACCGTAGTCACGCGTACGAAACAGATATGGCGCGTGATCACCGATGCGCAGGTACTCGACCGCTGCGTATGCAGTGCCGGGCGAGTGCGGCGACGCCTCGATCGACGAAATCACGGCGCGCCGCGGCGCCGCCAGACCGGGGATGCTCACATCGCGCCAGCTCTTGCCACCGTCGCGCGTGAGGTGAATGAGGCCGTTGTTGGTTCCGGCCCAGATCTCCCCTGCGGACTTGGCCGATGCCGATAACGCCTCGATGCCACCACGCCCACCGAGTGTGCGCGCCGCCGTGGCAGAGTCCATCCCCTGCGCGATACCGAGCTCCGGGCTCATGCGCGTCCAACTCGCGCCATGATCCGTCGTGCCGACGACGTAATTGAGCCCGACGAGCAGCAAACGCTGGTTCCACGGTGCCCAGGTCAACGGCAGGTCATTGGCCCACCGTGCCTTGGCATCAGGATCGATCGCCGGACTGACGTTGATCCACTGCTCGGTCGGGTAGCTGATCTTCAGGACGCCCGTGCCCGTAGCGTACACCGATGACGGATCGAGCGGATCGGCCATGATCGACCCCCACTCCCACCCATTCACCGGGTTCCAATCGAACATCGTGACTGCACCATGGTTGCCGCGCACGCGAGTACGGATCGCACCGGCGTCCTGCTGCGTGGCGTAGACCCAGTACGGATAGGAATTGTCCGCCGACAGATGATAGAGCTGTTCGGTGGACTGATTGTACCACGAACTCCAGGTGGCACCGCCGTCGAGCGAAATCGTGGCGCCCTGATCGAGTCCCATGAAGATGCGCTGGCCATTGGTGGGATCGATCCAGAGCTGTTGCGGATCGTCGCCACCTGGCGCGCCCTTCATGCCGGTGAAGGTCTGACCACCATCGGTGGAGCGATAGGCGGCAGTGTTGATCGTGTAGACGAGATCTGGATTCTTCGGATCGATGTACACGCCGCAGCTGTAGCCACCCTGTCCGTTGCGGATCCGTTCATCGTCGGCCGCCATCTGCCGCCACCTGCCGCCGCCATCGTCGGATCGCCAGAGCGCGGTATTGGAGATCAGGTACACACGCTGCGCATTGGTGCCGATCGCAACCGACATGCAGACACGTCCTTCCAGTGGCGGCATTCCCGTGCCGGCGAGCTTTGCCCACGTGCCACCGCCATCGAGCGACTTCCAGATGCCCGTGCGCGTGGCGCTGGTGTCACCGGGCATGCGTGCGGTGCCGAACTGCCAGGAGCGAAAGGACCCCACCGAGTAGCCGGGCGGTGTGTAGTGCCGAACCGTGGTCGCGAAGATCACATCCGGCACATCGTGTGCGCGGGCCAGCTTTGCGATACCGGTCTGATCGTCGATGTAAAGCGTCTTCGTCCAGGTGCGACCGCCATCGCTGCTGCGGTACACGCCGCGCTGGTCATTGGCGTGAATGTGGTCGCCGAGTGCGCCGACGAGCACCAGGTCGGGGTTTCGCGGATCGACCAGCATGGTCTGGATGTGTCGCGTGCCGTCCAGTCCGATCGATGCCCAGGTACGTCCGGCGTCGGTGGATTTGTACACACCGTTGCCCTGATCGAGCGTGCCGCCCGTGATCATGTCGCCCGTGCCGACGTAGACGATGTCCGGATTCGATGGCGCGACTTCCACCGCACCGATGGACGACGTGGCGCGCACGGCATCGAAGATCGGAAACCAGACCTGTCCGGCGCTGGTCGTCTTCCACAAGCCGCCGCCTGGAAAGCCGGCGTAGTACACACCGGGCTGACCGATCGGCGCCGACACCGCGCCGACGCGCCCGGCGCGGAAGGGGCCGAGGTTGCGCCAGGTGAGGCCGGCGTAGAGTCGCGGATCGATGATGGCAACAGGCTGTGCAAACGCAGGCACCGCCGGCAGGGTCAGCAGCATCGACACCGTGGCTCCACGTACCGCACGGTGCAGCACACAGGTCCAGTTCGCGAGCGGTGAACCGAGGTGTTTCGACATGTCTTCAGATCCCGGAGTTCAGAGAAGCGTACGCCCCGCAGTAATTGCTACATCCACGTCGCCTTCATCAGTCGTACGAAGTTGCCGCTGATGATCTTCTCGATGCGCGCCGCCCGTGACCGCGCGCCGCCAGCTTCTCCGCGATGCGTTCCAGTCGCTGCGGCGTGTTCAGGTCTTCAGCGCGCATATGGCGACTCCTCTGTTGGAGACGTCAGCGCTCTGGCGATCAAAGCGTACGATGGAGAGATGACAGTGTCAGACGCGACCGCGGCACGCCGCAATCCCTTCTCGGACGGCCGCGATCGCTCGCGCCACATCACTCGCTGATGTCCGCCAGTTCACCACGCTGACGCGCATGACGTGCCGTCCGCGCCAGACAGCGCCGCTGAAGAATGCCTCGCCGGTGGCGTTGATGGCCGCAATCACCGCGTCGGTGCGACGGTCGTGATCGGCGTCGCTGGCACCGTCGCGCTGATCGAGAAACCGCACCAGCCCCTGATTCATGTCAGGGACCATCATCGCCTCCGCACCATCGAGCGCGCCAATGCCAGTCACGATGTCATGACAGAAACCGCAGCTGCGGTCGATCAATGATTCGACACCGTCGGCGCCAAGCTCGCGCAATGCCGCCCAGACCACGAAGCCGCGTGCGCGGTGCGACCACTCCGGATTCCAGTCGATCTGATCGCGGTGTGTCTCGCCGGCGGACGCGATGTACGAGGCGCTGACGGTCATTGCCGCCCGATGCGCCGCCCGGTCGCGCACGATCGCTACCCCGCAATCGAATGGTACATTCAACCACTTGTGCGCATCGGTGGCCCAACTGTCGGCCCGCTCCACACCGTCGAGCAGGTGCCGTTTGCTGCGACTGGCGCGCGCCAGTAACCCGAAAGCGCCGTCGATGTGTACCCAGGCTCCAGCGGCGTGAGCGATCGGAATCAGTTCGCTGAACGGATCGCAGGCGGCAATGTTGAGATCAGCGGCATCGAGCACGACGATCATGGGCCCGTCCTGGACCGCAAGTACGCGCTGCAACGCTGCGGCAGTCACTCGGCCGGCGTGGTCCGTCTCGACGGCAACGAGGTTGCGGGCGCCGATGCCGAGGAAACGCACGGCGCGATCGATCGACGCGTGCCGCTGATCGCTGGTCACGACGCGAATGGCTGGCGCTCCGAAGAGGCCATCGGCTTCGACATCCCAGCCGCGCCGAGCCAACAGGGCATGTCTGGCGGCGGCGAGACTGGTGAAATGCGCCAGCTGACAGCCGGTAGTGAAGGCGAACGACGCATCACGGGGCAGGTCGAGCAACTCCGTCATCCACGCTCCGGCAATGGCTTCGACGTCGGCGGCGGCGGGGCTGGTCACACGCAGGGCGGCAATCTGGTCCCATGCCGAACAGAGCCAGTCTGCCGCCAGAGCCGACTCGAGTGCCCCACCCGCCACCCAGCCGTAGAATCGTCCGCCCGTCGAGGCGTGGAGTCCTCCTTCCACCAACGCGACCAGTTCATCGACTACCGCGGCCGGTGCGAGTCCGGTGCGCGGCAACCGCAGCGTGCCGCCGCCTACGATCGGGTGGTAGGACAGACTCGCCGCTACCTGGCGCGCATCCAGACTCTGCAGCCAATCGGTGGCATGCGCATGTGCGCGCGCGAGTGCGGGGAACTCGGAGGGATTCACGTCGGAGACACGGCGGGGGAGTACGGCCAGGATCGGTTTGCCAGGGGCGGAAGCGGAAAGCTACGCGCGGAGATCAGAACCGTCCTGTGCGGGAGTCGGCAGTCACAGCGTCGTCCCGGTTTCCTCGTGGCTGGTCGTCTGGGGCACGATGGGCAACCGGCAGGGATCGACACGGATTCTCACGGCGCGTTCTGAGCCGCGAGCGAGCCCGTTCTCCCCCAATGTGACGACGATGTCGACGAGTGCTCCGATCTTTCCGGGCGGCGGAACGAGGCAGTGGATGGTCGGCGGCGTCGAGCCGCTGGCGGGTGAGCCGCTGGCTCCGGTCTCACATGTCTCGAGGATCAGTCCGCTCACTTCCAAGCCGGTACGGCGGTGCTGCCCGCGGACGCCGATGCGTTTGATTACTTATTGCACGTGATGCGGCGTACCGAAGAATGGCGCTGTGTGAATCGGGAAGTGGAGCTTCGACTCAGTCGGGACTCCACCTGAGTGGCGCGGGTCGTTGCGTAATCGAACCAGATGTCCCGTGGAGTGCTGCACTGGGTGGCGTCGCATTCGGCGCCACATCATCTCTCTCATCCGGAGCACACCATGTCGGATAGTGCCGCAGCCTCGTCGAGTGCCCGCGCTTCAACGGTGTCGACCTCACTCGCTGACTCGCGGCTGCAGCTGCATCACGCCGCTCAACTCTGCGCCGCCTTCGGCATCTCGTACCTCACGCCTCAGGACGACGACAGCCATACCAGCCTGCGCTGGAACAGCGTACGCGGCGCATTCATGAGCGGCAGTGTGGTGAGCGCGCTCGGCATGATCGCGGTTGGACTGCGGGTTGCGGACCTGACGCTCTTCGTCACGCGCGATCATGAGGTCACTCATACCATTCGACTGCACGGAACATCGCTGGCGGGTGCGGCGCAGCGACTGGCCGTGGCACTGAGTGCGAACCGGATGTACGGCGACCGCCTCACGTTGAAGAGGCACTACGCAATTCCTGCACATGCTGTCGCTGACGGGGCGCTGTTCGACGGCTCGGACACTGCGTCATTCATCGCGCTGCACCGCTGGTTCGACACCGGGGCGCGGGCGCTGCAACACCTGGCCGCCGGCCAGTCTGTACCGGCTGAGATACTCCTCTGGCCGCATCACTTCGACCTTGCCGTACTGTTCCCTGTCGGCAACGGCGGTTCCAATGGGGCTGGTCTGGTGGCCGGTGATGCGTACTACGACGAGCCGTACTACTACGTGAATGCCTACCCTATGCCACCGAACGCGGTGCTCGACCCTGCAGCGCTGGAGGGTGGTGGGCTGTGGCACACGAATGAGTGGACTGGCGCGGTGCTCCGTGGCTCGCGCATTCAGGGTGACGGCGTCACGCAGCGCGCGCAGGTCGATGCGTTTCTGACCTCCGCACTCGCGGCGTGTCGTTCCCTTCTCGAGTCGTAGTCCGTCCGCCGCGCCACTGCCGATCGATATCTCAGTGCTGCGGTGCGCGCGCGCCGCGGCCGGGATACTGGCCGTCGCGCACCGCGCCGTCGACAACCACCGGCACCCCGTTCACCAAGACGTGTCGAAAGCCCACTGACGGCAGCGCCGGCTTCAGGTAGGTGGATTGATCGGCCACCGTCGCCGGATCGAAGATCGCGACATCCGCATCCGCGCCGACCCGTATCCGCCCCTTGTTGCGGAACGCCGGTGCCACCGCCTCGAGACGCTGCGCCGGCATCAGGGTCATCTTCCGGATCGCCTCGACCATGCTGAGCTGTTTCGTCTCGCGCACGTAATACCCGAGCACGCGTGCGTACGTGCCCGCCGCCCGCGGATGGCCGACGCCCTTGATGACGCGCCCATCACTGGCGATCGCGGTCAGTGGACTGGTGATCGCCATCGCTTCCATCTCCGGCGTGTTCACGAAGAGGATCACCACCTCGCCCGGTTTGCGATTCGCCAGAAAACTCGCGCGCGTGAGGCGTTCACCGGTGCGGGCGAGCATCAACTGACCGAAGAGGCTGTCCGGACCGTTCGCATAGCGGTCGAGCAGGGGAGAGGCGAGTTCTGTCATGCCGGCGATGTAGGGATACGCTTCCGCCGTCACGTCGAGTCCACGTGCGCGGGCGTCCGCAACCATCGCCAGAGTGCGCGGTGTCGCCGCCAGACTGGTGCTGTTGAGATGCACGATGTGCACCGGAGCGCCACTGATCGCGCTGGCGGCAATCACTTCCATGTACGATTCCACCGAACTGCCGGGGTCCGCGGTGCCCCACGACCGCGTGTGCACGAAAACCGGCGCACGAAACCGCGCGGCACTCCGGAACGCCTCGAGCACCTCGTACTTCGTTGCAGCGGGGGTGTACTGCAACCCCATGCCCACCCCCAGCCCACCTGCCGACAAGCCACGCTCGATCAGTCGTCGCATCTCGCCGATCTGTGCGTCACTGGCGACGTTGTAACCGGCAGAATCCAGAGGCAAGAGGGTCTTCGCCGCCACACCTCCATCGCGCATCACCGTCATGCGTGCCTTGATGTGACTGGCCGCGGCCCCGTAGTTGATCAGCGCCTTCCCTTCACGCTCGGCGTAGAATGCCGGCACGTCGGCCGTGCCGGCCTCGAGCTCGAGAGCGGTGGTCACACCATCGAGCGCGAACAAACGGTAGTTCTCGTCGTCCTGTCCGTGCGCGTGCAGGTCGATGAAACCGGGGCTCACGACCAGGCCACGCGCGTCGATGGTCTGCCGTCCGCGCAGTGGCGTCGCGCTGATGGCCGCGATACGTCCGCCGCGGATCCCGACGTTGCGCACGGCATCCAGTCGTGATTCCGGATCGATCACGCGACCGCCGCGAATCACGATGTCGTAGGGCGCCTGCGCGGCCAGCGGGTGCGCAAGGATGGTGAACAGTGCAAGACAACCAATGAGCCGGCAACGCATGGCAAGCCTCAGGGGCAGACGAACTCCGACAGCGCGAGTGGGAATGCCAGTCGAAGTTCGACCGGCGCGCGCTGGTCGGCAAGTCGCCTGCCGCCTGGCCTTCACTACCTCCATCAGTGTCGCGATCGCGGCCCGCTGGGCGGGCGCGTCTGCTGTTCGGGCCATTCTGATCAGACGGTACCCACCGGCTCACCCCGCACGGTAGCACGCGACGCGGAGCGGCAGGGGCGCATCGACCGCGTCCTCGATGGTCACGCGCAGCCGCTGGATCGCACCCACCGACACTCGTTCGAGCTTCCGATAGCCGCTCGTCGTGCCACGCGCCACTTCGCGCCAGCCGCGACCGGCATGCACCTCGATCCGGTACGCAGCCACACGCTGATCCTGTGCGAAGTCTTCGCGCAGATCGACGATCCCGACATTCGACTCCAGCCGCAACGTGATTTCGGTGACCGCTGACCGGGCTCCGCGCGGCGTGAAGCGCGCCGACGCTGGCACCACCAGATTGCGCGCAAACAGCGCATCGAGACGCACACGCATCGCCATCAGACTCGCCACATCAGACAGTGACGATCCGTGGATCGACCGTGGACCAGTTGGTGGTGCCGGCGGCGCCGCGTTCGTTGCCGATCCAACGCAGGTCGGGACCGGCGTCGGAGAACATCACCGCGTTCGGCTGCAGGCGTCTCACGGTTTCCCATGCCCTCGGCCAGTCGTACTCCTGCTTGCTGCCGTTGGGGCCTTCGGCATAGGCCCCGTCGAACCAGACCATCGTTGATGGCGCCGTATTGCGTGAGCAACTCGGTGAGCTGGGCGATGTAGAGATCGTTGTAGCGCGGTGAGTCGCCATCGACCGGATCGTGCAAATTGGCCGGAGTGGAATGCCGACGGATCGAAGATCGCCGGGGAATCGGTGCCGTCACTCCAGTCGCGATCGGTGAAGGTCTCGACCCCGAAGTGCACGAACATCGACAGCGTCAGTTCAGCGAGAACTTCCACTCGCCGAACTGACGCTGTGCCTCAGAAGGCTGACGGCAGCCGATTCCGGATATCGCGCTGACCATTGACCACGCCGATCGCCACACTCACGCCGAATGCGAGTGCAGTGCCGGTACCGATCAGCGGAATCAACGCCACCACCGGCGTCGCCAGCAAACTGGCGCCGAGCCCAGCGACGATCGGTGCCCAGCCGGACTGGGCGGCGGTGACAAAGCGCAGACGCTCGCGCACGAAGGCGCGCGCCTGAGTGAAGCCGATATAGGTGACGACCAGGCTGGCGGCGTAGGCGAGAATGGTGAACATGGTGCTGCTTCTCCGGTAAACTGTCGATTGCTGCGTTGATCCTGCGTACGGCGCGGGTGATGCAGAGTTTCGGGGTGAGGTGTATCGCTGCCGGTCTGATGGTACACCGGCAATACTCATCTGGCATTTCGCGCATGCGCGGTCGTGGCTCTGAGGAGAGGTCTGGAATGACTGGAAGTTCGCGCATGCCGCCCGGCGATGGCCGTGCCGAGGTTGTAGTCGACGGGAGCTCTGGGCTGGTGCCGCAGGGCCACCAGCTGCCGGCCAGGACGCGAATCGGCGGCGTCTCACTTCAGGTGTCTGACCTGACGCGCTCACGTGACTTCTACGAACGGACACTTGGCTTGCATGTCATCTCGGCTGAGCACGGTCGACTGCTGCTTGGCGCAGACAACGGGCACGTCGGCTTGATCGAGCTGGTGGAGAATCGCGCCGGTCGCACCTCGAGCGCCGGCAGCCGGCTGGGGCTGTACCACGTCGCGATCCTTCTCCCGTCGCGCAGCGAGCTCGGCCGGTTCATGACCCATCTGCAGGGCATGGGTATCCGCGCCGGCGCGG
>CAYMQV010000055.1:0-23452 GCA_964392395.1 uncultured Gemmatimonadaceae bacterium
GTTCAGGATCACCGCCACGTCGATCACCTCCTGCCCCAGCGCCCCCATCGTCGGCGTCAAAAACCCGAGCGCGGCGATGATCATCCCGATCGCGCTCAGACCGAGCCCCACGCCGATCGACTGCTTCGCGATCCGCATCGTGTCCTTGCTGGCACGAATCGCATCCGCCACCCTGGTGATCTCATCCACCAGCAGCACGATGTCCGCTGCCTCGGCCGTGATGCCGCCGCCATGACCGGCAAGCGCGATACCGACGTCGGCCGTGCTCAACGCGGGCGCGTCGTTGGTACCGTCACCGATCATCACCACCCGTTCCCCCTTGGCCTGGAACTCCTGCACAATCGTGACCTTGTGCTCCGGCAACAGATCGCCGCGCGCATCCGTGAGGCCGAGTTCCGTCGCAACGCTCGCCACGTTGCTGGTGTGATCACCACTCAGCATCACCGTCCGCGTGATGCCGAGTGACCCGAGATCGGTGAAGAACGCCGGCAGACCATCACGCAGCGAATCCGCAAACTCCACCGTGCCGGCCGGCGCCTCACCGATCGCAACGTACGCGCGCAAACCGTCGCCGCTGGCGTCGAGCTGGTCAAGCGCCGCCTTGTTCTGCTCCGGCAGCACTTCGTGCAGCCAAGCCAGTGATCCGACGCGCACCAGCACACCGTCAACGGTGCCGACGATGCCACGACCAGGCACCTCGGATACGTCCGTCGCAACGGGAAGCGCGCCGGTGACCTGCTCCGCATGCTTCACCAGCGGGCGCGCCAGCTGATGACCACTGCCGAAATCCACCGCACCTGCCAGTGACAGCACAGTCCTTTCATCGAAGCCGTCGAGTGGACGGACGCGTTCGACGGCAGGCTGTCCCTTCGTCAGTGTGCCGGTCTTGTCGAAGACGGCAGTGGTGACCGCCGCCAGCGCTTCCAGTGCGCCGCCGGTTCGAATGATGATCTGCCGACGCGCACACCGATTGATACCGCCGATGATCGCAATCGGTGTCGCCAGAATCAGCGGACAGGGCGTCGCGACCATCAGCACACTCAGCACACGATCGGTATCACGAGTGATTGCATACGTGATGGCGCAGATGAGCAGCGTGATCGGCGTGAACCAGACGGCGGCCCTGTCGGCCAGTCGCTGCAACGGCGCCTTGCTGCCCTGCGCGCTGCGCACCAGATCCACGATACGGAGGTACTGACTCTCACCGGCGGTGGCGGTCGCCTGCACGGTCAGCGGCCCATCGACATTGGCGCTGCCGGAAACGACTCGCGAACCGACTGCGACCGGCACGGCCAGCGGTTCCCCGGTGATCGCACTCGCGTCCACATGACTGCGTCCATCCGTCACGACACCGTCGCACGGCACCAGTTCGCCCGGCCGAACGAGCAACAGATCGCCAACCTTCACCGATTCGGCGGCCACATCGCGCACCGCCCCATCGGCACCGCGAATGTGCGCTTGCCGCGGTGCGGCCTGCTCCAGCGCCGCCACCGCCGCCCCTGCCCGGCCCTCAGCGTAGCGCTCGAGCGCCGCGCCACCGGTGAGCATGATGACCACCACCAGGCCGGCGAACGGCTGATACAGCGCTGCCGCTGAGACGATCGCAAGAATCGCCACCACGTCGGCGGCGAATTCACCTTTGAACATGTCGCGGACGGTGCGCCAGGTCGGAAGCGCAGCGGTCACGAGGAGGCCAACGAACCAGATCAGGTTCGCGATCGCATCCCCATCACCAGCCAACGCGAGCGTGACGCGACCCGCGAGCGGAGTCACGCTCGGTGTGCCGTCCAGGTTCGTGACCCGAGGCACAGCGAAGTACACCACCGCACCGGCAATCAGAAAGCAGAGCGCCGCGATCGGAATCCGAAGCGCGGCGATCCATGCCTGTCGGGTCTTCAACGCAGCACCTGTGCGCCGTGAGCCCCTCGTTCCTGAAGCGCCTCCAACGTGAGGCTGACCTGCTCCTCGCCGCGCGCGCGGACCACCACCAGGATTTCGTCGTTGGCTGGCGGCGGAATACGCAGCCGCCACGCGGATGGACGACGTTTCGTGAACAAGGAAATGATCACCCCGATGGACGCGCCAGCCGCAACCGTCACCATCGGTGTGAAGAGCAGCGCGTAGGCGAACGGGCCGGCGGGTGCAAACCCAGGCCACGCGATCAGCACGAAGGCGACCAATGCGCCACCGGCGAGTCCAAAGAGGCCGCCGATGGACGCGAACTTCCAGAGGGGCCGCATCGCACGACGCTTGCCGGCATACATCTCCTTCGCCGCCTGCTCGGTGACGACGACGTCGATGAAATCTCGCGGCACCCCAAGCCGTGCCAGCGGCGGTAACGCATCGCGAACCATCGCCGGCGTCGCGAAGTAACCGAACACGGGCGTCGTCGGAGGGCGACGTGCCGTCGGGTGCGTGATGACTCTCGACTCTGTGGTCGTCACTTCCTTGCCTCCGAAGTGGTCGCTGCGGTCGCGGCCGGAGGGGCAGCAGACTCCATCGCCTTCAACTCCGGCTCCGACCAGGGACCGGGGCGTGCCGCGTGTTCCTTGCGCAGCGCCGCCACGGACGCCGACGCGACGGCGGGTGCGGCATTGGGACTCCACTGCCGGAGGTAGGTAATCACGTTGGCAATATCATCATCGCTGAGCGATTCCTTCCACGCCGGCATCGCACCGTTGTAGCTGACGCCTTTCACCTTCACCGGGCCGCCCAGGCCATGCAGCAGGATCCGGATCACGGTCTGCTCAGGGCCAACCACCCACTCGCTGCCGACCACGGGCGGAAATGCGCCAGCAACTCCGAGGCCGGTGGACTGATGGCAGGCCGCACAGTTCGAGCCGAAGATCCGCTTTCCTTCAGCCAGTGGATCGGCCGGTCCGCGCGCAGCCGTGTCACCGGCCGCACTCGCCGTCAGCCCGATCTCCGCGTACTCGACATGCGTCCGTGTGTCGAACGTGCCACCGCGCCGTCCGAGGTACCACCCTGCCCAGAACACCATCGTCGCCACGACGACCCAGAGGAACGACGGCACGCGCTCATACCCCTCGGCCGGATCAGCGAGCTCTCGCACGATCTGACGATGAATGACTTCGACGTCCGGCTCGGCATCAGCGAACGCAGCGCGTTCCTTCGATGTGGGATCGGTCATGGCATCGTATGTTCGCTGCGCCCGCCGATCGAGCGCGCCGCCGGCTCATCGCCGGTCGGCACCGGATAGGTGCGCTTCAGCGATTTCAGGTACGCGACCAGTGCGTCGCCATCGGCCGTCGGCACGATCACCTTGCCCGCGGGCAGCTTGCCACCGGGGACACTGTAGAACACCTCGCCGGCCTTGATCGACGCCGAATCGCGCACGGTGTAGAGGTACGGGAATGCCGGCATGATCGACCACGACATCAGCGAGCGTGGATTGAACAGGTGCACGTGATGCCACTGCTCACTCGGCTGGCGGACGCCGATGTTGATCAGATCGGGCCCCGTACGCATGGTGCCGAGTTGATGCGGCTTGTCGTAGACATAGTCCGACGGCACGGTGGCACGTGGTCCCCAGCCCCGTTCCTTGTCGGAGGTGTAGACGGGATCTCGCACCTGCTGCGAATGGCAGTAGACGCACCCCTCCGACACATACACCTCGCGCCCGCGCGCTTGCTGCGCCGTGTAATCCGCGAGCTGCGTCGGAATCCTCACCTGACCGATCATGGTGTTCGGAATCACCACCAGCAACGACGTGGCAAAGATGATGATGGCCAGCACGCCGGTCAGCAGCAACCAGATGCGCGTCACTTCACACCTCCCGCAACGAACGAGGCCTTGTCACGCCTCGTCACGATCGGAGCCACCTCGTGGAAGGGCCGCAACCCCTGCTTCTGCTTTCCGCCGCGGAACATCAGGAACACGTGCCAGGCAAAGACGCAGTGCCCGATGGTCAGCAACATCCCGCCAATCGATCGACCGATCAGCCCCGGCAGCATCGCCCGCACCACCGCTTCCCAGGTGCTGGTGGCATCGGCCATCGCCACGCCCTGGAACATGCCCGCGACCGTGAGAGGCACGAGATACACGATCTGACCAATGCCAACCGTCCAGAAATGCCAGCTGATCAGCTTCTCACTGACCCATTCGCGGCCCAGCAGGCGAGGCAGAATGTAGTAGATGCTCCCGAACATGATCATCGTGACGAAGCTGTACAGCCCGACGTGTGCGTGTGCGACGGTCACGTGGGTGAAGTGCGTCAGCCGGTTCACTTCGCGGAACGCCATGAAGACGCCTTGCAGCGACACCAGTGTGTACGCCACCGAGCCAAACACGATGAAGCGCAGCGTGGGGCTGTATCGCAGCGCGCCAAAGCGCTTGTTGAGCGTCATGTGCTGATTGACGCCAACCGCCATCACCGGGATGATCATCAAGCCGCTGGCGACCACGGAGGTCGTGATCATCCACGTCGGCAACGGACCACCGATCAGGTGATGCATGCCGTTCAGCGAATAGAAGAAACCAAGGGTCCAGAAGCCGAGCAGTGACAGCTGGTAGCTGTAGATCGGGCGCCCGAGAATTTTCGGGATGAAGTAGTAGGCCGCGGCCAGACAGACCGGTGTCAGCCAGAGCCCCAGTGCGTTGTGCGCGTAGAACCAGTTCACGGCGGCGCTTTCGACGCCACTGTATGTCGGCCAGTTACCGACCACGAAGATGATCGGAAACCAGATGAACGCGGCCATGATGTACCACACACTCACGTACAGGTGGTCCACTTCACGCACGGCAATGGTCGACAGCAGGCTCAGGCCGACCAGCCCACCACCGATGACGAAGAACGGATCCGCCCAGTAGCGCGGCATCTCCAGCCATTCGAGGCCATCGCTGTAGCCGGCGAGAATGCCGGCGATGCCGAGGACCATGCCGATGTTCCAGAAATACAGGCCGGCTTCGGCGGCCTTCGGTACGCGCAGCTCGGTGTGGACGAGGCGAGGAATGATCCAGACACTGACACCCAGCATCGCGCTGCTCGCCCACCCGTAGGCCATCGCATTCAGGTGCGCGCTGCGAATCCGGCCGAACGTGAGTGCTGGATTGCTGACCAGCCAATCGGGCATGTGCAACTTGAAGCTGGCAATCAGCCCGAACGCCGAGCCGACCAGCAACCAGACGACGGAGAATGCGATTGCGCGGAGTGCAACCTGCCGGCTGGACGCATCCGCGCGAAGGCGGATGTCCAGATTCTCCATATCGGTGATCGGCGAAGCGAGCGCGACGACACTGGGTGGGAATGTCGCGCTCATTGCGCGCCTCCCCAGATGCCCGGCGTCGAACCCTTTGCCGGCGGGCCGAACTCTTCAACCCGCTCGGCGCGCTGCGACGGTGTCTCCCACGGACGAGCGACACTGACGTCATCATCGTCGAGCGGCAGCAGCGCCTGCTGGCTGATCCGATCGAACTGGCCGCGTTTCCACGCCAGAAAAAAGACGGCAACGGTCAGGAGACCGAGGAGAGTCGTGGCGAGCGTCACAGTGAGCGACGACGGGAGCATGTCCATCCTCTTTCGCGCCGCCCCGCGTTTGAAAAATCCGTGCACGCGGCGCGCCCGCACGGATCACCGAGCCGCCATTCGCGGCCGGGCAAAAAAACTCAGCGTTCGAGCTCCGCCGAGAATCTAGTGTCGCTCTTATAGAAGCTGGAGAGTGGGCTTATCGTTTCCGCTTCCGACGCTCGACAAAGAGCGGGATCTCCGTGCCCGAGTCGGCATTCTCACTCTCGGTGACTGACCGGGCCGGCTCTGCGATGACTGCCGGCGGTTCCTCCTCGGTCGTCAGCGTGAGGCCGGCATTCGTCCACGCCTGAATACCGCCAGCGAGATTCTCGACGCTGCTCGCACCCGCCATCAGCAGCAGGCTGGCGGCGATGGCCGACCGCGCACCGGACGCACATTGGGCGATCAACGTCCCATCGGCAGGGAGTTCTTCCAGTCGGTGTGGCAACTCCGCCAGCGGAATGTGGATCGCTCCCTGAATGTGCCCTCTGGCCCATTCACGCCGACTGCGGACGTCGACGACGAGCAGCCCTTCCCGGCCGAGCGCGCCAGAGAGCGCGATGGAGGATCGCTGCGCCACCGTATCGGCTTCCACACCATCCAGTGCGTCCGACGCCACACTGGCACCGGCGATGCGGTCGAAACCGATGCTCATCAGCTCACGCACCAGTCGCTCGGCATGCGCCTCGTCCACGGCGATCAGCCAGACATCCATCCGGTAATCGATCAGCGATCCGAACCAGCTGGCGAAACTGCCATCCCCCGGGATGTTGAGTGACCCGCGAATGTGCGCCGCCGCAAAATCCTCGGCCGGACGTGCATCCACCAGCAACCCGAGCTTCTCCACCCACTGCTGAGCCTCGAACCCGCTGCGATGTGGCACTTCGGGCAATCCACCGAGCAGCGTCGGGCCGTCACGGTTGATCCGCTTCATGACGGCGAAGTAGGCTGGTGGATCAGGCTGGTCGCGAAGTACCTCAGCCACGAACGCGTCTTCCGTCTGTGGCTCGAGCGCCCAGTTGACGAGTCGTTCGTACCCGAGTGTAGACTGCGGCACGTCACCGAGGGCACGACCGCAGGCACTGCCGGCACCATGACCCGGCCAGATCTGCAGGTGATCCGGCAGTTCCTTCAGGCGCTGCAATGAGTGATACAGTTGCCGGGCGCTGGCGTCCATCGTCCCGCTCCGACCCGCGACGGTTTCGAGCAGGTCGGGACGGCCGACATCACCGACGAAGAGAAAGTCGCCGCTGAGCATCCCCATCGGATGCTCCGTTACCGCGCCATCCGTGACGAGGAAGCAGAGATGCTCCGGCGTGTGGCCAGGGGTATGCAACGCCGTCAGCCGGATGTTGCCAATCGTGATCACGTCCCCGTCGACCAGTTCGACCGCGTGATCGGTCGCGGCATAGCCGGACCGCCAGTCCGGCCCCCCGCATCCACTGAGGAACAGCTGCGCGCTGGAGCGAAATGCCAGCTCGCGGGCTCCGCTGCAGTAGTCGGCGTGAATGTGCGTCTCTGCCACGGCCGTGACGCGAAGGCCTTCGTGCGCGGCAAGCGCGATGTAGGGATCCACATCACGAACCGGATCCACTACGACCGCTTCACCCGTGGCCCGACAGCCGATCAGATAACTCGACTGCGAGAGCGAGGTGTCATAGAGGTGTTTGAAGATCATCGGGTCATTCGGTGAGCCTCGCCTTCGCGCGAGCAACGATCGACGCCAGCAGGGGGTCCGCATGCTTCCACTCCGCGACCAGCACCCCACACCACCCTTGCTTCCGGGCCGGCGTGTCGGCCAGCTCGCAGAGGAGTTGGAGCGCGCGCGAACGGAATGACGCTTCCGTCCACGCGCGACGAGGGTCCGGCGAATCGGTCACGCGAGAAAGCCAGACGCGTGCCGAATCCCGCTGGCCAAGATCGAGGTAGGCCTTGCCGATGTGAAATGTCTCCGGCTGCGGAAAACGCAGTGCTTCCGGGGCCAGCGGGAGCAGGAGGCGCAGCGCTTCACGGGGACGCCCCTCGGCGAGCAGCACCTGACCCTCGAGACTGGCCATCGTTGGTGAGCCCACCGGCGGCAGTGCCCCGACGCCCTTCTCGCGGACCGAGGCAGCCCGCAGCTCGGCAAAACGACCACGCGCGCCAGGCGCATCTCCCGCCAGGATGAAATCGAAGAGCATGTTGAACATCGGACGGTCTGCCATACGCCAGCGATCGACGCCCGACGCCTGCCGGTAGGTCTGGATGGCCTGACCGATGCCGGTCGTATCGCGGCCGTACCAGGCGCGATCGAAGTACCGTTGACGGGCCGCATAGCCGAGCCACTGACGGCCCTCGGCAGAATCGGTACTGGCCAGCCGCTGCGCGCCGAGCGAGTCGTTGACGCGCCAAGCCGCGTTCAGCATGCCGCGCCTGGCGAGGGAGCCGACCAGATGCTGCGTCAGGCGATCGACGCGGCGCATGTCCTGCTCGCCAGCGAGCAGGCGCCGCGCCAGACGATCGACCGCGGGCCAGTCGCGTTCCACACTCAGCCATTGCAGATCGCGTTCATCGAGGCGGCGCACATCATCCGCACTGGTGAACCGCCGGCGCATCGCGGAGCGCGCGGTGCGTGCCTCGTCGGTGCGTCCGGTGCCATAGGCACCCCAGATGGTCCAGGGCCACGCTTCCAGGTTGCTCGAATCGACGGCAACGAACCGTGCCCCATACTCCCGTACGCGCTCGAACATGCCGTTGGCCAATGCGCCATTCGCCAGATTGTTCAGGGCGATTCTGTTGGCGGGCTGCTCAGTGAGAATGGCGAGATAGGCGGTGGTAGCGCGTTCGGGATTGCTCTCGACATCGGTGAAGTACGCCGCTTCCGCCAGCCCGCGCTCCACCGGAGCCAGCCGTTCGCGCAACCGAAAGGCGCGCGAGATGGCCGCCTTGCCGCGCACCACCCGTTCGTTGGAGTACCCTCCATCGCCGCGCACAAGTCGAACGCCGAGTCGACGCCACGCCATCGCGAAGTTCGAATCGAGCGCCACCGCCTCTTCCAGCAGCTGGATCTCGCGACGGGGATTGCGATCGCCCGCGCCACCATCACCCAGCCGCAGCGCCTCGGTGTACTTCCGCAGCGCATCGAGCGATGTGGTCGTCACGCGTTCCATCGGCGGCAGCGCCGTCAGGGTGGTCCCCGACTCGCCGAGCTTTTCACGCGTGCGACGCGCCAGGCGACCGATGGCCGCAATCAGCCCATCTTCGTTTGCGGCGGTCTCCTGCACGGCACTCTGTTCACCACCATCGGACGGAGCGATGAGCGCCGCCCGTACCAGATAGGTGTTGCCAACCTTCTGGATCCGTCCTTCGACGACCACCGGCACGCCTTCCCGAACGGCAATCTCACGCGCAAGCGAAGCTGGGACGCGAGCCGCCGCCGGTCGCTGCATGCGCTGCAGCGCCAGCCCAGTGGCCGCCGGCGTCATCACGGTCACCATCTTCGATTCCTGCAGCTCCGTGCGGAGCGCTTCCGACAGCAGATCACCGAGCGTGGAATCTGCCGTCCGGTTTTCGACGTCGGCGACGATCACCGTCTGCGGCGCGGCGAAGGCGACGGCGGCTTTGGGCCCGTTGTTCCCCGACGACAGCGACACACCCACCGCAATGGCGATGGCCAGCGCACCGCCGCCAGCGAGGGCGCGGCCCCATGGCTTGCGAGACCGGTGCGCTGGGGCGGTCTCGACCGAGCGGGTCGGCGTGCGTTGACGGATGCCAGGCTGCGCCAACGCCGGTGCGGGTACTGGCATCTCCGCCGTATACCGCTGCTCCTCGAGCGCATCGGCAAAGGCATCCGCGGATGGCCAGCGCATCGCGGGGTCCTTCTCGAGGCAGCACATGATGGCGTGCGACAGGCTCGCCTTCACCGGTGCGACCTGCTGCAGCGGCACTGGCATCTGCGAGACCTGCGCCACGAGCAATCGCGCCGCGCTCGGATCGGTGAATGGCGGCTTGCCGCTCAACAGCTCGTACGCCACGCAGCCCAAGGCGTAAATGTCGGCGCGGCCATCCACGGTCGCGTCACCGGCCGCCTGTTCCGGCGACATGTACGCCGGCGTACCAACCGCAAGCCCGGAGGTGGTCAGGCCCGTCGAGTCGGCAGTGGCTGCGGTGAGTGCCTTGGCGACGCCGAAATCGGCCACCACGGCATGCTGCTCGTGCAGCAGGATGTTACCGGGTTTGATATCCCGGTGGACGATGCCCTTGCGATGTGCCGCGCCGAGTGCGCGTGCGACATCGATCAGGATCGGCAGCACATCGCGCGAAGACATCACTCCGCGCTGAATCCGTTCGCGTAGTGTCTCCCCTTCCACAAAGGGCATCGTGTACCAGAGCAGGCCTTCCGCCTCGCCGGCGCTGAGCAGCGGTACGATCATGGGGTGCTGCAGCCCGGCGGCGAGCTGAACCTCGCGACGGAACCGTTCAAGGTTCACGCCTGCGGCAAGTTCCGGAGTGAGCACCTTGATCACGACCGGGCGCCCGAGCGCGATCTCCGTCGCGAGAAAGACACGGCTCATGCCGCCGCCGCCGAGTTCGCGCACGACGCGATACTCGTCGCCGAGGGCGAGTTCGAGATGTTCCTGAAAGGATGCGGACACGGATTGGATTGGAGTGCTCCGAAGGAATCTATTCGTCGGACACTCGGCAGACCACAGCCGTTGCCGACGGCAGGTTCCGGCGGCGCTCCGGCGACGGCCGCGACCGCGCCTACCCCTGTTGCGCGACGACCGTCGCCTTCCGCTCGAGAGTGCCCCAGCCTACCAGTCCGCCCCGCGCGGCGGCGATGAACGACTTCACCACCACCCAATACATGATCTGACGGTAGGCGAACCGCTGAATGAGAATCAGCCACGTCAACCGTCGCTCTTCGCCCGGCTCGAGCAGAAACGCAATCACGGCCGCCAGCCAATCCATGAACAGGAACACCAGATAGACCGCCGCCAGCTGCGTGCCGGTGTGCCAGGCGAAGGTGGCGCCATGCTCGAAATAGGTGAGCCCCACGCTCAGCAGGCTGCCGATGAACATCAGGTCGGCGAGCGGCGAAACGGCCGTGAACAGGAGCTGAAAGAGGAGCGTATTCGGCATCGCGATCGTGCCGAGCGATCCGTAGGCGCGGCGGAAGAGCGTGCCGCGGTGTTTCCAGGTGCACTGCAACGTGCCGAAGCTCCAGCGAAATCGTTGCCTGACCAGGGTCCGGAAGCTGTCGGGCGCCTCGGTCCACGCCACCGCGTGCTCCGCGTATCCGATGCGCCAGCCGCGCTTGCGAAGCTCGATCGTCGCATCCTGATCCTCGGCCAGCGTGTCATGCGAAAATCCACCCGCATCCAGAATCGCCGACCGCCTCCACGCACCCACGGCCCCGGGAACGACCGTGATGCAATTGAGCAGGTCGAAGGCGCGGCGATCGGTATTCTGACTGGTCACGTACTCCAGCGCCTGCCAGCGCGTCACGAGGTTGAGGCGATTGCCGACCTTGGCGTTCCCGGCCACCGCCCCCACGCCGGCATCGCGCAGGGGTGCCACCAGCTCCGCGACGGTCCGAGGTTCGAACACGGTGTCGGCGTCGAGGCAGACGACGATCTCGCCGCCAGCGCGGTAGATGCCGTAATTGAGCGCCGTCGACTTGCCGCCATTCGACTTGGTGAAGACCGACACGCGCGATTCGTCCGCGAACGCCGCCGCCGCCGCCGCGCCCGTGCCATCCGGTGAGCCGTCATCCACGACGACGACGTCCAGCCGGCCGCGATACTCCTGCGCGAGCAGGCTCCGAATCGTCATCTCGATCACCTTCGCCTCATTGTAGGCCGGGACGATGACCGACACATGCGGCGCATAGTCGTCCGCGCGCGGCGCGCGGTGCACGGCCCGAATGCGATGCGCGATGGCCAGCAGCAGCACCACCAGAATCCGGGCCGACCCCAGCACGACGGCGACGATGAAGATCCACTTGATCGTTGCCTGAATGGCACCCACGGCAGCGAATGCGGCCAGCGTGAAACCGCGCGAGGTCGCGCTCGACGCCGGCAGTGGTGGCATGGCCTGATCGCGCGTCAGTCCGAGCAGTTCCGACAGCAATACGATCGTGTCGCCCCGCGCCCGCAAAGAGTCGATCAGGGGGCCGATCGCAGTGACGGTCTGGCTCCGATCGCCGCCGCTGTCGTGCAGCAGCACGACATTGCCCTTCGATCGCTCGCGCAGCACGTTGTTCACGATCTGCTGCGCGCCTGGGGCGAGCCAGTCGTCGGAATCGATGTGCAGTCCCGCCGTGACATAGCCGAGATCATTGGCCAGCGCCACCGGCACCAGTTCATCAGTCGTCGTCGGTTCTGCGTCGCCGAAGTATGGGGGTCGGAACAACGCGCTGCGCCGATCGGTGATGGCCTCGATCAAGCGTTCCGTCGCATCGAGTTCGAGGCGGGTGATGAAGGCCGGCGTGACGGCCAGGTTCGGATGCGTGAAGGTGTGATTGCCGAGTTCGTGCCCTTCGGCCATGATGCGCCGCGTGAGGGGAATTTCGCGCAGCGCGTTCTCGCCGATGATGAAAAAGGTCGCGGGCGCGCCGCGTGCCTCGAGGGTGTCGAGGATGTCCGGTGTCCATCGGCTGTCCGGTCCATCGTCGAAGGTGAGCGCAACGCGGTGAGGTGCCGCGGCCCCGGCGCGTTCGATCACGTACGGCGATGGCAGCTGATTCCACCGCACGCGCGTGATCAGTCGCGTCGCATTGTTGATGCCAATGGTTCGACGCCCGTTGGTTGGCCTGGACCTTACACGAAGCAGCTCGCCATTCCCCTCGAACTCGACGTCGTAGCCGGGCGCCACGCTCGCCAGGTCGCGCACCGGATCGGGCACCGTCTGCGGGTTGATCACGGACCAGAGCGACGGATCCTCGGCACCAAGGCGCCAGAGCGCCACACCGCGCGCGCCGAGGCCGATTGCCGTACTGAGTTCATTCCATGCCGTCGTCGCGTCAAGGAACCACACCTGATGGTCGACCGAGTCGGGTTCCGTCCACATCGCCACGGGATTCAACGACGGCGAGACGAAGGTGACGGACCCGTGGTGCTCACGGACTGAGCGCATCACCTCGGCGAACGTCGCCGATTCGGCTGGCCGCGTGTCGCCCGTGTCGTCCCAATGGTAGCCATAGGTTCCGATGGCGAGGATGGCCTTCTCCTTCGGAATCATCGTCAGCGCCCGTACGGCGCTCTCGTCGTACCACGACTGACTGGCCACCGGCCCCGGATCACCCGTCGGATAGTGCTCGTCGTAGAGCATCACGACCACGAAATCCGCATTGGCGCCGGCGGCACGCGTCTCATCGACCGGGGCGTCGGCGGCAACGGTCTGCAGCGTCAGGGCCGACACGGCGTGGAGCGCGACCCGGAGGTCGCGCATGAACAGCGTCAGTCCCGCGCGCGACTCGGCGTCGGCCCCTTCGATATCGATCATGATGCCGGCCAGCCCCATCCGCTTGACGCCCGCGACCAGACTGGCGATCACGCGCTGTCGATTCGTGGCGCTGGTCAGCAACCGCCGCGCCCGTCGGACGTCGAACTCATGGCGGACGGGATCGACGTTGGTCAGCATCGCAAAGAGCCGCGGCCGCTGCTCCGGTGGCAGCGCCTCCACCAGCCCGAGCACATCCTTCCGTTTGGTGTCACCAAGATTCCATGTGACCGCCGTGCCGCTGTCGGTGAGAAAGGCCCACTCGCCCACCACCCAGTCCAGCTCGCGCGCGTGAGCCTGGAGCGCTGCGAAGGAGTTGTCGTCCCAGTTGACGTAGAACCCGAGCACGATCGGATTGCTGTCCGCCACCGCTCGCGTCGACACGGGCGCGATCGACTCGGGGCGCGGACCGCGGCGGGTCGGCGTGAGGTGATGCTGCGCGAGGGCATCGACGAGGCGTTTGCGCGCTTCGATGCGCGCCGGCTCGCGACGGCTGTCACCAGGCGCGCTGGTGGCCGTGGGCATCATCGCCGGCTTCCAGGTCGAGGGCAGGAGTGGCGGGATCAGCACCGCCGCCACCAGCACCAGCGCGAGCAGGGTGCTGGCCACCCCGACTCCCAGGGCTGCGCCGCGTAATGCGCGCCACCGCCGCCCGCTGGGGTCGGAGAAGACCGGGACGGGCGGACTCGCGTGCTCGGTGGTGATGTCTGGATCGTGCATGCAAGGGGGTCAAACGGCGAGCGTCGCGACAACGCCACGCCGACGGTATGCTTCAGCTCTCTCTGTGTTTCGACCGTTTGAGCCCGCTGCTTGAGGTTCCCTGCATGTCGCGTCCGACCAGTGTCGCCGCTCTTCTCCTGCTCGTCCCGTTCGCCGCAGGCGCCCAGTCCACAGCCCAGCCTGCTGCGGCACCGGCTGCGCCGGCGATTGCGTCGCTCCAGATTCTTCCCCGCGATCGGAGCATGACGGCGCGCGATACGATGCGCCTGCGCGCTCGCGCCCTGGACGCGCAGGGCAATGATGTGCCTGGAGCGTTGATCAAGTTCAGCCGTGCCGGCGGCTTCTTCGAAGGCACGGTCGAAACTGACGGGCTCGTCCGTTCTGGCTCGACCGGCACGCTGCCGATCATCGTCTCGGCGACGATTCTGGGTCGCCAGCCGGTCATCGAGCGCCTCGAGGTGAAGATGCTGCCTGGTCCGGCGCACCACATCGCCGTCACGACCGCGGTCTCGACACTCGCGATCGGCCAGCGGATGCGCTACCTGGCGACGGCCTACGACAACGGCAACGACCGGCGCGACGACCGTGTGCTGTGGACCAGCAGCAACCCCCGCGTGCTGACCGTCTCCCGCGACGGGCTCGCGGTGGCGGTTGCACCAGGCGTGGCCAAACTGATTGCGACCGCCGGCACCGTGACGAAGGAGGTTCCGGTCACGGTCGCCGTGCGGCGCATCGTCTCGCTCGATGTGGCGCCGGCATCCGCCGATGCGCGCACCGGCGACGTGATCCGCTTCACCGCCAAGCCGATGGACGCTGCGGGCAAGGCGATCGATGGGCTGACACCCATCTGGAGCTTCAGCCCGGGCCAGGGCATGATCGGCCCCGATGGCGGATTCGTCGGCTATGAGCAGGGGACGTACACGATCACCGCCAGCTTCGGCGCACAGTCCGCCGAAGCGACCGTGACGCTCACCGCGCGCGACGTGCGCCGGCCACTGGAAGTGGTGGGTCGCTCACCGAAGAAGCGTTTCACCACCGAGGAAGTCTGGCTCCATCCGAACGGCAAGGTGGCCTACCTCGGCTCGGGCAGTGGCGGCGATCTGTTCTACACGCTCGACATCTCGAATCCCGCCAATCCGATCGTCAGCGACAGCATGGTGCTCAACACCCGTCGCGTGAACGACCTGATGACGAATGCCGACGGCACGATCCTGGTGAACACGCGCGAAGGCGCCAGCGATCGCAAGAACGGCATCGTGATCAGCAGCCTGGCCGATCCGCTGCACCCGGTGAAGATCGCCGAGTTCACCGAAGGCATGACGGCCGGCGTCCACTCGGCATTCGTGTACACCCAGCCGAAGTTCGGCACGCACGTGTACGCGACGAACGACGGCACGGGCGCGTTCCACATCATCGACATCACCGACCCGTACAAGCCGACGCAGGTGGCCGAGTGGCGCACGCCGCGCCCGGATGCCGGTCGGTCGCTGCACGACGTCGATGTGCAGGATGGGCTTGCCTATCTCAGCTACTGGAACGACGGGCTGATCATCCTCGACGTCGGCAATGGCATCAAGGGCGGCTCGCCGTCGAACCCGGTGATCGTCAGCCAGTACAAGTACGACCTGAACGATCTGTATCGGCAGGTGGAACTCGCCGGCGGTTCCGGCTTCATCCGCGGCACCCACACCGCCTGGCGCCACAGGAACTACGTGTTCATCGCCGACGAGGTCTTTCCGTCCAGCGGTGTGCAAGGCGCCAAGGATGCGTCGGCCGGCCGCGCCTACGGGCGCCTGCAGGTGATCGACGTCTCGGACTATGCGAATCCGAAGTCGGTCGCCTTTTACGAGCCGGAGTTCGGCGGTGTGCACAACATCTGGATCGCTGGTGACACGCTGTACATGGGCGCGTACAACGCCGGCTTCCGCACCTTCGACATCAGTGGCGAACTGCGCGGCGACCTGCGCGCTCAGCAGCGCGAGATGGCCCATCTGAATACGGCCGACATGGATGGCTTCGTGAAGAATGCGGCCATGACGTGGGGGGTGGTGGTCCGTGACGGGCTGGCGTACGTCAATGACATGTACAACGGGCTGTGGATCGTGCGCATGAAGCCGAAGCGCGGCATCACACCATGATGGTGCGTGGTGCGCTGCTGATCACGACCGTCATTCTGGGGTCGCGGATGGGCGCGCAGGCGCTGGCACCGAAAGTGGTGCCAGCGCCGCCCGAGCGCACCTATACGATCGCCGTCGCTTCCGAGGGCACCGACGAGATTTCGATCATCTCGTTCGGGCCGTCGGGGGCTGCGATCCAGGCCAGGGTCCCGATCGGGTTGAGTGTGACCGATCCCGACGGGCCACATGGTCTGGCGGTGTCGCCGGACAAGCAGTTCTACTACGTCTCGACGGCGCACGGTACTCCGTACGGTAGCTTCTGGAAGCTGCGAACAAGCGACAACACCGTGGTTGGTCGGGTGATGCTCGGCAACTTCCCCGCCACCGCGCAGATCACGCCGGAGGGGCATCTCGCCTTCGTCGTGAATTTCAATCTGCATGGCGACATGGTGGCGAGCGATGTCAGCGTCGTCGGCGTGGATGACATGGTCGAGCTGACGCGCATCAAGACCTGTACGATGCCGCATGGCAGCCGGCTGAATGCGCAGGGCACGAAACACTACTCGGCCTGCATGATGGACGACCTGCTGGTCGAGATCGACGTCGCGACCATGGAAGTGAGTCGGCACTTTCAGCTCACCAAGACGAAGGAGATGGGGATGGCAGGCCCGCCGATGGTGATGGCGGGCGCCGGAACGCACGACATGTCCGGGCACGGCATGACGGCGCCGGTGGCGGGTGATCCGGCCTGTTCGCCGACCTGGGCACAACCATCCGCCGACGGCAGCACGGTGTACGTGGCGTGCAACAAGACGAGTGACATCGTCGAGATCGACGTGGCGACATGGACGATGATGCGTCGCATTCCGGCGGGTGCCGGTGTCTACAATCTCGCCGCCACGCGCGACGGCACGAAGCTGATCGCGACAAACAAGCGCGGGCAGTCGGTGAGCATCTTCGAACTGCCGTCCGGGCGCGAACTTGCTCGCATTCCGACCACACGACGAGTGGTGCATGGTGCCGCCGTGTCCGGCGACGACCGATACGTCTTCATCACGGTCGAGGGCATCGGCTCGGAGCCGGGCACGCTCGAGATCATCGACCTGCGCACGCTCAAGACCGTCGCAACGGTGGACGTCGGGCAGATGGCAGGCGGCGTGGACGTCATCCGGTGACGGTGCACCGCCCGACCGCACGCGGCGCGTTCCCTGGAAACGCCTGAGTCCGGGGAGCCACACCGCGGACGCGGGAACGTAGTCTCGACTGTAGCAGCGTCCGCAGATACATTCCCCAATCTGGTTCCAGCGGAGCTCGCTGTGCATTCCGCTCGCCGTCCGTCCTCCCCGACGAGATCCTCTCGATGAGTGCCCCGGTTCTGCCGACCGCTCGGCTACTTGGTGCGGTCGCTTTGTGCCTGGTCTCCGCGGTGCTGTGCACGTGGCTGGTTCGAACTCCCCCTTGGCTGGGAGTGGCATTCGAGCAGACCTCCGCCGGCGCCACGCTTCGTGTGGCCAGCGTCGAGGCTGGTGATCCAGCCAAGGGACCGCAGTCTGGCGATTCGCTGATCGCCATCGCCGCGCCCGGCGGTGCCGCCCTGCACGTGGAGCCCCGCGACCTGCTCGAGGAGCCTGACTTCCTCGATACCTGGGCAGAGGAAGACGCGTTCTACGCGCGGCAGTCCGCGATTCACGCCATCCTCGATGCGCCATCGGTGAGCCTCACCCTGCTCGACAAGAGCAACACCATTCGCACCGTGACGGTGGTACCGCGACACCGGCCGCTCGGCAGCCTGCCGCTCGTATTCTGGTTGCAACTCCTGTTCGGCGCAGCGGGGCTCATCATCGGTGCCTGGGTCTGGGCACTTCGGCCAGCGGACTGGGGCCCCAGAGTTTACGCAGTCACAGGGGCGTGCTTTCTCATCTTCACACACGCCGCTGCCATCTACAGCGCACGCGAGCTGGCGCTGCCGGCCGCGCTGTTCCGCACGTTGAGCGGCATCAATCACTTCGGTGCGATCCACTTCGGCGCCGCACTCTGCGCGCTCTTTCTGGTGTACCCGCTCCGACTCGCAAATTCCGGGGCGCTCACAACGCTCGGCGCGATCGCATTCGCGTGGTGGCTTGCCTGCGTGACGCGACTGGCGCCAGATCAGGACTGGGGATCACGATTCCCCGTGATGACGGCGATGCTTGGCGCGATCATCATCTCACTCGTGCAGTGGCGCCGGACGCGGGGTGATCCGGCCGCACGCGCGGTGTTGCGCTGGTTTGCCGTCAGCGTGCTCACGGGGTGCGGAGCGTTCATCGGTCTGACCGCCATGGTCAGTGCGATCGGTGGGCTGCCCCCGATTCCACAGGGCTACGCATTCGGCTTCTTCGTCCTGATGTACGCCGGCCTCGCCGTGGGCCTCAGGCAGTATCGTCTCTTCGATCTGGATCAGTGGGCGTATCGCATCCTGTTCTGGGGACTGTTGATCGCCGTGTTCGTCGCCATCGATCTGGCGCTGCTCGGCACGGCCAGTTCCGGTGCCGCGCGAACACTGACGATCGCCACATTTCTCGCAATCGGCACGTTCCCGGTGCGGCGCTGGGTCTGGTCGCGGCTCCTCGATCGCAAGGCGTTGCCACCGGAACAGTTGTTCGCGAAGGCGCTGCACGTGACGTACGCGGTATCGGATGCGCAGCGGGATGCGCGCTGGCGTGCCTTGCTGGTCGAGTTGTTCGACCCGCTTCACGCCGCCGCCGACGGCACGCGCTCCAGCGAGGCCGACGAGCAGGACGTCGAACTGAAGGCACAGGGTCAGGAATTGGCCGTGCCCGCGATCGTGTCGTCCCCAGCCCTGCGTCTCACCTACGCCGCCGGTGGCAAGCGCCTCTTCACTCCAGGCGATGCGCAACTCGTCCGGACGCTGATCTCCCTGATGCAGTCGGCCAACGAGAGCCGCATGGCGTACGACATCGGCGTCAGCAGTGAACGGACGCGGATCGCGCGCGACCTGCACGACACGGTCAGTTCGCCGTTGCTGGCAGGGTTGTCACCGCTGGCCACGGGCGCGGCGGGCGGCGAGCAGATGGCGGCGGTGCAGAGTGAGATCCGGCGTGCGGTGCGTGGTATGCGCAGTGTCGTCAGCGGCGACATGGTGACCGCGGCACCGCTGGCCGAGGTGGTGGCCGATTCGCGTTTTGCATCCGTCGAGCGGCTCGCTGCGGCAGGCATCGCGGTCGACTGGCCCGTCGTGGCGATGGGTGACATGATGCTCACACCGGACGAACGGCATGCGTTGACGGCTTTTCTTCAGGAGTCGATCACGAATGTCATCCGACATGCGGCGGCGAAGCAGGTGCAGGTCCGGATCGCCGTCGGGGATGGCGAGCTCCGATGCCGCATTGCCGATGACGGACGCGGTTTCGCACCAGATGACATGCGAACCGGTGATGGGCTGAGCAACCTGCAGGCGCGGGCGGCATCGCTGGCCGGCACCGCAACGGTCGGTCCCCGCGCGGATGGCGCACGCGGCACCGAGGTCCTGCTGAGCGCACACCCATGGGCATCCGTCGTGGCGGCTGAGCGATGAGCGACGCATTCACCCCTCGTGCCGTGCACAACATTCTGATTGTCGACGACGATCCGGCGATGGAAGCCGAAGCCATATCGGCCGTTTCGGTCTTCCCGGAGGCCCGGGTTCGCACCGCCCGCACGGTGGCCGAGGCGGAGCGATGGATGGTGCGCGTCGCCTTCGACCTGGCACTGGTCGATCTCGGGCTGCCCGACGGGTCGGGCATCACCCTCATCAGAAAGCTGATGGGCGACGCGCCACACGCGACGGACGTTCACGAAATGCCGACGGTGTGTGTCGCTCGGACGGTCTTCGACGACGACGCACACCTCTTCGCCGCACTCTCCGCCGGTGCGCAGGGATACCTGCTCAAGGGGGAAACCATCGACGTGGTGCGCATGCGGCTACTCTCGGCGATGGCCGGCGAGCCGGTCGTATCGCCGGCCATCGCCCGTCGCGTGCTGGCATACTTCCGCGGCGATACCGCTCCACTGCGCGCGGCGGAACCCACCCGTACCGCGCTGGAGCCGGCCGCGCTGACGTCGCGTGAAACCGAGGTGCTTCGCCTGCTGGCGCAGGGACACACGCTGGCGGAAGTCGGAACGGTACTGACACTCTCCGTGAACACGATCAAGACGCACGTCAAGAGTGTCTACGGGCGCCTCGATGTGCGCTCGCGGCTGGCGGCGGTGGACGCCGCGCGTCGCATGGGGATCCTGGACGACGACACGCGGCGTTGACCACGGCGCTGATCATGGCCCTCAAGCGGTGGCGGCGCCCTGCGGCGTGGAGCGCGGGTCTCGCTCGGCGGTAATTCTCTCTCACCCTTCCTTCGACTACCGCATGCCGATTCCGACGCCATTCCGCTGGTTGCTCACGGCCGCACTCGTCCTGGTGAACGCCTGCACCGGCGAATCTGCCGCACCGGTCAAACAGGCGGTGGATTCGACGGCCTATGCGACAGACACGAGGGCATGGCGCGTCAAGCGACTCGATGCGATTGCGGGGCCTGATGGCTGGAGCACCGTCGCTGGCCTGTTCTGGCTGGACAGCACGAGGTTCTCGATCGGCAGTGATTCGTCGAACGGCATCGTGCTGCCCCGTGATCACACACCGAAGCGTGTCGGCACCCTGGCGCGCACCGACTCGACCTTCCGATTCACCGCCACACCGGGGGTTCCGATGTTCGTGGACGGTGCGCGCATCGACACGGTCACGATCGCCGATGCCAGGGGCCGAGCGTCGACCGTGCTGCGCCATGGCAGTGTGACCTATCGTGTGATCGAACGTGGTGGACGTTTTGCACTGCGGGTGAAGGATTCGGCGTTCGTGTTGCGCACCGACTTCAAGGGGCTGGAGTACTTTCCACTCGATACCTCGATGCGGGTGCTGGCGACGCTGGTGCCGCATGCCGCGCCGCGCACGCTGCGCATCCTGAATGTCGTCGGCCAGACGGAGGAGTACCGATCGCCCGGCACTCTCTTTTTTACCATCGCAGGAACGCGCTACCGCATCACGGCGGCGTTCGAGGGCTCCGATACGACGCAGTACTTCCTGATCTTCCGCGACGCGACCAGCCGCGATGCGACCTATCCGGCCGGCCGATTCATGTACAGCGCGCTGGTGGACAGCTCGGGCCACACCGTGCTCGATTTCAATCGCGCCTACAATCCGCCGTGCGCGTTCACACCGTTCGCCACCTGCCCGCTGCCTCCGGCCGAGAACGTGCTCACCGTCGCGCTCAACGCAGGCGAAAAGCGGTACGCTGGTCCGCACGGTTCCACCACCGTTGAACCCCAGTCACGCTGACGCCGTCGCGTCGGCGTTGATCGATGCGCTCGCACCCGGACTGCCTGCATGTTGCTCGTGGCCGCGTCCGGTGTCCGGCACGCGGTGCGTGGCGGTGCGTGGCGGTGCGTGGCGGTGCAGCCCGATTACTCCAGTTCCACCTGCGCCATCAGCGCGGGTGCGAGATCGGGACCGAGCGCTTCGAGTGCCACGGAGCTGGCGGTGAGGCGCCCCGTCAGGTGGAATGGGGCGAGATCGAACAGGGGTGCGATGCCGCGAAACGCAAAGCTGCGAATGGCACGCGGTGTGTGCCGTCGCACGAGATCCGCGAGCAGCATCGCAGTCAACGGCCCATGCACGACGAGGCCAGGATAGCCCTCCTCGTCGCGCGCGTAGGGACGGTCGTAGTGAATGCGATGCGCATTGAACGTGAGCGCCGAGAAGCGGAACAGCAGACGGGCATCCGGCGTGATCGAGCGCACCCAGGTGTCGGGATCCGGTGCCGCGAGCGGCCGCACCCGCGGCGCTGGCGTGGCCACCCCCGGTTCGCGGTAGACGATGTCCTGCTCTTCCTCGATGCAGAGCACACCGTCCTGCAGGAACCGATAGCCGACGGTGACGAACGCGAGTGAGCCGCTCCGTCCCGACTTGAGCACGACGTTCCGGATTTCGCCGTCGCGGGTTGCCGGCAGGCCCAGTCGAAGCGGATGATGAAACTGCATCCGCGAACCGGCGAACATGCGCCGCGGGTACGGTATCGGCGGAAGAAAGCCGCCACGCAGTGGATGCCCGTCGCCGTCAAGCGATGACTGCGGCGCATGTGGCAGGAAGTAGAACCACTGCCAGAGCGGCGGGACAAGGCTACCTGCACGGATATCGGTTACTTCGTCATCGAAGGTCGCTGCGGCGCGGCTCGCGTGCTCGGGGCTCAGGCCATCATGCACCGTCTCGGTTCGGCCAATCCAGGCGCTGAAATCGAGGTCGCGGTCGGAAGAGAGTTCAGTCATCGTGGCTGGAATGTGACCGGCGTGGCGACCGACGCCACCAACGGATGAAACCGGAAGGCGGCGGATCTGCTTCGCGCGATTAAGATAGCAGGAGGATCCCACCTGAGCGGCGAGGCAGTCACGTGCGTGTGAACGACCATGCGGACCGAACCAGTGAGCCCTCCGTCACGAGCGGGCCGGCGGCGGAGAAGGCAGCAGCCGGCGACGCGCCGCGACCGCTGACTGGCATTCGCGTGATCGACGTCGGCAATTTCCTGGCGGGGCCGTACGCCGCGGCGATGATGGGCGAGTTCGGGGCGGAGGTGCTCAAGGTCGAGCACCCGATCGGCGGTGATCCGATGCGGCGGTTTGGCACGCCGACGAGCCGCCCCGATGCGACGCTCAAGTGGCTGAGTGAGAGTCGGAACAAGAAGTCGGTGACGATCGACCTGCGGCAGGCGGACGGCGTCCAGCTGTTCCTGCGATTGGTGGCGAAGTCGGATGTCCTGATCGAGAATTTCCGCCCCGGCACGATGGAGGAGTGGGGCCTGACCTGGGAGGCGCTCACGGCGGCCAATCCGCGGCTGGTGATGCTGCGCGTCTCAGGCTACGGCCAGACGGGCCCGTATCGCCGCCGCTCCGGCTTCGCGCACATCGCGCAGGCGTTCGGCGGCCTGAATTACCTCGCCGGCTTCCCGGGCGAAACCCCGGTGCTGCCCGGTACGGTACCACTTGGCGACTATATCGCGAGCCTTTACGGGGCCATCGGCATCATGGTCGCGCTCCGCCATCGCGAGAAAACCGGCCGCGGCCAGATCATCGACGTCGGCATCTACGAAGCGATCTTCCGCATGATGGAAGAAATCGCCTCGGTCTACGGCGTCTCGGGCAAGGTTCGCGAGCGGGAGGGCTCCGGCAGTTTCGTGGCCGTGCCCCATGGCCACTTTCGCACCAGGGACGACAAGTGGATCGCGATCGCCTGCACGACGGACAAGATGTTCGAACGACTGTCGGTGGCCATGGGCCAGCCACAACTGTCGTCGTCGGGGTTGTATGGCGACCAGCGGAAGCGCCTGGCCGCGCGCGAGACGGTCAATGTGATCGTGACGGAGTGGGTGGCGTCACTCGATCGGACCGACGTGCTGCGTCTCTGCCTCGACGAGGAGGTGCCGGTGGGGAATGTGAACAGCATTGCCGACATCTTCGAGGATGAGCACTACATCGCGCGCGGCAATCTGGCCCGCATCCTCGACGAGGAACTGGGCGAGATCGTCGT
>CAYMQV010000056.1:0-23236 GCA_964392395.1 uncultured Gemmatimonadaceae bacterium
CATCCGCGCGTCCAATACGCCGCCTGATATCAGCTAAATGCTGGCCCAAGTAATAATTCCGTGGGTCCGGCAGCGCTCTGATACCACCACGACGGCCGCTGCGCCCTTCAACACCCTGTGGTCTGGCTGTCCGGGAACCTCGCTGCCTTCATGGGAACTTCCTCGGAGAACAGTTATTACTTGGGCCAACAAATAGCTGATGTTACGCCGCGTATTGGACGCGTGGATGCAGAAAGAAGCGTTTGACGCGCTCCGGACGCCGTTGCAATGAACGGAGGTGCGACGTGGCAGTCTGCAGCAGCTCGTCGCGATGGCGGGCGGGTGCCCGCTTGGCGACGCTCAGTTTCAGATCACCGTTGAGATACTCGTCCGGATTGAGATCGGGCGCGTAGGGCGGCAAGTAGAAGAGCGCGATGTCGTCGGCGTGCGCATCGACCCACGCGCGCACCTGCTTCGCTTTGTGCACGTTCAAGTTGTCGAGGATCAAGAAGACCTTCCGACCCGCGTCGCGGATCAGGCCACGTAGAAATCGAATGAGCGTCGGCGCATCGATGGCCTTCTTGAGCACCATGAAGCGCAGCGTGCCGGCATTCGACACTGAGGACAGGAAGCTCACCGTCTTCCGTTGCGAGAGCAGCGTCCGAACCGGTGTCTTCCCCCGCGGTGCGAAGCTCCGTCCGCGCGGATCGCTGGTACTCAGACTTGTTTCGTCGCCCCAGTGAATTTCCGCGCCTTCCTTGACGGCACGACGTTTGATTGCGGGGTACTCGGTCTTCAGCCACGCGGCCACCGTCTCTGGACGCTGTTCGTATGCGCGCTTCAACGGCTTCTGGGCGGTAAAGCCCCATCGTTTGAGGTAGTGACCCATCGTGCGCACCGGCAACGCAATCCCGAATCGGCGCTGCACGAGTTGCGCGATGGCTGCGCGCGTCCACAGTGCGAACGGCAACCGCAGTTGGTCCGGCGTGGTGTCCGTGATCGCGCGCTGGATGGCCTGCTCTTGTCGTGCCGTCAGTCGTCGCTGCGTCCCGACGCGGCGACCGCGGGTCTGCGCCGCCAACGCGCTCAGCCCGCCGGCCTCGAAGCGCGCCCACCACATCGACACCGTCGCGGCATGCACGCCGAGCACACGGCCGACTTCCACATAGGTCGCCCCAGACTCGCACATGCGGACGGCCGTGCGCCGCTTCTCTTCTTGCGCGGCAGGCGGCAACGTGCGGGCGTCGGGTAGCAACATGCATCAAGATACCACGGCGTATCAACAAACGCAACTATTTAATGGCCGACGGAATAAGAGAAAATTCTCCTTCTGACGACCGTGTATCTATGGGGGGACTACCAGTTGTTACTCGGGAACTGCGCTCGTCACACGTGGCTTGGCCCCCGCTCCACACTCTTGATTGCGGACGCGCCTCCTGAGTTCGAGATTTCGGTCTGCCAAGTTGATCGC
Organism: uncultured Gemmatimonadaceae bacterium; assembly: GCA_964392395.1. Taxonomy (GTDB): domain Bacteria; phylum Gemmatimonadota; class Gemmatimonadetes; order Gemmatimonadales; family Gemmatimonadaceae; genus JACMLX01. Next base: position 1,451 of record CAYMQV010000056.1, read on the forward strand.
CACGATGCCTCCGACCACACCCATTCCGCCAGTCCAGAGTCCGCCAAGCACGGCTGGTGTTGCAAGGCCGCCAGACGTGACGATCGATGCGGTGCCCGCCACCACGGCAACGGTTCCACCTATGATCGCCGATCCACCGATCCACCACGCGGCGTCCGATCCTGCCTGCGCGAGCGCGAGATCTGCCTGAGCGATCTGACATGGACTCATTGCCTGCGCATACAGTAGTGGTGGAGCGAGAATGTTGAACACACGAGTTGCGCACTCAGACGCAAAGGCCTTTGTCCGCTGCATGGTCGCGCCCGCGAAGACGTTGCCGCCGGATGTGCGGGACCCACCCGTGGCGAATGGACGCGATACGCTGATCGAAATGGATTGTCCGGAGGGAAGGCGAACGCCGTAAAGGCTCGTTCTCACTTTCGCGCCGTCCCAGTAGGAGTTGTTACTGAGGACGGCGAGTGTATCAAGGGTCGTTGCCGAAAGCATTGCGATTTCACGCGGTATTCCGCCAACGACGACCTTCGAGCGAAAGGTTGTGCCTTGCGTATCTGGAAAGATCCTCGAGCCGACGCTCGCTGGGCTGGTAAAAGCGCCAGAGGACATCGGCGCCTCGACCGCGAGGCGAACTGACCCTGAACCGAGACTCGGATCGATCACGTCGACAGAGACGAATCCGTTGAGCTCGACGACCGCCGCAGAGATCTGCCGCACAGTCGTGGACCCATCAGTGGCACGCGTCGTGATAGTCGCGGCGTCCTTCAGCCGAGGCTCGGCGACGGGCGCATCTTTGCATCCGACGAATCCCAGCAAGAAGAGCGGTGCGAACGCCAGCAGTCTGAAGGGGCCGCATCGGCGTCGCGCTGCTGTAAAAGTCGACACTGGGACAGCACCCGTGGTACGGTCGCCCTTCGCTGAGAAATCGATCGTCATGTCTGTGACCCCGATAAAAAGTAGCAATACAATGCTAGAAGCAAAATGTGCTTAGATTACGGCACGCGCATTGTGTCGCGCAGGCCCGATATGCCATTGCGATGTATCCGGCGGTCCGCGCGCGCCAGCTTTGATCGAGCTCAAGCGCGAGGTCGCTGTGACGAACTCTGCCTTCGCATCTTGCCGGCACGGCACACCAGTCGATGTTGGAAGGCGCGGCGGCTACGTCCGCATGCGGGATGTGTGCCACTGAGGTAGGCGATTGCTGTTGACAATCCGCACGTTCGTCGCGTAGGATAGTGGTGCGCAGGGCAATATTACGCGTTCTGATCCTCATGTGGTCGCTGACTACACGCCCTCATGCAGAGAGATGCCGTTTCCTCAAGCAGCGTGCACCTCTGTATCTTTTCCCCATCCAACGCGGACAGGCTTTTGTGCGCTCAGTTGATGAAGGTCTCGCAGCACTGTTGTTCTCGCTCAACGCCGCGCTATCAACGGTTTCGCTCATCGCCGCAGTCGTGACATTGTCGCGAGGCGGTGCGCACGCCATTCCGAGCTTCTTTCTGTTCGGAGCGGCAGCGATCGGTACTCTGAATTTCTCCCTCATTGCGTGCGTGCGCCTATGGAGAATATTGCGCATGCGGTCGCAGAGCTCGACTGTCCCAGAGGAAGCGTCTCGCTGACTTGTCCTGTGGCCGATGGTTCCCTATGGAAGCTCTGTACGGGTGACGTGCAATTTGCCTGAGTGGTGATTCGGCGGGTGTTCCACGATCTGGCGCGAGGTATGTGCGACTGCTCCCGCGATCTGGGCCCCAATTCGGGGCGATTCACCCCTGCAGTGCGCCACGTGCCGACACTACGTGCCCTACAGGGGCAATTTGTGCCGGAGCAATTACAAGTTCGTCAGCGCAAATGTGGTCAGCACGCGCCTCCTCAAGCGCAGCCTGCGTCCGCTTGACCCCCGGAAACTGCTGCAGAAACTCGTCGAGCGAGTCCCCTGCCGAGAGGTAGTCAATCAGATTCTGGAATGGCACTCTGGTGCCAACAAAGACGGGCGACCCACCGAGAATGTCGGGGTCCGAGTGAATCACACACGGCCGGTCATCCGCAGCCTGCTCAGCCCTGCTTCTGCCGCCAGTCTGACGACGCATCCACGAACTGCTTGAACAGATGCCGCGTGTGCGGATCCGTCAATTCAAAGACTTCCGGGTGCCACTGCACACCAACGATGAAGGCGCCGTCCTCATCCAGTTCGACCGCTTCGACCAGACCGTCAGGGGCAATGGCGGTCGCCGTCAGCCCGCGACCGATGCTCTTCAACCCTTGGTGGTGCATCGAATTCACCGTGTAGCGATCGACCTCCATGGCGTGACGCAGGCGCGAGCCGGGCGCGATGGTCACGTCATGGGCCAGATGATCACGCCCGAAGCCGCTGTTGGGGAAATAGTCATGCTTGATCGCCCCGTCGTACTGGGCATCGAGGTCCTGCCAGAGCGAACCACCCTGTGCGACGTTGAGCACCTGGGCCCCGCGGCAGAGACCGAGGTACGGCTTCCGATCCTCGACGGCCCACTTGGCCATCAGGATTTCAGTGCGGTCGCGCGCAGGATCGATGTTGCCAAGACGCTCATGTGGCGCTTCGCCATAGGTCGCTGGATCCATGTCGACGCCACCTGGCACCAGGATGCCGTCCACCCTCTCGTAAAGCTCGCGGAGCGTATCCTCGTCGTCATCCAGCAGCGGCACCAGGCAGGGTACCGCCCCCACCAGCGAGACAGCCACGTAGTAGCGCTGGTTCATCACCACTGACTGCGGCAGCCCGGCGGGGATGCCGTCAATCGACTGCAGGGTCTGGGTCGTGACGGCAATCAGGGGGCGATAGCGTGCCATGCAGGTACGGGATTGAGGGCGACGTGCCGCGCGACTGGCAAATGAATATAACGGTATGGTCACGACGATCGGCCGCCTCAACTGGATACGCCCGAGCTCGATAGAGGGGCTGGGCGCGTGGGATCTCCGTCCTGTGACGTGACGATCCCCCGCCTCCCCGCGGGCAGACGGGGGCGCCAAGTCGGTCGGCGGCGGCCGGCCTACCTGTGCTGAGTGGCACCCCTCGAGCCGTGGCGAGCGGGCGAGCAGGACGGTGTTCCGGGGCTCAAATTGCTTGGTCGGACCCTCGCAGCAGCCGCAAGGGCCCGTCCCTGTCCGTTCCGCCCCGCCCGGCACACTTCCATCCCGGCCCGCTCTGACCATGCCACGTCTCACGCCGTCCAGCGCCTCCGCGCTTCTGCTCGTTCCGCTGCTTATGGCGGCCGCGCCGCGTCTGGACGATCCGCCGATGCGCGGTTTCACCACCGAGTCGGCGCGCATCCAGCGAGGCTGGGAAGCGAAGTTTCGCGCCATTCCCGAACCGTCGCGGATGCGCGAAGCGATGCGACGACTCGCCGCGAGGCCGCACCACCTTGGTTCGCCGTATGGCAAGGACAACGCCGAGTGGCTGCGCGCGCAGTTCGAGTCGTACGGGTGGGACGCGAAGATCGAACGGTTCGACGTGCTCTTTCCGACTCCCCGGGTGCGCGTGCTGGAACTCGTCGCACCAACCCGGTTCCGGGCCAGGCTCGAAGAGCCGATCCTGAAGGAAGATCCCACAACCGATCAGCGCGCCGAGCAATTGCCGACGTACAACGCGTACTCCGGCGACGGTGATGTGACGGCGCCGCTGGTCTACGTGAATTACGGCGTCCCCGCCGACTATGAACAGCTCGAACGCCGCGGGATTTCGGTCAAGGGTGCGATCGTGATCGCACGCTACGGTGGCTCGTGGCGCGGTATCAAGCCGAAGGTGGCGTACGAGCATGGCGCGGTAGGCGCGCTGATCTACTCGGATCCACGCGACGATGGCTACGCGGCGGGCGAAACGTATCCGAACGGGCCATATCGTCCGAAGGACGGCGTGCAACGCGGCAGTGTGCTCGATATGCCGACGTACCCTGGTGATCCGCTGACGCCCGGCGTTGGCGCAACACCCGGTGCGAAGCGGCTCGACCGCAAGGACGCCGTGACGATCATGAAGATTCCGGTGCTGCCGATCTCCTACGCCGACGCGCAGCCGTTGCTCGAGGCGCTGACCGGCCCAGTGGCGCCGCCGACGTGGCGCGGTGGTCTGCCGATCACGTATCGCCTTGGCCCCGGATCAGCGCGGGTACATCTGAAACTCGAATTCGACTGGAAGCAGACGCCACTCTACAACGTGATCGCCACGCTGAAAGGATCGACGTTTCCGGACGAGTGGGTGATGCGCGGCAATCACCACGACGGCTGGGTGAACGGCGCCGAAGATCCGATCTCCGGCATGGTCGCAGAATTGGAAGAGGCCCGGGCACTGGGCGAGCTGGTGAAGCAGGGCTGGCGGCCGAAGCGCACGATCGTCTATGCGGCGTGGGACGGTGAAGAGCCATCACTGCTCGGATCCACCGAGTGGGTCGAAGAGCACATGACCGACATGCGCGCGAAGGGCGTATTCTACCTGAACACCGACGGCAATGGCCGCGGCGTGCTCGGCGCGGCAGGGTCGCACGCCATGGAACGGTTCGTGACCGAGGTTGCCGGCGAAGTGAACGACCCGGAAACGAACGTCACCGTGCTGCAGCGCCAGCGCATGTCCGAGGTGATGAACGGCAACGCCGACGCACGCTCGGCACGCGACCTCCGCATCGAGGCACTCGGGTCGGGGTCGGACTTCACCCCGTTCCTGCAACACGCTGGTGTACCAACGCTCAACATCGGCTTCGGCGGTGAGGATGATGGTGGCATCTATCATTCCATCTACGATTCGTTCGCGTGGTATACACGATTCAGCGATACGTCGTTCGTGTATGGCAGGGCACTGGCGCAGGTGGCGGGCATGATGGTGATGCGTGTGGCCAACGCGGATCTGCTGCCGGCGGAGTTCGGAAGCCTCTCCGCCACGGCGCAGCGGTATCTCGGCGAAGTGACCACGCTGCGCGAAACGACGGCGAAGGAGATCGATGAACTGAATCGTCGTCTGGCGGAGGGAGCCTACACGATCACGAACGATCCCCGGCGACCGTTGCAGGCACCTGCTGCGCAGTCACCAGCCCCACACCTGAACTTTGCACCGGTGCAGAACGCGACCGATTCGCTGGCTCGCGTGGCCGAGCGATACGAAAAGGCGTACGGCGGCCTGCAGGGGAGCGCCGCCAGTGCCACGGCGCTGGCACAGGTGAATGCGTTGTTGCGCCAGAGTGATCAGGTGCTGCTGATCCCTGAGGGATTGCCGAAGCGGCCGTGGTATCAGCATTCGCTGTATGCGCCTGGGTACTACACCGGTTATGGCGTCAAGACGATGCCCGGTGTGCGGGAGGCGATCGAGCAGCGGGAGTGGACGCTGGCGGAAGAGCAGATCACCAAGCTGGCGGCGGCATTGTTGCGCGAGAGTGACCTGATTGCCAAGGCCACGCGATTGCTGGAGCAGGCGACGGGGGCCAAGCCGGTTCCGTGATGCACTTCGAGCATGTCGCCATCTGGACCACTGACATCGATTTCTCTCGTCTGGCAGCGGTGCACGATTCGAAGTCATGTGCACGACGACGCTGGCCCCGGTCGTGATCGAGCCGGGGGCGCAAGGGATGGGCCTGACGCACCTCGCGATCGCGGTTGGCTCCGACAGCGCCGTCGATGCACTGACGGAGTGGCTCCGTGCCGATGGCCACCCGATTCTGGATGGGCCCCGACGCACCGGGGACCTATACTACGAAAGCGTGACACTGGATCCTGACGGCAACCGTATTGAGATTACTGCCTGAAGTCCGCACGCGCCGGTGGCGGACCATTCGCACGACCCCACTTTCAGCCTTGCCAATGCCTGTCCAGATGATTCTCGTTGCCGGTCCGTATCGTTCCGGCACGAACGACGACCCCGTGCTGATTCAGCAGAACGTCGATGCGATGACCGAGATGTCGCTGCGGCTGTTCCGCGCCGGCCATCTGCCCGTGATGGGCGAGTGGTACGCGCTGCCACTGATCGAGCATGGTGGATCGAGCGGTATCGGCGATCCGGTCTTCACCGAGATCTTTCATCCGATATCGCGCCGGCTGGTGGCGAAATGTGACGGCTGCCTGCGTATCGGTGGCGCGTCGGTCGGGGCCGACGAGATGGTCGAAGTGGCGCGCAGCAACGGCAAGGCGGTGTACTTCTCGATCGACGAGATTCCGCCAGCATGATCCGGGTACCGATCAGCCATCGGCGTTGTAGTCCGGCCTCGACCTGCCCATGGGCACTCGTGTGGTGTCTCCGCGGTGCCGTGGCGAACGGCGGGTGATGGATTGTGGCGCGAGCCAAGGCGCCACCCGGAGCGAGACCAGCGGTATCGCGAGGCATTGCACCGCCGGATCGCGTCACAAGACGCGCCCGACTGCCACGAGACTTCGACAACACTACGCCAACGGCATAAGGGCAACGGCGGAACAGCAACGGCGGAACAGCAACGGCTCAACGCAAAGGCGCAAAGGACTGCAGATGCATGGGAACAGCAGAAACACAGCGCTGCGGCCGATGCTGTTACAAAACATCCGTGCTGCAGTCGCGGCTGACCATCACATCGCGCCGAGGTGTCTGGATGCTGCAGACGGCCCTTGCGTCTTTGCGCCCTTGCGTCTTTGCGCCCTTGCGTCTTTGCGTCTTTGCGTCAGGCAGTTTGCTCTTCGGTAGCTCTTCGTGTGCTCCTTCTGTGCTCGAGGAAGGCGGCACGTATCGCGAGGCGTTGCAACGCCCGCTTGCGTCACAAGACGCGCCCGACTGCCACGAGACTGCGGCGAGACGACACCAGGACGAAAGGGCAGGCTTGGCTGGTTTGCAGTCATGGGTGGCATTGCTGCCGATCGTACCCGAGAATGTCCCGTGACAGATTAAAGCCACACGTTTCCAGTCCAGGATTCCCACAGGTGATCATGATGCGTGCTTCACGAGTGGTGTTTATGTCGCTGGCGCTTGCCGCCACGTTCCTTCACCTGTCCGCCCCCGCCCACGCACAGCAGGCGGCCCGCAGTCGCACCGATGCGTCACTGACGGATTCGATGGCGGTGAGCACCGACTGGCTCGCCGCACACCTGAAGGATCCGAACGTCGTCGTCGTCGAAGTGACGATGAATGACAGTGCCCGCACGGAGCGCATCCCCGGATCGCGCGCCGTGATGTACCGTCGGCTGACGGTGAGCCGAGACGGCATCAGCACCGAGCTTCCCTCCGTCGACTCGCTCCGGACACTGTTCGAAGGGCTCGGAATCTCCGATGAAACGCGCGTGGTGGTGTACGCGCACGAAGCGCCGATGGCGACGCGGATGCTGATGACACTCGACTATCTCGGGCACGGCAAGGTGTCGTATCTCGATGGCGGTTTCGCGAAGTGGGCGGCGGAACGACGTGCCGCCGGCGAGTCGGACCCCGTCGTGTCGAAAGGCAGCTTCACGCCGCGTCCGCGCCCCAGCATGTTAGTGACGGCCGACTGGATCACGGCCAACATCGGCCGGCCCGGGCTGGCCCTGATCGACACGCGCACCGACGGCGAATACAACGGCACGGGCAATCGCAGCGGCATGCCCAGCGCCGGTCACCTGGCTGGTGCGCGGCAGCTCGAGTGGCAGTCTTTGTTCCAGACCGAGAACCCGCTGTTGCTCATGGATCGGGCCGAACTGCGGCGGATGTTCGCCGACCGCGTGAAGGACGGTGACGCAGTGGTCACATACTGCTGGGTGGGCTATCGTGCCAGCGCGACGTACTTCGCGGCGCGTCTGCTCGGCCTCGACGCAAAGTTCTACGATGGGTCGTATCAGGATTGGCAGATGCGCAAGCTGCCGACCACGGCGGGTACGTCGCCGTAAGGGCGCCGATCCCCACCACGATCACTACGACGCTCACCGATGCGTGTCGCCCGTGAGGATGGCGGTGTCCCAGAGGGAGGAATCGGTCGTCGGGGTCGGCTTTCGCCAGCCTTCGGAGGCCGGCACGAGCGTTCCTTCAATCCTGTCACCAGCGTCTTCACCGGTTTCTGATATCGTCTCGTAGGATCTTTCGGTCATAATTCGGTATCGTTGCTGACATGAGACCAGCACTGCTCCTCGCCGCACTTCTTCTGCCGCAGGCCGGCCCTGCGCAGCATGCGTCTGACGCAGTCGATGACTACGTACGCCGATTCACGGGTACGCACAACATCCCAGGCGCGGCTATATCAATCGTCGGGAATGGAAATGTCGTGAAGTCGTCGGGCTACGGCACAGCGAACCTCGAACTCGACGTTCCCGTCGGCGCTCACAGCGTTTTCGAGATCGGTTCGATCACAAAGCAGTTCACCGCTGAAGCCATCATGTTGCTCATCGAGCGCGGCACGCTTTGACTCGACGATCCAGTCAGCCGATACGTACCAGACCTTCCTTCCGCCTGGGGCGGTATTCACTTACGGCATCTTCTCACTCACACATCCGGGTTGTATGACCGGGAAAGCGATACGGTGACGAGGTTTCCACTGACCCGCGAGTATACGTCACGTGAGTTCATCACTCTCGTTGGAACCAAGCCACTCGCTTTTGATCCTGGCGCCGAAGTCGCCTACACCAACAGCGCGTACCCTCTGCTGGGTCTCGTGATCGAGAAGGTCTCCGGTCTTTCGTACGATCAATTCATCCGCGAGCGTATCTTCACTCGCGCCGGGATGACGGAAACTCGTATTCGCGACAACTTCAGCATCGTCCGAGACAGGGCATCGGGATATGTGGATAGCGGTGGCGTACTCCGCAACGGCCAGCCACGCCGTCCAAGGATTCTCACCGCAAACGGATTCATCCGAAGCACCGCGAGCGACATGGCGAAGTGGATGATCGCGCTGCTCGATGACGCCATCGTGACGAAAGCCTCGGCCACATCCCTGACCACACCGACACGACTCGCCAACAGATCCGTGCTCCCATTTCTCGGCATGGGCTGGTTTCTCGGCAGCGCTACGGGACACCGGTACATGGCGCACAACGATTCAACAGCTGCGGGCTTCTCGTCGGTCGTCTATATCTTTCCCGACGACGCACTCGGCGTGACCGTGCTGCTCAACATTGACAGAGGCGATGCCGTCAACAGGCTTGCGACAAACATTGCGGCATTCTATCTGCCGGGCGTTGGAATGCCGGGCAAGTAGCGCGACCGCGCTGGCATGAAGCGGGCGAGCCACTCTGCCTCATGCCCAGCTCGATGAAGAACGCGACGAAGACGCGCGATCCCGAGATGAAGCAGGCGCGGAAAGGGAAGCGGTGGTACTTCGGAATGAAGGTGCACGTCGGCACCGACCCGCGCGGTCTGGTGCACAGAATGACAACGGCTGATGCGGCGGCCCCGGACATCATGCAGCTCGACGAGCTGCTGCACGGCAGCGAATCGAAGTTGTACGGCGACAAAGCGTACTGGAAGGGCGAGGATAAAGCGCAGTGGGTGGCGAGCGTTGGGACGTAGCGCACCAATCGCCGCGGCACGCGCACGCAGCAGTGGGACCGGATCAACCCCATCCGCCCGAAGATCCGCGCGCGCTGCAAGCACATGTTCCTGGTGGTGCAGCGCTTGTGGGGCTTCACGAAGGTGCGGTAGCGCGCCGCGGCGAAGAATAAGGTGCGCGCCTACGCCGCATTTGCGCTCGCGAACCTGTATCTGGTGCGCCACCAAATGTGGCCTCAAGACACGTAATGTCCACGCGAGCGGCGCCGGCGGGGCTTACCGCCCGCATCCGGCGCGAAACCACGCACGACGGCGCAAAAACGCCGGCAATTCCAACTGATCTGTTCTTTCATGCGCATTACCGTCGTAACGCCGTTCTGCCGTCAACCCGTGCAGAGCTTCCCTAAAGAAAATCCGCGCTGTTGGGCAGTGTCACCATGTGTGTGGCGTACTTGCCAGTCGACTTCCATTGCCGCTCGACGGCCACGCCGGTCCATCGAAAGATCACGATCGACTCTGGACGGCCCCATACGGGCTTGCCCATCCCGGATTGAGTCCGTGTGCCGCGGACACTATACTGATCCACGGTCTCGATATAGTAGTTCGCGTGAACCTCCAAGCCTCGATTCTTCATCGCGCCGCATAACTTCCCGGCAAAGCTGTCGACCGAGTGAGCCAATCTGGCTTCGGCTGCGTCCTTGGGGTCGCCGAACATTGGCGCTGCCGCACAACACGCCCATATCCTCAGACGATCGACGGCCACATGGCCGAGGATTTTGGCCACCTCGCGGCCGGTCCACCCACTAACGGTCTGGCTACTGCCGTCGCCGTGTCCATTCAGATACAGGCGCGTGATTTCACCGCGTTCGCGGGCCGCGTTCAGGTTCATGATCATCTCGGTGGCATTGGCAGTACCGCTCCGATCCTGACGGACAACTGCAACGGTGGTCCGGATGTTGTCCCCCGCCTTCTGGACAACAAGATTTCTGAAATTCTCCGTCAGCGCGTCAGCACTCTGTCTGCCGATCTGGAAACTGATGATGCCTTGCCACGTCGGTTTGAGTGTGCCCACGGTGCCATCTCCCCCTCGATTGTCCTGTAAGTGTGAAATCGACTGTCCAGTGTACCACCCTGCGTACCGTTCAGGCGACACTGACTCTATCCGGCAAGGCCGGCAGCGGCCCGATCTGGTCGATCCGACTGAGATATGCCTTCTTCGGTCGTCCGAGTCTGGACGTGTGCAATTCCAATCGGCCTTGTCATCGCCGAGCGCTGTCGTCATCGAACGGTGAAAGCGACGAGCGAGCATGAAAGCTCCTTCAAAGCGACCATGATCAACGCGAAAGGCTTCGGCCCCATGCGGCAGCGTTCCGCACCCGCAGGTCGGAATCACGACCTCCCACTTCGATCACATCGAGCAACGCCTGGACGGGCGCCGGTCTCCGTGCGAGCAACGAGCCGGCGGAGCAAACCGCGGCGAGCCTGACGGATTCGTCGGAATCGCGGGCCAATCCGACTACCGTCTCGTCGCCAGCGGATGTGTCCACAAGGCCAAGAGCCCAGGCTGCATCGGCGCGCACGTGTCTGTTGGCGTCGCGCGATGCCTCGATGAGCGTTGCAATCGCAGCCCTGTCCTGCAGTTGTCCGGTGACCACACCGCGGCCTGTCGGAGCTTGCCCGAGGGGTCGCGCGCGAGTACGCTCAGCGAACCGACGGACTCCCTATCGCGAATGTATCCCAGCCATCTGGCCGCACGGTCTCGCACATTCTCCCTCGCGTCATCCAGCGCGTGAATCAGTGCCTTTACGGTCAGCGGGTCACGTCCGGCAGCCAGTGCGCGCGCATGGCGATCGCGAACCTGCGGCGACTGATCGAGGAGACCACGACGCGCTCGTGTTTCGACGGCGGCGGCCATTCCCGCAAAACGGCGCGAACGCGCCCGAGCCGACTCCGGTGGGAGCCATCCCTGCCAATGACAGGCATCCCGCCCAGCGGCGACGCTCTGGCTCGCGCGCGGCGACACATGTGCGAGCAACTCGATCAGGAGGAGCACTGTGATGCGACGAATCTTGGCGTCCTCGACCCGAGTCGTGCGATCGCTTCTGCGGCAGTCCGGCGCACCTGCTGGTCACTATCCGACGCGGCATCCGTCAGGGCGCGAAGGGCCCGGGGATCGCCGAGGCGACCTAACGATTCGGACGCTCCCTGTCGCACATGTTTGTCCTGATCGCGCATCACGCCGATGAGAGGAGCCACCGCCGCACGATCGCTGAGATGCCCAAGTGATCGTGCAGATCCCGACCGCACGCGGGCGTCGGAATGCTTGAGCGCATCGACCAATACGGCAACGGATGCCGTCCCGGGATGTGCAGCCAACGCTTCGACCGCTCGAGCGCGGAGCAGACAGCCGCCCCGGCGCGCAGCTCGCTGGAGCGGTGCGGCGACGCTTGCGTCCCTGGTTGAGCTCAGTGACCACGGCGATAGCTCTTCAGCGCGCCGGAAGGGATGCGCGCGGAGTGGGTGCAGACCGTGGGTTCGAACGTGACGACGAGTTCAGTCGTCTTGCGGAGCTGCAACGCGCGCGACATAGGGTGAATGATGCGCCAGACCAACCCACTCAACCAGTGTAGCACGTTGCGCAGACACTGTGCATTCTGCGTCGCGGCCGCTGCCGTCCCTCGGTGTCGGGGCCTGACGTATTCCCTTCGCCGAGAAGCGCGGGGTGCCGTCGCCGAACTGCCAGGCCGGTGGGGACAGCAGCACGACGATATCCTTCCCAATCGTCAAGAGTTGCTGGCTTGGCCAAGCACGCGAAAGGCCTGACCGGTGTCCAGTGTCACCAGGATTGGCAGATGCGCAAGCTCCCGACCACGGCGGGTACGTCGCCGTAAGGGCGCCGATCACCACCACGATCACTACGACACTCACCGATGCGTGTCGACCGTGAGGGTGGTGGTGTCCCAGAAGGGGGAATCGGTCGTCGGGGTCGGCTTTCGCCAGCCTTCGGAGACCGGCACCAGCTTTTTTTCTTCTACGAGTAGATCACGGGATAGGAAATGGAGTCGGGATCGATCGAGTAGCCCGCTGGCGGTCTCTCCCGCCGGGCGCGCTGGTGGTGGCGCGGGTGCGGAGGTGGGTGAGCCGATCAGGTCCGGAAGGTGGAGTATCGCGAGGCGCTGCAACGCCGGCTCACATCAAAAGACGCGCCCGACTGCCACGAGACTTCGGCGACACGACACGAGAAGATTCTCTCACCGTGGTCGCTACCACCGCATCGATCCACGGAGTTCCCGCAGTTGCGGACTGCGCCGCGTCGCGGCGAACTGAGAGGCGCTCTGGATTCTTCCTGCGGTAGCTTCGCTGTGCCGCACGAGCGCACGCACTGATCATCACCCTCGCTGTCATCGAGGCACTGATCCACGACGTGGCATGAGCCGAAGCGGTCGGGGTGTCGCGAAAGGGTGCGAGCGAAGCTCGGCCAAGGCCGCGACGGCGGCGAAGAAGAAGACCTGAAGCGCATGACGAGAACCCTGTCGTCCTGAGTGCCGATCAGGACGACAGGGTTCTCGTTTGCGCGTTCAGTTCATGCACTCCGTTCAGGACGGGAGAGCGGCTCGTCCGTCAGGGGCAGCTGATCGACGGATTCCACTGGCTGAACATCCCGTCGGGGTTCGTTTCCCAGACCCACACGTGCTTGTCGAAGTGCCATGGCATCATCGGATCATGCCCGGGCATGGGCCCCTCGAACGCCTCGCCGAACACAGAGGGCCGCGGGGTGATCAGGGTGTAGTTGGCGCCCCAGGGAGTCGGCCCGAACCAGGGCGTCACGGCGTTGGTTGTGTTGTTGCGGACCAGCGCCGGCACCAGGTATTCGACGCCGACGAGCTTGAACTTGCCATTGGCCTTCGGAAGGTAGAGCAGGAGCTCCGGCTCGTTCGGTACCACAGCCTGATTCAGCAGTGATGATTTCACGACATGCACGCCCATCGTCCCCGCCGGGCTGGATGCGCACGGAAGACCGGCGGGATTTGCCTACCCGCTGGAGATGGCGGCATCAACATCGTGAAACGCCGCGGTCGCGTTACGCAGAGATGCGAGCGCCTTGGACACGTCGGACCCGACTCTTGCGGCAGCAGGCGCGAGCTCGGTGGCAGATATTGCGCCGATCACGCGCGGTGCCACCGAGTCCGCAGGTGAACACGCCGTTGTCAGCGTGAAGGCGGCTCCGAAAATCAGGAGCCATTGAGTCGGGACTCGAGTGCTGGGGGACATGAGGTTCTCCACTGCATCCACAGGGTGGGTGTGCCAAAGGAGCGAGGCACTTATCTTACGCCCCGGTTCCAGGGGCCGCAATACCCGTTAAAGCAAGGCTCTGTTCCGGAGCTCGTTGGTTTGTTCGGAACAATGATCTGAAATGCGTGGTAGTCCGGGTCATGCTCAAATAGCCACAAGCTCGCGACCGTCGATTTCACCGTGGGTTCGCGTGCCCGCGGTGGTCAGGGCGCGCGCGTGCATCGCTGCGGCAAGGAGCGCAACCGCACCCAGCACTACCGATGCCTGACCTGCGCGCGCGCGTTCAACGATCTGACCCGCACGGCGATGGCCAGCACGCACATGCCCGAGAAGTGGCAGGCGTTCGCGGACACCATGCGTGACGGGCTGTCGACGCGACGCACTGGCATGCTCGTCGAGGTGAACCACAAGACCGCGTGGCGCTGGCGGCACAAGGTGATCGCGTTCGTTGCACCGACGAGGCCGCCGCCCCTCGGTGGCCTCGTCGAGGCAGACGAGACGTATTTCCGCCGCAACCTTAAGGGCTCCGCCCCGGTGAGGCGCCGGTCGCGACGGCGTGGGACAAAGAACGGCAGTCGTCGCGCACTCTCGCAGCGGCGACACACGCACGGTCGTGCTACCCGGCGCGTCGACGGCCGCCGCGTTGACCGCCGTGTTCCGGCCGATCCTGCGGCCGGACGTCACGCTCTGCAGGGATGGCTCCGCGGCGATGCGGCTCGCTGCGCAAGCGCTCGGCGTGCATCACGTGGCGCTGGTCACGGCCCGCAATGAGCGCAAGCGCGGGATCTGCCACGTGCGGACGGTGAACAGTTGCCAGGGGCGCCTGAAGGGGTCGATGGGGCGGTTTCGTGGCGTCGCCACGAAGTACCTCGACCGGTACCTCACGTGGTGGCACGTCATCCAAGAAAAGGTGCAGCAGCTGAGCGCGACACGGGCGCGAGCGGTCCTCGTGGGCAACACCGCCGAGTTGAATCCCGGCCGGTGCTGTCCGAAGTGCGGCGCCATGCTCAATGCGGTGTGATCCGCGTCCGGGCCTCAGGTCACGCGCGGACGCTGTCCGTTGCGATCCCGTTGCGAGACCTCCGGTCGCCCCACCTCCGGGAGCGCGCAGCGGCAGCTGTCAGAAAGCCTGTCCGATCCCGATGAAGAACAATCGGTCTTCAGATGACCGGCCGTAGTCGAAGGAGATGACAGTGCTCTGGTTCCAGCCGACGCGGGCTCCGATGCCCTGTCCAGTGCGGACACGGTCGAAGTTGAGCGTCTGCCACCGGTCGCGAACCGTGCCGACGTCCACGAACGGCGCGACCGTGAGCGAGAACCGCTGCCTGCCGAGCACCGTTTCGCCGACGCGGGTGCGCAGTTCGATGTTGCTGAACCAGAGCGAGCGGGCGAGGAACCGGTTGGCGCGGAAGCCGCGCAGCGACTTGGCGCCACCAAGCGAGTTCACGCTGCCATCAGGACTCCACTGGTCCTGAAACTCGAAGAAGGGCGCGTTGGCGCCGAAGATGTTGCCGACGCCAAGGCGGCCGGCGAGTACCGTGCGTGGTCCGACGGGGAGACGGCGGAATGCCTTCACCTGGATGAAGAGCTTGTTGAATGTGAACTGCGAGCCGATGACTGGACCACTGAACTCATTGCCGACCTCGAAGTAGAGGCCGCGTGACGGGTCAGGTTCAAAGTCACGCGTATCGTAGATCAACGCCTGCTGCAGGATGGAGACGCGCCCGCCAGCAAGCCCCACGGCGTTGCCGGACGCGCCATCACGCGCCAACAGCGAGGTGCCGTTCGGCGCCCTGGCCTCGGCGCCCGTCACAGGATCAATGGCATCGGCCTCGCGTCCGGCGAAGGTGCGGTATCGGAGGCGTTGAATCTCATACCCGAGCAGCACACGCCAGCGCCCCGCGCCTCCGAGCGCATAGTCGGCTTTCAAGTTGAGCATCAGCTCCTGCTCGCCGAACCGGTTTGACAGCGCATCCGTGACCAGCGCTGCCTCCCCGGTGCCGCCCGGTCGCAGCGTCTTGCGCGCGGCGTCGAACGCGCTGTATGTGGCGTACGTGACCGCGCCGCTCGGGAGCGTGAGTGGTCCGAGCGTATTCTCGCGCAGTCCAAAATACAGATTGGCGGGATTGTCGGCGACCTTGCCGTCGAGCTTCACACGCCATCGAGTGCGAAAGACATAGGGCACGTCGATCTGCACGGCCACTTCCTTCGCCGCCGACGTGGCGGCGAAGGCGCCGATCTTGAGCTTGGCGCGATACGGGGTATACGCAAACAGCGGATCCGATCGTTGTCCGTTGAAAAAGATCGCACCCCGAACACCGAAGCCCTGCCCGGCGACTGGGTCCGAACTGATATCCGGAATCCCGGTAAAGAACGCCCCTTCGCGCTTCTTGGCGAGATCCGAGTTGCTGAGCCGACGGGCCTTCGCGAAGGGTGGGGCGGAGTCGATGGGGGTGACGACCTGCGCCTTAGCACTCAAGGAGACCAGGAGGAATGATGCTGCAACGACGGTGATCACAGCAGAACGCATGGGACCCTCGGTAAAAGACGAAATTACTGCACACAGTCAACTATAAAGCCGCATACCCCCTCGGTGACCAACGGGGTTTGCGCCGCCTCCAGCTCGGCCACATTCTGTTCAGGAATCCTCGGAACCAACGCAACTGCGGAACAGAGCCCAAACGAGCCCAGTCGACGCGAAGCGAAGGGAGTCTGCCACATGCCCGGGGGAGGACGCCGAAGACGAGGGTAAACTCTCGCCCTATGCTCACGTATGTCGCCCTGATCACCGCCGCGATCGTTTGCTGCATCACCTGCTCTTCTCGACAAGCGGTCCGAGCCATGGCGCGGCACCATGCACATGATGCGCGACTGCGTTGCCATATTAGACAGATCGCAGAGCGAATTGACTTCGAGTTCGACGACGCAAAGAGCCGCGCCAAGAAGGCGAAGCATGGCATCGACTTTGTCGATGCGCAGCGTCTGTGGCTGGATGATCGGCTACTTGAAGTTCTCGCGCGAAAGGTAGACGAGCCACGATGGGTGATCATCGGTCGGATCGCGGGCGTCCATTGGTCTGCTGTCATCACATACCGCGACGGTCGAGTGCGACTGATCTCGGTTCGTCGTTCACGTGCCGAAGAGGTGACGCTGTATGAAAGCTGAGAGTTTCGACAGGTAGTTCGACGACGGCAACGACATTGCCACGCATCTGGAACTCACGACCGCGCGTCGGGTGACTCGAGAGCAACGTCGTGTGAACGTGGACTTTCCGACGTGGATGATCGAATCGCTCGACAATGAAGCGGCGCGCCTTGGCGTCACGCGGCAATCCATTATCAAAGTGTTGATCGCTGAGCGACTCGAGCAGAAGGCGTCCTAGCCCACCTGCGAAGGTGATGACCGACCACGGTCGTCGTGCTCCACGTTCGGTTCACTGTCGCCCGGTCAGCACGCCGATGATCCGCCCGTCGGCGCGAGGCTCGACCTGCACGCCGAGGATGCGCTCGCCGTCCTTCGTCTTCACGAGCAGGTCCACGTGGTACGGCTCGCGCAGGAGCACCTGAGCGATCGTCAGGTCGCGGTGCTCTGCCAACAGGCGTCGGTACCTGGACTGCACGTCCTGACCCGGTGCCTGAGGTCCTTTGGCCGGCCGTACGTGCTCATGCACGAACGTCGCGATGCGCGTGGAGTCGCCTGACTGGAACCGCGAGACGAGTGCACGGAGTCTCCGCCCCGCGGGCGATTCGGGTGTGTCCACGGAGCGAGCGTTCGATCTGGCCGGTGACAGGTCGGTGCGGGCGACCGTCCCCGCCATTACCGCGCGGAGCCACTCGAGATGTGAGGAGACGCGAGTGAAGTAGTCCATCGCCCCGTAGCTGCCGGGACCATCGCGCCCGGGCTGGCCGGCAGAGCTGACGCCGGCCACGAGCACGCGTCCGCCGGCCTCGAGCAGCGCAGGGCCACCGCTGTCCCCCGCGCCGGGAATGCCCTCGAGGTCCGTGCCACCGGGTGGCGCATCGAACCGGAAGACGAGCTGTTCGGCGCTCGCGTCCTCGACGCGATTCGTCGCGCCGCGCTTCAGGTCATCATCGCGTCGCTCACGCGTCTAGCCCGTACCGGTCTTTCCGTGGCCGACCAGAATCGCGACCTACCCGCGCTCATTCCGAACTTCGTAGAACGGGATTGGCGCCACTCCAGGCACTGGGGCATCGAGCTCGAGCAGCGCGATGTCCTGCGGTGCCATGTCGACCCACTTCGGATGCAGGAACGCGCGTCGTGCCGGCACCCGGCGCCCCCCGACGATCACGACCTTCTCGCCAGACCGGCTCATGAGGCCGCGCGCTACGTGGGCCGCCGTCAGCACCCAGCGATCCCCCACAGGCGTGCCATCGCCAAGGCGCGTACCGACACGAACCACCGCGGGGTGTCGCGACCCGAGCGCGAGGTAGCGAGCGTCGGGACGGTCGTGGCGGATGATCACGCGCCCGCCGTCATCAGCGGGACGCACAGGGGAGAAGGCGCTTCCGGCGCGGAGTGCGACCGCGATTGGAATGATCTTGAGCACGATGTTGCGGGTTGGGCCGGCGGAAGGCGCGCACGCGCGACGCGGGAGCTCGTTCGAGACTTCGCGCGGAACGCGCCACGGGAGCATAACGACGCTGACGACCACAACACGTACCACCACCGCACTCGCCATCACCACACTCACCGATGAGTGTCGACCTTGAGCGTGGTGGTGCCCCAGAAAGAGGAATCGCTCGTCGGGACGTCATCTTCTTCCTCGACTTCGCGGGTCGCCGGAGCGAGGAGCGACGGCAGCTTGAGTTGCTCGCCCGAGAACTGGGCCTTCGACACGAAGACCTTCAGCCAGTCCGTCGCGGTCAGCACCGCTGGTCCACGCCAGTCCGGAATTCGCAACCGCTTCGGCTGCCCTGCGTACGCGTATGCGGTCGTACCAGCCGGGATCCAGTCCTCGAACATCACCGAGCAGCCGTACGAATCGGTGAGATCGACCAGTGCGACGTAGAGTCTGACGGCCGAGGTGTTGCGAAGACGGAACTGGACCCATGGTGCCTGGTCACCGCTGTATTGCAGCAGAACGGCGTTGCCGGTAGCAGGATGCGCTGGCCGATCAGCGGGAATTCCAGCTTCCTGAGCCGTTGCCGGCACGAGTTCAATCGTGACGGCGCCATTCAATGTCGAGCCAATCGGCGTCCGGTCGCGGGTCCCGAACCAGCTGCCGAGATGTGTGCATGCCTCGGCAATCGGCTTGAAGTCTTCATCCGTGGTCGTGAACTGCAGATTCTGCATCGCCGCACCAGCGCCGTCGAGAATCGTGACTCCGCCATCGGCGACGCGAACGGTCACGGTCGGTACCGTCGTCCCGGCGCTCTCGACGAGCGCGTACCAGACAGCGCTGGCGCCGAGTACTGCGCGAAGTCGCGCGACTGCGGCAGAATCGTCCCCGTCGGCGATGACGTGGAGTGGCAGTGTCGACAGGCGTGTGACTGCACCGATGTACGACCGCGCCGTATCGAGCGGCGCGGCGCCGGCGCCCAGGCGCAGCGAGGAACGATCCTCCAGTACCTGGTCGACCGTCGCCTGCGCGATCGGTTGTGGCGCATCACGCCCCGCGTCGAATGCGCCACGCTCGTGGATCGCGATGTCGGTCAGCTGCCCAGCGGATGGCGTGGGCATGCCGTCGACGGCACCCATCGACAGCCACCAGGTGCCCGCCGCATCAGCCGTGATCGTCAGATCGCGCCGGCCCGCCTGCCCGCCGAGAAACAGCGTCGAGCCGCTGGCGCTGCCCGTCACGGAAAGATTCGGCAGCTGATCGCTGGCGCGGTCGCGCACCCTGGTGCGAATCGCGGTGACGAGATCGACGTAGGTGGCCGATGGCCCGAGTGCCTTGACCGCTTCCTCGAACGCCAGGGTGAATGCCCCGCGGCGCGGCGTCGGCCGTTTGGGAAATTCCTTTGCGGTCTGGTCGTGCTGACAGGCGCCGATGGCGATGTGGCTCGGTTCCGGCGGTCCCGATTCCGCGATGCGTGCCGGGTCATACATGTCTCGCGCCAGGTCGAGGTAATCGGCCAGCGTTCGTGCACGGCCCTTCGTCGCTGTGGTCATGCGTGCGACGCCGATCCGCGAGTCCGCATCGTCGTCGATGCTGCGGGTGACTCCGCCGGAGTGGCACGAGTCGAAGAGCGTCACGACCTGCGCGCCGGTTCGTGCGACTTCGTGGATCAGTGCGCACAGTTCCTTGTCGGCGAGATCGAAGGTCTCACCGACGCGGGCATCGACCGGCAGAATCGTCTGGTTCTTTCCGCCTGGCTCGAGCAGCAACCACTCCGGCGGACACTTCTCTTCCGATCCGTGGCCGCAGAAGTAGAAGAGCGCCACGTCATCAGCGGTGGCTCTGGCGAGATGCGTGCGAAAGCCGTCGATGATCGCGGCACGGGTGGCCTCCGCATCGCGGAGCACTCTCATCTCGAGCATGTCGGCGGAGATGCGCGACCGCAGGAGCGCTTCGACGGCGGTGATGTCGGCCACGCAGCCGTGCAGGGCGCCGACCGCAGTGTATTCGTTGATGCCGACGAGCAGTGCGTGAATTCGTGGCATTGTCAAGAAATCCTGATCGAGTGGCTTTTTCGCATCAGGGCTTCAGCCAGGTGGCGATCAGTCCGGTGGTTTTCGGATACTGGAAGAATCCCGTGTGCGCTACGCCGTCGCCGGCGCCAAAGACCACTTCGTCGGCGATCGGGAAGTAGCCCGACCCATTCGCCGCGTAGACGCCATCCGTCGGCACGACCAGATCGTTGTGGGCACCCTTGAAGACCTTGTCCATCAGCTTGTCGGTTGCCAATTGCATCAGGCTGGCCTGCGTCGGCGAAAAGTTGGATGCCAGCGCGAAGTATTGCGTGTCGCGTGCGCGCTCACCGCTATTGAGCCAGGTGCCGAATTCGCCGTCGGGTTGCATCGAGTGCAATCCCTTCAATCCGGTCCAGAGCCCAGTTGCCACCAGCTTCACACCCGTCAGCACGAAGCCAAGCGCATCCGTCACGCCATTGGTCGGAATGACATTGAGCAGATTGGTCACCGTATCCAGGTACTCACCGATGCAGGCCTCATCAGCGAGACGGGTGCCGGCATTGGGCGCGCCCACGAACACCACGCGCCCCACACTTACCGAGCGCGAACCGAGCGTGAGTACGTCCTGCTTCTCCGAGAGCACGCGGCTGACCAGTCCACCGCGTGAGTGGCAGATGATGTCGACGTCGAGCGCCGTGCCGTCGGGCATCGCCTCGAGCAGTGTGTCGATGTTCTGCCGCGGTGTGTGCGTCAGGGTAGGATGGTCGAACGCAAACACACGACCCTCGTACTGTGCGTGCATCGCTTCGACAAAGCTGCGCGGCAGGCCACCAAAGGCGGTGTGGGTGCGGCTGTTCGTGCCGTGGATCATCAGCAGTGCCCGTCCGCCACTGAGCTGCGTCCAGGCGGCCGCGTCAATCGACGGTGCGGTGTCCACGGTATAGTCGTCAGGCGAGAACTGTCGCACTCGGTACGGCGTACGCTCCAGTTCCAGCCGTTCGCCATACTTTGCCGCGAGATGACCGATCACCGCCTTGCCCACGGGAAAGGCGTACACGTTGATCAGCTTCTGCGCGATGGCACTGGCAAGGCCACGCTCGCCGTCGACGGCGGTCGGCGTCGTTTCGAAGATGAAGGTACGAGTGCGAATCGCAGGTACTGATCCGTCGCGCGTCGCCGGAGCATCATCGAGCGGCGGTGCGAAGTGCCACGAGATCATGCCGGAAGCGTCGCGCGTCATCGCCACCTGGGCGAAGCCTTCACCTGGATCCGGAACCTGCAGCTCGACGGTCGGCGCGCCATCGGCGCTGCGCGTGCCCTCGCCGGTCGGTATCGCATCGGTGATCACGAGCGATTGCTGCGCCGTCATGCCGGCGTCGGCGAGCGCCTGTGCGAAAGCATCCGATGGCGCGAGTGCCGCCGTTGCGCTGCGTGAATCACCGGCGAGTGCGCGCACCGTGCCGGTCAGGCCGCGC
>CAYMQV010000057.1:0-23157 GCA_964392395.1 uncultured Gemmatimonadaceae bacterium
GTGTGGGGGTGGGGGTGGGTCTGTCAGCCCTTGGGCCGCGTTTTGGTACTGCTCTGCTTCATCGCCCGCTTCCTGACCGGCTTTGCCGCGCGGGGCGCTTGGCGGTTGGACCCCTCCGGCTTCTGTTCTGGGTCACGATCTGACGGCGACGACTCTCCCGGCGTATGCTGCCGCCGCAGCACGACCGGCACCGCGAATCCCTCCATCCCCTTGATCGAGAACTCTCCGGCGTAGCCAACGCCGGCCACAAGTGTGTCACTCACGACGATCGATACCTGAATCACGCGCTGCTCGCCTGCGCCCAGTTGCACGGTGGGCGGATCGAAGACAGGCGCCGCCCGTGCCATCATGTTGGCGTGATCTCTGAAGCCGGAACTCACGAATGTGCACGACAGCGCGTGCTCGAGATCGTTCGTGACGAGGAACGAACCCCGCGCCAACGCACCCGCCTCTCCTTCGAGAATCAGTGCGCCCGTGCCGGAATCCATCTCAGGCATCGAGTCACCCGTCTCACTCGGCCCACCAATGATCTCGGAGATCCCGCGGATGTACTCCAGCGAGAGATCCATCCACCCCTTGTAGAACTTCGCGTTGGCCTGCACCGCGCGTTTCATCATCTCGGAGACATCCAGACCGTCAGCCATCCTTCTCTCCGACCGTTCCCGGCACTCGAGTGGTCCGGCAGGGCCGCGCGCAGTAGAAGTGGTCGTACCAGTGATGCATGTTGTCAGCGCAGTCGCTCACCGAGACGTCGCAACAAGTCTTGCCCGCGCAGTCCGCCACGGAAAGCTCGATGCGCACGAAGTGATCGACACAGCCGCGAATGATGATCGGCGCTGAGAACTGCTGGCCCGGTGCGGCCGTCTGCGGCAGATGCACCGTGACGGTGATCGTTGCGATTTCCTGCGGATCGAGAAGGAGCGTAGTCGGCGAGAACGTCATCCAGCCTGCGATCTTGCCCATCGCGGTGATGGCGACCACCTGACGCGCCCAGCCGCAGTTGCTGACGTGCACACGAACGGTCACGGCACTGCCGGGCGTCATCTCGAGCCTGCAGGTGCCGGCATGACGCGGCTCCCAGCAGGGCGAGGGAATCTCGCACCCCGACGAGAAAGAGCGTTGTGCCAATGTCCCCGCCATCGCGGCGGCCAGCTGCGTTGGTGCCTGAAGCAGCTTGGCGATGGAGTCGCTGATTGCCTTCGCCGTCGCGCCATCCCTGTCGTCCGTCATCGGGTCACCCGAGCCTTGGTTGGACGTTCGCTCACCATGATGTCCGCCACGATCAGATGTGATACGCTGCCCAGCTCCCACGCGCCGACGTAGGATCGCCCTGGCTGCGCAGATCCGGGAACGTCGAGCACACAGTTCACGACACGTGACTCGCCCGGGGGCAGCGGTCCCGCGCCAGTACGAACCGTGATGCGCCCTTCGCCGCCATGCGTCTGACGCAGCTCCTCGAACAGCCGGTCAACCCGTCGCTCGTCCTGCTCCAGCGGCGCGCGTAGCGTTCGCCCGAGGGCGCGATCCTGACCCGCGACATCGTCCAGGTCCAGCGTGTCGGACTTCGGGATCTGAAAGGGTACGTTGCCGCCATTCGTCACGGTCACCGTGAACTGCACGCTGGACGATGGTTCCGCCGTCACCACCGTTTGTCGCGGGTCGATCCGGATGCGCGTCACCGCCTGCACTTCGATCAAGATTGCTCGCGGCTCTCCCTCCAGCGACGCTTCACCGCGGTACGTGTCCGGAGAAAAATCATCCGGCAATCGGAGTCGCAGTTCAGCGTTGCCGATCCCGATCGGCCTCACAACGGCACGATGGATCGTCGCCTGACCCGCGTGCGTGACCGAGATCGGCACCACGGTGCCGCGTACCACATCCATCGGGATGATCGCCGTCAGATTTCGCGGCGGGCCGGCGAGTGTGATCACTTCGCCGAGTCGGACGGCGTTCATCCGCCGGTCAGGCGCAGCACCGCGCCGATATCGGGGGGCTGCGGCGACTGTCGTGGCGGACCACATCGCTCGCAAGGATTCGGCACGTACGGTTCCGTGATCACCTGCGCCTCACCGCACAGATGCAGTGCCGCCAGTTCGATGCCCATCACCGTCAGCCCGAGCCGAAAATTGGCCGGGATGTGCACACGCAACGATGGAATCTCCCTGATGCGCAGATTCACGTCGGGCAGGCTCGTGACACCGACCGTGTAGTTGCTCGGGATGCCCGCCAGCGTCACGGGTCCGACGGGGCCGATGTCGGTGATCCGCATATCCGGCAGCGAGTTCACATTCACATCGACCGGTGGCAGATCGAGCACGTTCACATCGACCGTCGGCAGCGTGTCGACATCGACCGGGACCATGCTCCTCACATGAACGTTGTACGCCATGAATCCATCCGCGTCTGCAGGGCCGTCGGCGTGTGATCTGTCGGAATGATCGGTGCGCGATGATACGTGTTGCGACAGGCGAACGTCAAGATCGCCCGATCCTCAATGCCGATAGGGCTCCTGAGTTCGCTGGCACCGAACGCAACTGCTACGCGAATGCATGAATTCGTTGTGATGCACTCGTCGGATGCGCGACTCTTGCGCGACTCTTGCGCGACTCTTGCGCGAATCGCCGCGCACCGGCACAGTGTACACGACACAGAGTAAAATCATCACACGAGGTGTACCATGTCATCCGCACATTGGAACGCCACCGTTGTCGACGCACCGGAAACAGAACCGTTCGCCTACGTTGGTGATCTCGTGCTGGCGGTGCGAACGCCGCGCTCACGAGACTTCGTCACGGTCGAAGTTGCTTCGTCAACGAGCTTCGCCCTTGCTCGACCTCGGCCGCTTGGCGTTTCCTTCGCTGCCAAGCCCGCACCATGGCTGGCTGATCAATGGCATGGTGAAGTTCGCCTGGGCGATCCTGTCTCCTTCAGTGTCGAAGGCGAGCACTACCGACTGACGCTCGCGAAACTCGCGGCGCACGTCTCCGGGCTGCCGTGGGTGACCTGCGACTTCCTGCTCGAGCGAGACTGAGCAATGCGCAATTCGGCGCCCCGGCGCGCGCGCGCCCAACGCCCACCCGCATGGGATACCATCGTCGTTGGCGGCGGACCCGCAGGGGCGGTCATGGCGTGGTCGTTGTCCAAACGCGGCTTGCGTGTGCTGGTACTGGATCGCGCGCGGTTTCCGCGCGAGAAGGTCTGCGGTGACTTCGTGGAACCGCGCGGCCTTGCAATCTTCCAGGAGATGGGTTGCCTCGGCGAACTCGAGAGCAGCGGTCCGCTGGCGATCACGCATGTGAATCTGCTGCTCAACGGCAGAACGGCGTATCGCGAACACATCCCGTTTTACGTCGATCAGACTGAGCTGCCGCAACACGGCTACATCATTCCGCGGTCAGCCCTCGACCAGCAGATCCTCGCCTCTGCCGCCGCCGCTGGTGCTGAAGTGCGTCAGGGCTGTCAAGTAACGGGCGTCGAGCGAATCGACGGGAGGATGGTCGTCAGCTTTCGCGACGGCACGACAGAACAGACCGTCACCGCGCCGATCGTGGTGGGTGCCGATGGCACACATTCCATCGTTGCCCGCTCCTTCGACCAGCTCGTTGACGATCCGCGATACATGGCCATCTCGCAGCGGGCCTATGTCGACGGTGTCGAGACCACGCATGGCGAAGCGGCTTTCGTCTTCGACCGTGATCTCTTCCCCGGATACGGGTGGATGTTTCCGATGGCGAACGGTCGTGCCAATGTCGGCGTCGGCATCCTTGCGGAAACGCGCGACCGCTACAAGATCAGCGTGCCGCAGCTCTTTGCCACCTTTCTCGAGAAGCTGCAGCGCGTGCATCAGGGCTGCCGCGCCATGCGGCTCGCGTCAAAGCCGATTGGCGGAATCGTGAAGACCTACGGCGGGCACGGTCCCAACCACTTCGACGGGGGCATCCTGATCGGTGATGCGGGATGTTTCGTCGATCCGATGACCGGCGAGGGGATCACTCCCGCCGCTGAATCCGCACTGCTCGGCGCCCACGTCATTGCCGAGGCGCTCGCGGCCGGTCGTACCGATGCTGCATTTCTCTCTGCATACCGCAAAAGCTTCCGCGGCTACTTCGATCCGGCCATGTGTTACCTCGACTTCGTGGCCTGTGTGATGCGAAATCGCCACTTCGGCCCGTACTGGCTGGGCATCGTTGCACGCGGCTGCGAGATGGCGATGAAGGACCGATCCTTCGCGCGGCTGAGCGGTGCGGCATTTGGCGGGCTGGATGTGCGACCGGTGGACATCGTGAGTCGCATGTGGGCAAAGTCGGCGGCGCAGATTGGTGCGGACTGGGGACGCATCGCGACTGGAATCGCGTCGGGGCGCCTTGCCAATGTTCCGGTCGTCGCCGATATCGGACGATGGTACACCGGGTGGTGGGCGTCGCTGGCTGAGGATCCGGCGTTTCACGCGCGCTGGCTGGGCGACGTCGGCAGGAAGTGGCTCTCGCTTGCCGGTACCACCAGGCTGCGTGATCCGCGAGCGCAGGGAACCGTGCACCTTCGTCTGAGGGAACTCCGCGCCTCAGGCTGAAAGGCGCCGCGTGTTACGCACCAGCTTGATCAGCCCATCCGGCGCGCGCGCGATCCGCACCGCTTCGGCTTCCGCTTCGGCCGCGATTCCGTCCAGGTACTGTTCGGCAATCGGCAGCGCCGCCTCCATCTTCTCCAGCAGCACCTGAAGCCCTTCGGGCGTCGGGTTCCGGAAGAGCAGCGCCACCTCGGGGTCACGAATCGCGATGGCGGCTGGCAGTGTCAGAATGCCATCGCGCAGATCCTCCTCGCCACCGCCGCCGAGTGCGACTGCTCCCTTCACGTCGCCCACGTCGTCGCAGCCGTGATAGAGCATGCCGAGCAGGCGTCCGTAGTGTCGCAGCTTCTCATCACCGGTCCCAAGGCAGGCGGCAGCCTCGAACATGCTCCCGGTGTCCTCCGTCGCGATGATGCGCCAGTCTTCCACGCCGAGCGGTTGGCGGCGCAGGCGCCACTGCAGTGTCTCGGCGGCGGCCAATCGTCGAAACAGTTCAGCAATACGCTGAATCGCGAACGGGTCGTTGTCCACCAGTTCGAACGCATCGGCCGTGATGTAGCCGGATGCCATCAGCGCCGGCAGGTGTCCGAACCGGCAGTGCAGTGTGAGCACGCCCCGCCGGAAGCGCGAGCGATCGAGAATGTCATCCACGATCAATGACACGTTGTGCACCATCTCGATCGCGGCGGCGGCGCGAATCGTGCTCGCTCCGACCGGCGCGTCGGTCATCGCCGTGTGACAGGCAAAGAGTGTGACGGGGCGGAAGTACTTCGACCGGCCGAGGAATTGCCACTCGAGCAGCGGCTTCACTTCGTTGTTGCCGCGCGCCGTCCAGTCATGGAGAAAGGTCTTGAGCAATGCAAGCTCTGGCTCGAAGCCTTCCGCCATGACGAGACCGGCGGGCGCCTCAGCTGGCGGAACGCTCGTGGCCACGATGCGCGATCTGCGTCAGGCTTTGGCGCGGCCGGCGCGCTTTCGACGCCGCGGCGCCTGGCGTGCGGCGGGCGATTTCGTGTCGTCGCCCGTGGAGGATTTCGCAGTCCTTCTGGCGGTCTTCTTCGACGCGGCCTTCTTCGCATCGAGCTTATCCAGCTCTTCGATGAAGCGAGTGGCAGTGTGCCGCGGGATCTCCGTCATCGATCGCACGCTGGCGCGTCCGGCGTCGAGTAGCTCGAGGACGACATCCTTCGACTTCGGATCGTCGGTGTTGATCGAGGTCAGGCTCCTGGTCGCCGTTTGCACGAATGCCGCCGTCTGCTCGATCCACTCACTCCAGAAACTGATGCCAGCCTTCAACGCGGCCAGTTGCACTTCGATCGCGTCCGTCAGCAGGAGGCGAAGATCTTCTTCACGGTTCGGATCGGTTTCCGGCATGCGAATGGCCTCGGCGCAGCGTGTGTCCGGCGTGCACGATGTGCTGAGTATTGCTGTCGCGTGTGCGAAGCGCAACGCTGCCCTGCGCGTCTTGCATGAGCTCGGATAGAACGACTGAGCAGTTGAGTTTGCCGGCCGCAATCATGTGTGGTGGTCGTGACCATCGAGCGTCACCAGTCGCAAGCCCCACGGTCGGGCTGGCTGCGCTGCAGCGTCACCGCATAACGCACCGAGCCTACGGCCGACTGAACACCGCCCCATGCGGAACGCCCTTCGCATTTCCTCCGTGCGGCCACTGCTTCTGCTCCATGCGAAACCCAGGCACGGTCGCACCCGCTTCGCGGAATCGCGTATCGAGCGCCAACTGGCCGGTCTTCTCGTCGAAGCGGAGGATCTGCACCGTGTTCTCCATCGTCGCGTACCCCGTCACCACCACCCGACGATGGTCCGGCGACACCGAGAGCCAGTGCGGCACATCGGTCGAGTCGAACGCCACGCGGCTCACCTCCTTCGGTGCCCGCGGGTTGGAGATGTCGAGACTCACCACTGCGCTCCAGGCCGGCACGGTGACGAGATAGTAGTGCCCGACGATCGCGGGGATCGCGCAGCTCGTGTCGTCCTTCCGCGGGAAAGCCCCCACCTGCGATGCACGTGGCGTATCCGTGTCGAGACTGTCGATCAGGAACAGCCCGCAACTGAACGTCGACACCAGCAGCGTGCGCCCATCAGCCATCAGCCGCGGCTCGGCCGAGAGTGTGCCATTGGGGCCGGGAAGTCTGATGCTGGACAACAATGAAAGATCCGACAACCGCCAGACTTGCAACGTGCGTGACGGTTCGAAGAAATCCTTCTCCATGTCGGTGGACGTGGTCACGATCCGATCGAGCAACGGCACGATGCCGGCGCTGTAGACGCGCAAACCGGAATCGGCGGCCGGTGTGTCGGCCGACGATGAACGCACGCGGATGCCGGCCGGCGTCAGTTCCACCAGTCCTCCGGCGCGCATGTGGCCGTTCGCATGTGTCATCTGAAACGTCGCCAGCACGTTGCCGCTGGCAAGCCGCAGGAACGAGTGCGGATGTGTATACCCGTCCACATCGCCGAACTGTGCTGCGATACGCGGCGCGTCGGGCTTGGTGAGGTCGAAGACGAACGACTGTCCGGAGCCGAAGCCGTTGGCAAAGAGCTGCCGATCGGCGGGCAGCTCATGTTCGGTGTGGTGCGGATAATTTGCCGACCCCGGAATCGGCAGTGTCGTCACCAGGCGACCGTATCGCGCACTGTCTTCCGTGACATCGAGCACAGCGAGGAAATCGGGCTGCGTGGTGTCGGCGGAGGCAGTCCAGAGATACAGGTAGTCGAGTGCGGCTGCGGTTGCGGTGGCGTCTGGTCGCGGCGCACAGCCGGCGAGCATCACGAGGAGTGCGACAGTCTGCGGGCGAATCATCGAAGTCGGCTGCGAGGGTGGCGAGTCGGGCGGTACCGCACCAGCGTGCGATACCGCCAACGTCACGGACGGTGTGCCGTTTGGCAAGCGGTTGAATTCGCACCCACGCAGCCGCACGACCTGAGACGTGGCGAGGAGGGGTGCCGGCAGTCGGGCAATCCTACCGTGAGCCGTGTGCCGAAATGACGGGTAGATTGACAAGTGCCTCAGGCGACGCAACCTCCACTCCCGATACTCACGCCGCGACATGACCGCACCCTCCACCCGATACGCCTTCTTCGACAACCGCATCGTGCCAATCGAGGACGCCAGGGTCAGCGTCATGACGCACGCCTTCAACTACGGCACGGGCGTCTTCGCCGGACTGCGCGGCTATTGGAATGCCGACGAGGAGCAACTCTTCATCTTCCGCCCGCTGGACCATTTCCGGCGGTTTCTGCAATCGGCACGGTTGCTGCGGATGGAGCTCCCGTACACGGCGCCGGAGCTGACGGCGATCGTGTCGGAGCTGCTGCGCACCGAAGGGTATCGGGAGAACTGCTACATCCGGCCGCTGGCGTACCTGTCATCGCACACCATCACGCTCAAGCTCAACGACATCGCGTCGGCGGTGACGATCTTCAGCATGCCATTCGGCCAGTACATCGCCAACGAGGAAGGGGCACACGTTGCCTTTTCCGCATGGCGCCGCGTGGATGACAATGCGATCCCCGCCCGCGGCAAGATCGTCGGGGCGTACGTCAACTCGGCCATGAGCAGCACCGATGTGCGGCTGGCGGGCTACGATGAGGCGATTGTCCTGAACGAGGATGGACACGTCTCCGAAATGAGCTCGGCCAACTTCTTCATCGTGCGTGATGGAGTGGCCATCACGCCGCCCGTGCAGTCGAACGTGCTGGAAGGCATCGTGCGACGCTCCCTGATCCAGTTGCTGCGGGACGAACTGGGCGTCGAGGTGGTCGAGCGGAACATCGACCGCAGTGAGGTCTACATCGCCGACGAGTGCTTCATGTGTGGTACCGGGGTCCAGATCTCGGCAATCACGCGGATCGAGCATCGTGCGATCGGTGGTGGCACGATGGGTGACATCACGCGGCGGCTGCGCACACTGTTCTTCGAGGTGGTGTCGGGGAAATCGGAGCGGTATCGGTCTTGGCTGGTGCCGGTGTATGCGGGTGCGTGGAAGGTCCCGGCGGCGCTGCACGACGGGTCGGTACCACACACCGATTGAAACACCGCCTGAAACACCGCCTGAAACACCGCCTGAAACACCGTGCGCTTGCCGTCGTACGCCTCGTGGACACCTCCACCTCCACGTCCATCCGACTTGATGCAACTTCTTCGATTTCGCCGACTCTGGCAAGGTCTGTTTCTTTTCGCGATCCTCATCTGCGGATTTTTTCTGATCTGGATGTCTCGAAGCACCGTGATTCTGACAGCCGGCGGCGTGTATCAGAGTATCCTGCTGCCGGTGGGCCGCAACGCCATCAGGTGGAGGGCAGATCTCGCTCGGGTCGCCACGGCGCCCCATCTCTCGCAGTTGCATGGTCCGGTCATCACGCGTACGGGCACGGACACCGCGGCGGCGTGGTTCTGCGGTGACTCGGTCAAGCGGGCGCCAGTGCAGCACGGTCAGGTTGATATCGACTGTCTCGGCCGCCGCCTGCACGTGGTGCTGCGGGCGGACGCGGAGACGATCGTGCCATCCGTCCTGCCCCCGGCGTCGCGAATTGCCGTCGTGAGCGATCTCGAGGGGGATGTGGCGTACCTGCGGCAGTGGCTCCATGGCGTCGGCGTGACGGACTCCACTGCCGAATGGACGTACGGCGACGGTCGCCTGGTGGTGCTTGGCGATTTCATGGACCGCGGACGCAACGTGTACGACCTCCTCTGGTTTCTCTACGAGCTTGAGGGGAAAGCGCGAGCTGCCGGAGGGGACGTTCACCTCGTGCTCGGCAATCACGAGCAGTATGCATTTGCCGGCAACATCAAGGACGTGGAAGCGGAGCATCTGTTCGCGATCGAGCAGATCATGCCGTATGCTGCGGCGCTCAGCGAAGAGACGGTCCTCGGTCGCTGGCTTCGCCGGAAGCCGATCGTTCTGAAGATTGGCGATGTGCTGTTCGCACACGGTGGGATCAGCGATGCGATGCTCGACGCAACGATGGAGCTCGAGGGTATCAATCGACAGCATCGCGACATGCTCAGCGAGCGCGTCACCGACGACTCGGTTCGTGCACGCCAGACAGGCACGATGGCACCGACGCAATATCGTGGCTACCGGATGGCGACCGAGACATATCCACTGGCCTCGCAGTCGCTGATCGATCGTGTGCTCGCGCAGTATGGCGTGCGCCAACTTGTCATCGGACATACGGAACAGGATTCATTGTTCGCGACACATGGTGGCGCCGTACTGGATGTCAACACCACACTCACCAGTCGGCAGGCGTTGACGCTCATTGGGGGCGCGCCGACCATCGTGGATGCAATTCCCCCTCGCGTCGCGTTCGCCGAATCCTCGCCAGTAACGCGACGGTTCTCGGTCCTTGACTCGTCGGACTGGGCGGCGTTCTTCAACGTGTTTGCAGTCGTATTCTGAGTCCATGCCCCGCATCCTGGATCGATGTCGATATTGGATGTGATGACTCTCGCGTGCGCCCTGCTGTTCGCCCTGCTCGTGATCTCGCGCAGCAAGGCGGCACGGTTGGAGTTGCGCTGCTCTGCGTAGCTCAGTGGCTGGTTGAGGGCTATTACTGGCAGCTGGTGCCGGTGTACGCGTTACTCGGTGTCGCCAGCCTGTCGACCACCGCCGCCTTTGCGCGTACGGCTGTGATGCGGTTCGCCGTTCGCCTCATGACGGGCACCCTGATGCTCCTGCTGATGCTCTGCTGGGTGTTCGTTCCCATGCCCCGCCTCCCGGTGCCGACGGGAGCGCATGCCGTTGGAACGTCTGTCTTTCGTTGGGTCGATACGGCTCGCGAAGAACCCGCGACCGCCTCCGTCGCCGATCGTCGCAACCTGATCGTGCAGGCGTGGTATCCGTCGCTGGTATCGGCGACCGGGCGCCCGATGCGATACATGGACGGACTTGGGCGGCTGCCCAGCCGCGTTGCGGCAATACCGCGCGCGATTCTCAATCACTATGGTCGCGTCGATCCGCACGCCATCGAGGATGCGGCAGTGTCATTCGGCGTTGCACCCTGGCCGGTGATCGTATTCTCACCAGGGTATGGCGCATCACGAGCGTTCTACGCCTCGCTGCCCAGCGATCTGGCCAGCCGAGGCTTCATCGTGCTGTCCATTGATCACCCCTATGAAGGTGCGATTACGCAACTCGTCGACGGTCAGCTCGTGACGCCGATCGAGCGTTTCCTGCCCAACGACCCGGATCGAATACAGTACATGATCCAGCAGACTACCGTCCGTGTGGCCGACGTGCGCGCGGTGCTCGATAACATCGGTAACACCGCGACGTTTGGTGTGCTGGCCAATCGGATGGATCACCACCGAATCGCTGCAGTGGGTCACTCCTTCGGTGGTGCTGCGTCGGTGGCAGTTGCGGCCATGATTGATCGTGTTCACGCCGCCGCGAACATTGATGGCACGATGTACGGGGCGCTCCCGGACAATGCGCTCGCGCAGCCGTTCCTGCTGATCGAGAGCGACCGCACCGAAACACAGCATGGTCAACTCTTTCTCAAAGGGACTGCACGGCTCCTGGCCCGCCTTGGAGGGCCCGGGTACCGGGATCAGATCGAACGCGCGAATCACTACAGTTTCACGGACGCATCGCTCTTGCTCTCGCCGCCGGCGCGATGGATGGCGTCGCTGTTTCTCGGCGGCGCGCGTGGGACCGGAGCGACCGTGCGGTTGACGAATGATCTGCTCGTTGCATTCCTCGCGGGATCACGCGAGAAGGCGGAGACGCAGCTGAACGGGGTGGCGTCGCGGCATGCCGGGCTGCGGCGGATGCCAGGGAGCGCGGCGGGTCACTAACCTTGCCACGGCGTCCTGGACGAGTTCGATTCGCCCCTTACACCGCTGACGAAACCTGCGCTGCGACGGCCGTTGCCGCGCCCGGCGGGAACTCAGTGAAGTCGTGATACCCGAACATCTCGACGTCTGACCCGTGGGCGTGGTGCAGGTTGCATAGCGCTGACAAGCTCCGTCGTCGCTGCCCATCGTCGTCGGCCCGAAGTGCTGCCAGCTGCGATACCGGGTGATCGTCCGTCGAGAGCTCCGCGCGCAGATAATACGCGTCACCCACATGCAGGAGCCAGCGATCCTCAAACCGGATTGCGACACCACAGTGCCCGTGCGTGTGCCCGAAGCGCGGAACGAGCACCGCCTAGCACGTGGCGCGAGAAAGGTACTGCAGCGATCAGCGCGGCTCCTGCGTGCAGATCGCCGCATCAGGCGCAGTCAGACACCCTCGCGGCCAGGTGGAAAGCCGCAGCCCATACACCTCGTCCCGCGGCATCGTTCGACAGGTCGCATCATCCGCGCGACGACCGGCCTTTGGCAGCAGCGAACGACCGGCCGTCAGGTCACACGCCGCTTCGATGCCGCCTTTCGGGTCTCGCACGTCATGCGCAATTGCGATCTTCAACACGCCACGGTCGAAGTACAGCGTAGCGACACGCAGCATCCGGTCGCCATCCACCACCCACAACAGCTTGCAGCCGGTGTCCTGGTCACCGATGGCCTCGTTGCGGGGCTGGACCATCAGAACGCCGCCCGGTGTCGCGGCGATGCCAGCGGCGGCGGTGGGAGCAGCGACGGCACAGTTGGTGGAGGCAGCAGGAACGAAGTCGCTCACCGACTGCGCCCCCAGCGGCAGGCCTACCACGAAGGGAGCGATGACGGCGACCACGGCGCGCCGAGTGTTCACCAGCAGCGCGTCATGCACCGCGGTGCCAGCCGATTGCTGCGGATACGCCGCGACCTGGGGCGGGAGGTCGTCTGACGGTCATCCCCGCGACTATACCGCTCCGGCCACCGCTGCCTGGTGCACTCGTCCGTCAAAGAGCTGCACCTCGCGATCGGCATGCTGCGCATACCGCGTGTCGTGCGTCACCATGCAGATGGTGGCGCCGTTGCGATTCAGTTCACGCAGCAGCTCCATGACCGCCTCGCCGTTCTTCGAGTCCAGGTTTCCAGTCGGTGCGTCCGCCAGCAAAATCGCCGGATCGCCGGCCAGCGCGCGCGCGATGGCGACCCGCTGCTGCTGACCGCCGGAGAGCTGCGCGGGAAAGTGCCCCGAGCGGTGCGACATCCCCACCCGCTCCAGCGCGGCCTCGACGCGACCCGTGCGCTCACTCGCCGACATGTCGCGATACGTCAGCGGCAATTCGACGTTCTCGAACACCGTCAGGTCGCCGATCAGGTTGAACGCCTGAAAGATGAATCCGATCTGCCTGTTGCGCACGCGCGCGCGATCCACCGGCGAGAGCCGCGAGACATTCTCCCCGGCCAGCATGTAGTCTCCGCTGCTCGGCGTATCGAGCAGGCCGAGAATCGATAGCAGTGTCGTCTTGCCGCAACCCGATGGGCCGCTGATTGCGACGTACTCGCCCTTCTGAATTGCGAAGTGCACATCCGCCAACGCGTGCGTCTCCACTTCGTCCGTCAGAAACACCTTGCTGATGTTGCGCAGGTCAATGATTGCGCTGCCATCCACGTTAGCCATCGTCAGTTCTCCGGTATCCAGCGGTTACTTGATGCGTACGCGGGCCACATTGGCGTACGTCGACATGTCCGACACGATGATCTTGTCACCCACCTCGAGCCCGCGAACGATCTCGATCACATTCACCGAACTGCGACCCAGCTCCACCGGCACCCGATCCGCATACTTTCCGCCGTCGACCAGGCGG
Source organism: uncultured Gemmatimonadaceae bacterium (assembly GCA_964392395.1). Taxonomy (GTDB): domain Bacteria; phylum Gemmatimonadota; class Gemmatimonadetes; order Gemmatimonadales; family Gemmatimonadaceae; genus JACMLX01. The sequence goes on from CAYMQV010000057.1 coordinate 13,268, forward strand.
AAGAGCGAGACTGCGCCCGACCCGGCACTGAACGCCGGACGTCCGGTGTAGCGCACGTTGCTCAACGTCTCGATCACGATTGTGCCATCCACACTCAGATCCGGCACGGCACCACTCGGCAGCGGACCATCGATCGTGACGTCCACCGTCACGCTGCCACCAAGCGCCGAAGGATCCTTGCGACTGACGTGACCCGCGACCAGCCCGTTGCGCGTATCGATGCTCGCCTTCTGGCCGACGCTCACATCCTTGGCCTGACTTTCCGGAATGCGCAGGACCGCCTTCAGGCTGCCGGGCTGCACCACCTTGGCGAGCGTCGTGCCTTCCGGTACCCACTGACCAAGCTGCAGCGTCAGCTCCTGCAGCACACCGGCATCCGGCGCACGCACCTGCAGTGCCTGCAGCCGACTTCGCTGATTGGCCGCAATCGCCTTCAGCTGCTCGACCTGACTGGCCTGCGTCGAGATCTGCGATTCGATCGCCTCCTCCATCAACTTCAACCGATCACGCTCGACCGCGAGCCGCGTCGTGAACTCCTCTGCCTGCGCCTTCTTCGTATTGACCTCGAAGGCCGACATCAGGTTGCGCCGGCCGAGTGAGTCGGCGGCCGTCTCTTCCTGCAGGGCACCCATGTGTTGGGTGCGGGTCGTCGCCACCACGCCGCGCTGTGTGAGCAGCTGACTTCGCAGGTTGGTCCGGATGTTCAGCAGTTCGATCTGCGCCTGCCGTACCTGCTGCTCGGCCTGCATCGTCTGGATCTGCAGGTCCGGATTGCTCAGTTCGAGGAGCACATCGCCAGCCGCGACCGTCTTGCCGGACTCCGACGCCAGCCGCTCGACGCGTGCGCTGGCCTGGGCCGTGATGAACCGGATGTGCTCCGGCACCAGTGTGCCTGGGCCGCGCACTTCGCGGACGACGTTACCCTGCCGTACACTGTCGATCAGCACCGCTGATCGCTCGATGGTCTGCGCGGCCGGCTCGAGACGAAGCAACCAGACGGTGATCAAAGCCACTGCCACCGCGCCGCCACCGATCATCAGATTGCGACGTGTCTTCTTCGGGGGAGTTCGAACGATATCCACGTGTCAGGGAGTTCAGTCGTAGCGAAGCGCGAGCATCGGATCGACGCGCGCAGCCCGATGCGCGGGCACCAGCGCGGCACCGAACGCCACGATGGTCAGCAGGAGCACGGCGCTGATGAGTGCGACCGGATCGTGGCCCTCGAGCTGGTAGAGTTGTGACTGCGCGACGCGGCCGAGTCCCAGTGCGGCGGCAACGCCGATGGTTCCTCCGACCAGCATCATCACACCCACCTGCTTCAGTACCAGCGAGCGGATGTTGGCGCTGTCGGCGCCAAGCGCCATGCGCACACCGAGTTCCCGCGTCCGTTGCTGCACGGAGAACGACAGTACGCCGTACAGTCCGACCCCTGCCAGCAATGTCGCGAGCAAGGCGAAGGCCGACGACAGGATCGAGATCATCCGCGCCAGGAAGATGTTCTCGCGCACCTGCTGCGGCATCGTCTTCAGCGACTCGACCGGGAGCGCTGGATCGATGCGCGTGATGGTCGCGCGCAACGTGCCGAGAATCTCCGATGGCGGGAGCGACGTCTTCACATAGAAGTAGAGTGCACCCGTAGCCGAGTTCTGCCGCCACGGCTGATAGTAGACCGGCGGCACGGAGTCCTTGACATCGCTGTATTTCACATCGGGCACCAGACCGACGATCTGGACATCGAGCGTGTCGTCACTCTCGGTGCCCATGAACTTGCCGACTGCGTTGTCGCCGAGCTTGAACTTCTTCGCGAACGCCATGTTCACCACCGCGACACGCTGTGCCCCGCGTTGATCGGCCGCCGTGAACTCGCGTCCCGCTTTCAGCTGCACACCGAGCGTCTTGAAGTAGTCGGGGCCGACGGCATTGAAGCGCGATCCGCAGTCCACGTCCGGGCCGCAGGGATAGCCCTGCACGTGTGCGTCGTTGCCCCAGTTGTCGCCGCTCAGCAGCGGCACCAGCCCGCTGGTGACTCCGGTGACTCCAGGAATGGCCGCCAGCTCCTGCTCGACTCGCGTGAACAACACTGCACTGCGTGTACTGTCGTAGCCTACGCGTTCAGGAACGATCAGGAACGTGGCGATGTCGTTCACCTTCACACCAAGATCGACGCGGCTGACGTTCACGAGACTCTTGAGAAAGAGCGCGCTCATGATCAGCAGCCCCATCGAGAGCGCGATCTGCGCCGTGACCAGCGACGAGCGGAAACGCGAGGCAGCGCGTCCTCCGGCGATCTGTCCGGCACCGGCGCGGATCGAGCTGATCAGGTCACCACGGGTGCTGTGCAGCGCCGGAAACAGTCCGAAGAAGAAGCCGGTGCCAACGCTGAGCAGCGCTGAGAATGTGATCACCGCCGGGCTGATGCCGAAGCTCATCGTTTCGGCGGCCTGCGGCGGCAGGATCGAGATCACGACATTCAACGTCCACTGCGCCACCAGCAGCGATGCCAGCCCGCCCGCCAGGGCCAGCATGACACTCTCGGTCAGCAGCTGTGCGACCAGATGAAGGCGTGTGGCTCCGAGCGCGAGGCGTACTCCCATTTCCGTGGCGCGGCGCGCACCGCGTGCCAGCAGGAGATTGGCGATGTTGGCACAGGCGATCAGCAGCACCACGAACGTCACCGAGAAGAGGAGCATGATCGGGGTCTTCGCTTCGCCATCCATGCTGCTCTGCCCACGCGCTCCCGGCGCCAGCTCGATCTTCTTCTTTCTGAAACTCTCCATCGTCTTGTCACTCATCCCCTTCTGCAACGGCGCTTCGATATCGTTGATGATCGGCGAGTAGATCGCGTTGATCGACGTGGCGGCCGACGCCAGCGTGGCATCCGGCTTCATGCGGCCGAAAAGGTACATCCAGTAGTTGCGCCGGTTCTCCCAGCGCTTGAAACCATCGATCACCTCCTGCATCGAGATCGGGACGTAGACCAGCGGACGCGCGCCGGTGGTCGTGCCTTCGAATCCTTCGGGAGCGACACCGACGATCGCGTAGGACTTTCCGTTGACGACGATCGACTGCCCGACGGCCGCCGAATCACCGCCAAAGGTGTTCTGCCAGAATGCGTAGCTGAGCACTGCGACGAAGTTCGCACCCACCACCTTGTCGTCCTCGGGGGTGAGCAATCGCCCCGCGGCCGCCCGAAGGCCGAGGACTGGGAAGTACCCACCGCTGACCATCATCGCCTGGCCGGTGCGGGGTTCGTTGCGCACGCTGAGTGACACGCCGGTGAGCCGATGTGCGGCAATCCCCGAGAACGCTGATGGCGCTTTCTCGAGGTCGCGGAACATCGCGTAGCTGAACACTTCGTCGCAGCCGCCTGCCTGGTTACACGAGTTCGACCCGGGTATTGGCCCCGGATTCTTGAAATTGGCGAGGCGCTCCGTGGCATGCACTGGCAGCTTCCGCCAGAGGAGCTGCTCGAAGAGCGAGAAGATGGCCGCATTGGCGCCGATCCCGAGGGCCAGCGAAAGGACGGCGATCGCGGTGACGATCGGCGTCTTGAGCAGCATGCGGGCGGCGAGCGTGATGTTGCGCATCATGGAGGCGGGGTGCAGGATGCGAGGGCGAGTCGGGAAATCGCTGTCAGAGGCCGGTGCGGGCGAGATGGTTGCCGCCTGGAGCCAGGTACGGGGCGGGTACGGACCTTGTTTCATCGATCGGAGCGGTGCAGTGCATTTCCGCCGCGCTCCCAGTCGATCCGCCTCGAAGACATGCCGATGTGAGCACTGTTGCCCACCGGCTGCGTCGGGCGTCAATGATCCGTATGCGAATGCGCTCCGGTCCGTCCGTGCCGTCGGGTGATTCCTGTCGTGGCACGGCGTTACGCGTCGCCTCTTGTCAGCGTCTCCCTGAGTTGCCTACCTTGATTTTCAGCTGAGTCCACCCGAGCAAGAAGGGGTTCGTGAAGCAAGGACCGTTCGTCGATTCCGCAGGTCGAGCTCGTTTGGCGCCGTGGGCGCTCCCTCTCGTTCTCGCGCTCCTTGCAGCATCCCTGACGGTTTTCGTCGGCTTCCGCTCACAGGACCTGGTCGACACCAGATTCGACCCGTACTACTTCGGGAAGATGGGTGCGAGCCTCGCGCGTGGCGACGGCTTCCTGCCCTTCGGGACGCTGATCAAGCGTCGGGCGCCACTCTATCCGTTGACCATCGGCGGTGTGTACTGGCTCTTCGGAGAGCGGCCGACGCTGATTCTGCTCCTGCAATGCCTGCTCCACGCCGGAACCTGCCTGCTGATCTTCGACCTGACGAAGCGCCTCTTCGGGCAGCGTTCGGCGGTGATCGCGAGCGTCCTCTGTGCGCTGCACCCGGTGATGCTCCGCTACGTGCCGGCCCTGCACCTCGAGACGCTCTTCACGTTCCTCGTCACGCTGCTGATCTGGTTGACGGAAAGGTTCTCCCGGCTGCGAGATATCCGCACTGGCGTGCTGCTCGGCGTGGTGTCCGGTCTGGCCACGCTGACGAAGTCGGTGATCCTCCTGTATCCCGGCCTGTTCGCTGCGGCGCTGATGCTTGGCCTGCTGCGCGCAAAGCAGCGGCTGCCGATTGCTGCGCTGACGGTCATGTTCGTGACGATGGCGCTGACAATTTCGCCATGGACGGTGCGGAACTATCTCGTCACAGGTCACATCGTGCCGGTATCGAGCGGCTTTTCCGACGCCTTCCTTCGCGGACTGATCTTCAGCCGCACCGAGTTCATTACACTGCGTGAACCGCCATACACCGTCGCCGAGAACGAGTCGAATGCGTACTTCTTTCGGCTGGCCCGCGAGGCGGGCACGGAATGGGAGAAGGAGGACTGGGAGACCGATCAGATCCTGAACAAGGAGATGAAACGGCGCCTGGTTGCCGAGCCCGGGCTCAGTGCGCGTCGATTCTTCGTGGGCTTGGCCACGTTCTGGTATCAGATGACCAGTCGGGCCACCTCCGCCGTCGTCGGTGGGCTCGCGCTGGTGGCCTGGATCTTCGCGGCGCTCGGTCTGCGCCGTTCCTATCGCGAGAACCGGTCCGTCTGGCTGGTACTGCTGCCGATCGTGTACCTCAATCTGCTGCTGGCCGCCCTGCTCGCGCTGGGCCGCTACTCGGTGCCCATTCTTCCCTGCCTGCTCGCGCTGTCCGCGTATGGCATCGACGGTCTGCTGAAAAAACGTGACGGCGAGCGTGTCTGACACGTACCTCCCTCGTACGCTTCGAGCGGTGGTGTTCGACGTCGATGGTACGCTCTATCGTCAGGGGTCGCTTCGCCGCGCTATGGCGTTGCGACTTGCGCGTGCTCACCTCTTTCGTCCGGTACTCGGCCTCTCGACGCTGCGTATTCTGAGTGCCTATCGGCGCGGGCAGGAGGCCCTCCGCGATACCCATGGCGAGGGTGATCTGGGGGAGGCACAGACGCGGTATGCGAGTCGCGCCACCGGCGCCTCACCAGGAGCGGTGCAGGCGACAGTCGCGCGCTGGATGGAGCATGCACCACTCGAGCTCCTCGGCCGCTTTGCGCAGCCGGGAATGCAGGCCTTCATCCGCGAGTTGCGCGACGCCGGCTTCAAGCTCGGCGTGCTCTCCGACTACCCGGCCGAAGCCAAGCTTGCCGCGTTGGGTGTTGGCGATCTCTTCGACTCGGTGTTGTGCGCCCAGGCGCCCGAGGTCGGGGTCTTCAAGCCCAACCCCCGTGGGATTCTGGTGTCGCTCGAGCGCCTTGGCGTCGCGCCGTCGGACGCGCTGTATGTCGGCGACCGCGCCGAGGTGGATGCCGCGGCGGCACGCGCGGCTGGTGTTGCGTGTGCGATTCTCTCACAGCGGACGCAGTCGAACGACGATGGGTTTTTATCAGTCTCGAGTTACGCAGAGTTGAGCCGCGTGCTCGCACGTCATAACGAAATTCATAACGAACTCCGAGGAGCGCCAGCACAATGAGCGAATCATCCCCAGTCGCCGCGGTCGTGGCGCGTCCGACGCTCCGCGGCCACATTTCCATCGCCCGGATCGACCACTGGGTCAAGAACGTCTTCATCCTACCTGGCATCGTCGCGGCGTTTGGCAGTGGTGCCGCAGAAATGACGCCCGGCATCTGGATGCGCGTGATCCTCGGCTTTGCGTCGATCTGTCTCGTCGCCTCGAGCAATTACGTGATCAACGAGGTGCTCGACGCCCCCTCCGACCTCGCGCACCCGCTGAAGCGAAACCGACCGGTGCCGTCGGGCAAGGTGAGCATTCCGCTTGCCTACGTGCAGTGGCTGGTGCTGATGGTGATCGGCGTGTGGCTCGGTTTCCTCGTCAGCAAGCCATTCGGCTACACGGCGCTGGTGCTGTGGATCATGGGTTGCGTCTACAACATCCCGCCGATTCGGTCGAAGGATGTGCCGTACATCGATGTCCTCTCGGAGTCGGTGAACAACCCGCTGCGTATGCTCGCCGGTTGGTACATGACCGGGACCGTCGCCATTGCGCCAGCGTCGCTGTTGCTCAGCTACTGGATGGTCGGGTGCTACTTCATGGCCATCAAGCGGTATGCCGAGTTCCGGGATATCGGCGATCCTGCGCGCGCAGCCGCGTATCGCAAGTCGTTTGCGTATTACACGCTCGAGCGCCTGATGGTCTCGATTCTGTTCTATGGCTCTGCCGCCATGCTCTTCCTTGGCGCATTCATCATGCGTTACCGGATCGAGCTCATCCTGTCGTTCCCGCTGGTGGCGCTGGTGATGGCCATCTATCTCGACATCGCCTTCAAGCCCGACAGCGCGGCCCAGCGACCAGAGGGGCTGTACCGCGAGCCGAAGTTGATGGTGGCCGTCATTTCGTGCACCGTGCTGATGGCCGTGCTGATGGCCGTCGATCTGCCGGCACTTCAGACGATCTTCGCGCCGACTGCACCAACGAACATCGATCGGCGCTGAGCGGCTGGCTGCTGCGGCAGACCGGCCGCAGCGGTTCGATCAATGAGCCGCTTAGCTACAATGCTTGCCACCTGACAAGCCACGGCGGTAAGGTCCCGGTCTCCCCTTTCCGCCAATGGCTCCCGTGTTCGTCATCATCGCCACGCTCCTGCAGGTCCAGCAGCCAGTTCCGGCACCGCAGCGCTCGGTACCCGATCCCGGCGTAATTGCGGTCGGACAGCGCGTCACACCGGCCGGTGTGCAATCGATCTTCGACGGTCGCGTTGCCGGTGTCCGGTTCGGCACGGCTGCCGGAGAGGTATGGGCCGCCGTGCCTGGGAGCGCCTGGCGCCTGAACTGGCGTGACAATCGCGTCCTTTCGCGGGCCGAGTTCGTGGGACGGCCCGGTGTACACGGGCTGGCGATCGATCCGGTCACGAAGCGCGTCACGGTGTCGTCCGTGAGCAAGCTTCCCGCCGCCGTAGCCGCGAGCCGGACGCCCGGTGGGCCACCGCTGGCGCGCGCCAGGGCGGTGGCGCAACTGGTGTCGTACAGTACCGACTCCACGGCCGCGATCGTGACCGCGTCGGGCACGCTCGGCGAGTTCCTCGCTGGTGGACCGGCCATCGCATCGCGAAAGGGTTCAGACGGACACCGTGTGACCGTGCTGCCGCTTCCGGCGGATGACAAACTCGTGATCCTCGACGCCGATACAGGCGAGCGTCTGCGCAGCGTCGCGCTCGGCGTGCTGCCAATTGCCGCCGTCATCTCGCCTGACGGCGCAACCGCGTGGGTGACCGTGTTCGGTGGCGCCAAGCCACGCGCCGGACAACGACGAGCCACACAGTGTTGCGATCCGGCGGCCGAACCGGTTCGGATCGACGCGCGCGGCATCGCGTTGCCAGGTACGGTGGACCGCATTGATGTCGCGACCGGCACGATCACACATCACATCACGGTCGGCACACACCCCACGGGCCTGGTCTGGGATCAGGGACGTCAGCGGTTGTACGTGGCCAATGGCAACAGCGACGCCGTCAGTGTGATCGATACGCGTACCAACACCCTCGCCGGCGCGATCGCGATCGCACCGTTCCGCGAACGGAAGACCGGCCTCACGCCGACCGCCCTTGCGCTGTCGCCGGACGGGAACACGCTGTTCGTCACGCTCGGTGGCGCCAATGCGGTCGCGCTCTATGATGTGCGCGGCGCAAGCGCAGGTGATGCCCGGTTCCGCGGACTGATCCCGACCGGGTGGTATCCCAGCAGCATCGATGTCAGCACCGATGGTGCGACGATCGCCGTCGGCACGCTGTTCGGTGTTGGTGCCGGCACCGGACGTACCGCCGGCCGGGAGGGGCGCTATGTCTTTGCGGAGCGTGGCAGCGTGAACGTGATCCCGATGCCCAGTGAGTCAGAGCTCGCCGCCTACACCACCGGTGTGGCGGAGAACAACCGATTCCATCTCTCAGGCGGGCCTGCCGCGCCGTCAATCGCGCCGCGCGCTGGCGCCGTTGCGCAAGCCGTGCCGGAGCGGCCCGGTGAACCGAGTCTGATTCAGCACGTGGTGTACATCATTCGCGAGAACCGCACCTATGATCAGGTCCTGGGTGATATTGGCAAGGGTGCCAGTGATCCGAGCCTGGCGATGTACGGGCGCGACGTCACACCGAATGCGCACGCACTGAGCGAACAGTTCGTGTTGCTGGATCACTTCTTTGCCTCCGGCGGCAACTCGGCCGATGGACACAACTGGCTGACGCAAGGCGTGGAGACGGCCTATCCGATGTGGCCCCTCTATTCCGGCCGCAGCTATCCAAGCGAAGGCAATGATCCGCTCACCTACTCATCCGGTGGCTTCCTCTGGGAGGCCGCGATGCAGAAAGGGCAGCGCGTGGTAAGCTTCGGCGAGTACGCGCCGGCGCCGAGCGACTCCATGCCGAGTGCGCGCGCGCGCCTGATGGCGATGTACCGGGATCCTTCGTACACGCACGCACGCGGCCGTCAGGAGATGCAGCGCCTTTATGACACGCGCAGCGAGATTCCGAGCCTCGACCGGATTCTGGTTCGCGAGTATCCGGGCTGGACGCAGGAAGTGCCCGATGTGATCAAGGCGGGCGTGGTGCTCGAGCACCTGAAGCAGTGGGAAGCGGTGAAGGCAATGCCGAATCTCACGATGATCCTCCTGCCGAATGATCACACGCAGGGCACCAACGCCGGCTGGTGTACCCCCGCCGCCTGCGTAGCCGACAACGATCTGGCGCTCGGCCGGCTGGTGGAATCGCTCAGCCGGTCGTCGTTCTGGAAGTCGATGGCAATTCTGGTGGTCGAAGACGACGCGCAGAATGGCGTCGACCACATCGATGGGCATCGAACCGTGGCACTGGTTGCCAGTCCGTACGCGCGGCGTGGCGTGATCGACAGCACCTTCTACAGTCAGCCGAGCATGGTCAAGACGATCGAGCTGATGCTCGGCCTGCCGGCATTGACGATGTTCGATCTGGTGGCGACGGACATGCGCGCGAGTTTCATCGGGCCGAATGAGAAACCGGACGACACGCCGTACACCGCGCTCACGCCTGCGCAGTCGCTGTTCGAGACGAACCTGCGCGTGGGCGAGATCACCGGGCCTGATGCTGCGGCACGGAAGCGGGCGGCATTGGCAAGCGCGCGGATGAACTTCCACGATCCCGATGCGGCACCGACCGAGCGACTGAACCGGATCCTGTGGGGGGCGGCCAAGGGATGGCGCGTGCCATATCCGGAGGTGAAGCGATCGCTGTTCTTCCCGCTGGCCGTGGACGTGGACGACGACGACCGGGAAGAGCGGGTACCGCGGCGCGCGGTGAAGCGGAAATAGTGGTGAGAAGGTGCCCGCCGCCGCCGCCGTCGATGACATCCAGGTGGGCACCCCCATGCTGAAACAGTTGCCGACGGCGCTGCCGGACTGAGGGCGGCGACGCGATACTAG
>CAYMQV010000058.1:0-23157 GCA_964392395.1 uncultured Gemmatimonadaceae bacterium
TCACTGGTCACCGCCAACCTGATCGGCGGCATCGATCAGCTGGTGCACGGCAGTGACGACCTGCGCGGCTGGGGCTCGTTCACACAGGCGGACAACACGCTCCTCTTCGTGCGCGGCTTTGACGCGGCGACGAACCGCTACAAGTACGAAGTCAACGAGCGCTTCGGCGCCGTGCGCGGGAACCAGACCGGCATCCGTCTGCCCTTCCAGGTCGGCTTCAACATTCGCTACACCCTCGGCCCCGATCAGACGCGCGATCGTCTCCGCGCGGCATTCGGCGGCGCCCCGGGGGCACGCTTGACCGGCGCTGGCATCGCGGCTGGGGTCGGCCGGTTCTTCCCGAACATCCCGCTGCAGATCATCGAAGCGCGTGACTCGGTCGGCCTGACGGATGTGGAAGTGGCGACGCTGAAACTCCTCGCCGACTCGATCCAGGTCCAGGTGGATTCCCTCACCGAGCAGGCCCGCAAGGTGGTCGAGAAGGAAGGTGGCAACCCCGATCCGGCGGTACTGTTTGGCGTGAAGCTCCGTCCCTTCTTCGAGAAGGGTGGGCGGCTCCGCACCGCGGGCACCGAGGGGGCGAAGAAGATCCTGACACCGGAGCAGTGGCTGCGTGTGCCGGCGCGCATCCGGACGCCGCAGGGCTTCGGTGGGCCCGGCGGCGGTGGCCCAGGCGGTGGCCGTCCACCCCTCTGACGAGCGCGGCGCACGACGAGGGACGCGGCTCAGCCAGCTGTGAACCCTTCGTCGAGCGCGGCACGCACGCTGGCGGTGAGTTCCGTCCAGGTCCACGGCTTCGGCAGCACGGGAACGTTCGGATCCAGCGCGATCGTGTCGCTCGACATGCGATCGGTATAACCACTGGTGAAGAGGAAGGGCATGCGGAAGCCTTCTTCTCGCAGCGAGGCGTAGAGTTCGCGACCGCCCATGCGCGGCATCACCACATCACTGACCACCAGTGCGATTTCGGAACCACGCTCGCGCAGCAGCGCCATTGCCTCGGCCCCATCCGCGGCCTGCATCACGCGATAGCCGTGTTTCTCGAGGATACGGCGTCCGGCACGACGAACCATCTCTTCATCCTCGACCAGCAGGATCGTTTCCGTCGCCCCTTCGCGGATCAGCATCGCCGAACGCGGGGTTGCGTTTGGCACCATCACCTCGGCCAGCGGCAGGCCGATCGTCACCCGTGTTCCCTGGCCCGGCGTGCTCTCTACATCGATGGTGCCCTCGTGCTGCTGGACGAGGCCATAGATCATGGCCATCCCGAGCCCGGTGCCCTCACCTGGCGCCTTCGTCGTAAAGAACGGTTCGAAGAGATGCGCCAGCACCGACTCGTCCATCCCGCGTCCCGTATCGTCAACGACCACCGTCACCATCGGTCCAACACTGCCGTCCGGGCGCTCCATGCTGCGTTCGAATGCCCCGCGCATCGTCAGGACGCCACCCGATGGCATCGCGTCGCGGGCGTTGGTCGCCAGGTTGAGCAACATGTGCTGCACGGCACCAGGGTCCGCAAGAATCCCAGGCAGTTCAGGCGCGGCCTCGGTGCGCACGGAGATGTTCGCTGGCAGCAATCTCACCAACAGTGCCTGCGTCTCGGCGAGGACGACCTCGAGGGAGACCGGGCGACGCTCGAGTGTTTCTCGACGGCTGAAGGCGAGCAGCTTCTTGACCATCTCCGTCCCGCGTGTCGCCGCCTGAATCATCTCGCCGACTTCGTCGCGCAGTTCGTCCATCTCCGCCGGCAGCGACTCGAGCACGAGATCGGCGTTGGCAAGCACCACGGTCAGGAGGTTGTTGAAGTCGTGCGCCATGCCGCCCGTGAGCAAGCCGATCGCCTCCATCTTTTGCGCCTGCCGGAGCTGTGCTTCCATCTGCAGCGATTCCGTGAGATCGCGGATCGTGACGAGGTGTCGACCCGGTGTGATATGCGCCGAGGCCGCGACATCCAGCATGCGCGCGGTGTCGCCGACCATGATGCGCCCTTCCCCACGCCATTGCCCATCCTGTATCAGTCGGTGCCACGCGTCAGCCGGTGAACTGGTGCGTGACCCGGCACTGAAAAAGTGCGTGAAGTTCAACGCCGCGATACCAGCTTCGTTCTGGCCGAGCAGACGACGTGCAGCCGGGTTGCTGGAGAGCACCTGGCCGGTGCCATCGGCGATCAGCATGGCGTCGAGCGAGGCGGCGAAGATCGATCGGAAACTCGCCTCGTGCGCGTGCGCAGAGATGCTGTCGGTATCGCTCGTCGGCACCGAGGCGACATGGACGACGGCGCCTCCTCCCGCGGCGGCGGGAATTCCGGTCGCGCGGAGCATGAATCGTCTCGCCGGCTCGGCGGGCGAGACGAACTCGAGCGAGAAGGCACGTTGGGACAAGTCGAGCACGGACCCGATTCCACGCAGGGCCGTCGCTTCGTCGTCCGAGCTGCAGGAGGCAAGGCCTGTGAGCGCCTCTCCGATCGGCTGGCCCGCCGAGGATCGCGGTGCAGCGGCCCGGTTGCCGGTCACGATCAGGCCCGCCCGATCGAGGAGCACGCCGGGGCCGACGAGTGCATCGAGCACACCTCCAAGGAGGGTGGCGTCGGCGGAGAAATCACCAAAGAGCATGACCAGCAACCTAGTGCAGCGCTCATCTCGTCCGGCGCAGCGTCCGATACTGAGATCGGGGCGGAGCCAGGGTGCGGGTGCCCAGCCAGTGGAGACTCCTCACCTGCTTTTTCGAGTTGACGGCCGAATACTCAGACCTCGATGACCAATCAGACACCTTTCGCGACAGCCGCCATCCCCTCACCCGCGCGGGCGGATCCCAAGGTCGTAGTACCGCCGCCAGGCGCTTCCGCTCGGCCGGCACCGGTCGCGCACTTGGGCCCGATCTTGACGGAGCCCTCGATTCACGACGAGGTCGAGGCGGGGTATGACGTCCGGCGATCCCTTCGTACCGCCCTCGAGCGATTGGAAGCGGCACTCGATCCGATGGAGCGCCGGGGTGACGCCCCCGCATTCTTCGAGCGGATCGCGAAGAGTGGCGAAAAGACCGTGCGTCAGCCGCCCGCTGCGGCGCAGCGGGCGCTGGAACTGCTGCGGCGCGACGTTGCGATCTCGGAGCTGGTGAAGCTGGTCGAGCAGGACCCGGTACTGGCGCAGTCGCTGCTTCGGTTCGCCAACTCTGCCGCCAATTCCACCGGCGCGCGCAGCACGTCTCTCGCGGAGAGTATCCGTCGCGTCGGCACGCAGGGACTCCGGAGCGTGATCCTGAGCAGCATGGTCGAGGGGACGCTCTGCCGCACCGGGACCGCGTACGACGGCATGGTCCGTCAGGTGTGGGAACACATGGTGCGCACGGCGCCGATCGCGAGGACCCTGGCGTCGGGGTTCGGCGTGGTCCCGGACGAGGCGTTTACGCTGGCGCTGCTGCACGACGTGGGCAAGCTGGTGTTGTTCGACCGGCTGGGGACGATGCGCGCAGAGCTGCGTCGGGAAGTGAAGATGAATGTGCAGGTCATGCCGCGCCTGCTGAGCGAACTGCACGAGATTCTGGGTGGCGCGGCGGCGTTACGCTGGGGGCTTGGCAAGGCGGCGGTCGAGGTGGTGTCGTCACACCATCGGAGCGCCAATCCGCTGGAACCCAACCTTCACTCGGAATGTGTGTACGTGGCAGAACGTCTGGATCTGGCCATCCTCCGCGGGCAACCGGTGAACCTCGTGCGGTGGTTCGAGGAGGGGCGTCTGCAGGCGAGTTTCGACGCGGTCGCGCCATTGGTGGAGCGGGTGCTCTCGCCGGACTCCGGGGGGACGGGGTTCCACTTCTGAGTTGGCCACATCGAATGCCAGCTATGACGTAACGGAATGTTTGAAAAAATCTATTGAAAGTCGTAATCGCTTGAAATTGTGCGCTCCTGTCGTGACGGTTAGCGTCTGAATCATCGGTGGCCGAATGGTTGCCGATGGTTCCGCCAACCGTTGTGTCGAGTGCCATCATGACCAGTGCAAACTTCAGTATCACGCCCGAGTCTCAGCCGTCCATTCGGCTCCGGCGCACTCCCTCGTCCCGGGTGGCCGACGCACCGAAGCCCCGCCCGGTCGACCCCTCGACATTCAGTATCGCGACGCTGCTGGATGAGTCGCACCATGCGCCAGCGCTCCAGGCGGTGCGGGATTTCGCGCATTCGCTTGGGGTGCCACTCGACTCGCAGAGCATCCCGACGCATCTCGCACGTACGGGCGTAGTGGGGCGGATCGGCGTCCCGCGGGAAGCCGGAACCACGATGTTGCGCCAGCGCGTCGTCGTTGGCGCAACGGTCGGTGCGGACCCGCTGGCGCCCGTGTCGCGTCTCTGGCGCGGACTGCAGCGGCGCGCCGATGTCCTGGTCGACATGCGCCGCTTCCGCACGTTGCCAGGAAGTGACGCCGCTGTCGCGGGCGTCGAGCGGGATGTCCTGCTCTTCTCGCAGCGCGTGACTGAACGCGCGACGCAACGGCGCGAGGTTCCGGCGGCGACCGATACGGCGGACCAGTGGACGCGTGCTCGTCATGCGGCCGAACTCGCCTACCGGCAGGCGTCGGCGGAAGATCGACAGCTCTTGCTTGTCCTGCCGGTGGGACGGGGCACCGACGCGCAACGGCTCTTCAGCGATGCGCTCGTGCGTCAGGCGCGCCTGCAGCGTCTCGCGCCGCCGCGCGTGGTGAAGGCCGGGCTGCTCGCCGCCCTGCTGACGGGTGAGGTGGGTCGCGAGCGTGTGCTCGCGGCCTCGGTGATGTCGATCGACGAGTTGACCGCCGTGGCGGCAGAAGCGATCGGTGACTGTGGGCCCTGGCCCGTGGTCAGCGTCGGCCAGCGCGCGACGTTCTACGACATGCCGTCGGCGTTCGTCGCCGGCCCTGAGCCGCTGCCGTTGCTCCTGGTGCTGGCCACCATGCTGCAGCGTGACGGTCGCGGTGACTTCGCGCGGCAACTCCAGCACTCGGTCCAGCTCACGCTGGCGGCGCTGATGCGCATGCGTGACGAGTTGGGGACAGCATTTTCGCCACCCGCGAACGCATTCCTGAGTGGTGTGCTGGCCAACTGGGGGCGCATGCCCATCAGCACGTCGTCGGCCACCGCAACGGTGCCGCCGCCGGTGCAGGGGCTTCGGCTGCGCATCGCGACGGAACTCGACACCGCCGCCGTGCGCGACACCGTCAATGCGGCGTTGCTGACGGCCGGCGTCGAGGTGGCGTCGGTCCGCACGCTGGACCTGCTGGCTGAGCGTGGATCGGCGATGCTCGAAGTGCGCTTGCGCGGTCGACTCGGTGAACCAGTGGTTCCCGATGCCGCAGCGCGCGCGCTCTCGCACGCCCTGGTCCCCTCGATGCGGTGTGTCAGTCTGGAGCCGTGGTCGCCGGGAGCCCCTGGTGACAGGGCGCGGACGCGGACGACCGTCTAGCCGAAGAGTCGCGTGCGTGCGGCCCGAGCGATTGCCGTCACGGCGGGATGTTCCATCCGGCGCTCCGCCGAGACGGCGTAGAACTGTTGCTTGACGTCGCTCAGCCGTCCCACGATTTCGACACCGTGTTGCGACTGGATTTCCGCCTCGAGTACCGTCGGGGCGGCGAAGAGTCCGTGGCCGTTCTGGCCGAAGACCTTCATCAGCGCGCTGTCGGCGTACTCGCCGGTCACCAGCGGTCGCACGTCATGCTGCTGAAACCATGCGTCGAGGGCGCGGCGGATCGTGGACGCGTGCAGTGTCAACAGGAACGGAGCCCCGTGCAGGCACGCCGGAAAATCGGATCGATAGCGCGCTGCCAGATCCGGCGTGCCGAAGATCGTGGTCCCACTCTCGCCGAGCAGGTGGTTGAAGGCCCGGACATTCGCGGCCGGTGTGACCGGTGCATCGGTGATCAGCAGGTCGAGCGCGTGCACGCTGAGCGCCGCCACCAGTCGCTCCGGCGTGTCGTCGGTGCACTGGAGCGCGATCCGCTCCGGCATTGCCAGCGCGGGCTCGATCAGTCGGTACGCAATCAGCTTCGGCACGACATCGGCGATGCCGACCACGAACCGGCGCGGCCGATCGCCAACGACACCCGACATGGCTTGCGATAGTTCGTCACCGAGCGAGAAGATGTCGTCGGCGTACCGCAGCGCCGTCTGTCCGGCGTCGGTGAGTTGCAGGCGTCGTCCAGTGCGCGAGAAGAGCGCCTGCCCGAAATACTGCTCGAGCGACTTGATCTGCGTACTCACCGTCGGTTCCGTGAGCCGCAGTTCCGCCGCGGCGCGTGCCAGCGTGCCGGCGCGCGCCACGGCACGGAACAGGTGCAGATGATGATAGTTGATCTCGGCCATCGTCAGTTCGTTCCTCCGGCAGGGGCGTCCACGCGCACCCGCACCAGCGGGCCGCCGAAGCGCTGGTACAAGCGGACCAGCAGGACGGCGGCCACGGCGGCCAGACCGATGACGAGCCCCCACCAGAGCCCGGCGGGGCCCATGTCGGACCGGTATGCGAGGTACAAGCCGATCGGCAAACCCACCGCCCAGAATCCGAGCATGGCGGCCCGCGTATCCGCCGCACCGCGCAGCGCGCCACCAGCGACGGCTTGCAGCCCGTCGAAAAGCTGAAATACGCCGGCCAGTGGAATCAATGTCGCGGCGAGCGCGATCACGCCCGGCTCGGCGACATATCCGCTGGCCAGCAGCCGCGGAATGGTCAGAAAAATGACGGATGTCAGCGTGGACACACACAGGCCCGCCGTAATCGCCGCGATGGCGGCACGACGCGCGCCAGCGGCGTCACCCCGCCCGATCGCTTGTCCCACCAGCACGGCGGCGGCCGCACCGATGCCCAGCGGCATCATGAAGGTGAAGCTGGCCAGGTTGATCGCGACCTGATGCGCGGCCAATGTGCTCGTTGCCTGTGCGCCCATCAGCAGCGCCACCGCGTTGAACACGCCGACCTCGAGCAGGTACTGCACGCCAACCGGCGCGCCGATCCGCAACATGCGCGCCAGCGGAGCGAGGGCAAACAGCGACGGGTCGCGTTCGCGCAACAGTGGCCAGAGCACGTCCCGCGCCGACCAGAGCACCAGCAACGGCAATGCCGTACGTCCGATCACACTCGCGAGTGCCGACCCGTTCACACCGAGCGCCGGCGCCCCGAGATGTCCATCGATGAGCAGCCAGTTGCAGGCCGCGTTGATCACGTTGGCGAGGAGGACGGCCACCAGAATCGGTCGCAACCGCTCCATCGCCTGGAGCGTCTGACGCAGCACCACGAACGCCATCATGCCCGGCAGGCCGAGCATCGAAATGTGGACCACGCGGGTGGCCATCGGCACGATATCCGGCTGCTGCTGCATCGCGTACAGCACCGGCGCCGTCGGCCAGAGAATGAGTCCCAGTGGCACGCAGAGCAGCGTGGCGAGCAACAGCCCGCGCTGGAGTGCGCGGCGGACGTCGCGTTGGTCATTGGCCCCCACCGCCTGACTCACCAGCGCGTCGAATCCGACCAGCGTCCCCATGCCGATGACGGCAATGGTGTAGTAGTAGATCAGGCCGAGTGAGACAGCGGCCAGTGCCGTCGCCGAGATGTGACCGACGAAGAGGGCATCGACCACGCTCATCCCCATCATTCCCATTTCGGCCGCCATGACAGGGAGTGCGAGTGTGATGATCGCGCGCATGTCTGCCGTGGTGGGCCGGACGAGAACAGGTGCGCGCGGCAGCGTGCGATCGGGGGACACTTGGCTCGGCATGGTCGCTAAACTGTAATGAGTTCGGCCTGAATCACCCCGTCCCTGCCGCCGCAATGCCACCACGCGCCCCCGTCAATACCGCCACCACGTTGCTTGGCCTGGTGACCGGGCCGGTCAGCGCGCGCCGCTGGTGGTTGCGCGCGCTGGTGCGTGTCACGGGTGGTGGCCTCGGGGTGCTCCTCGTCATCGCCGCTGTGATCGCATATCTCCTTACCTTGCGTCCGGATGTGACGGGAGCGCGTCGTCTGGCACGCAGCGAGTTGCAGGGGCTTCTCGAGCCGACGGAGCGGGTGCATTCCGCCGCCTGGGCGCGACGGCGGGAATGGTGGGATGGGTTCCGCGAGACGTACGGTATTCTGGCGCTGACCGATCGTCGGTTGCTTTTCGTAGGTATTCCGCCGCGAGAGCTGGTGACGCCTGAGCGCGGCCCGCAACAGTTCGTCATTCTGCAGATGGGACGCGATGCGACGTTGCGTGCGCAGCGCACGCGGGTCGACCTCGGCACGGCGGCCGGCCTCACGATCGGCAACGATCGAGAGCGGCTGGCCTTTGCGTCGACCGACCGCCGCGGCGTTGACAGTGTCCTCGCTGATGTGACCCGGGGCCGACGTTCGGAAGCCGCCGTGGTGGAACTCGCACGCCGCACGCGGGAGTATGAACGGCAGGTGGCCGACAAGGCCGTCTGGCACGTGGTGGCCGCCGGCGATGCCCTCGGCTCGATTGCAACGCGGTACGGCACGACGGAGGCGCAGTTGACGCAGTGGAATCGCCTGACCTCGACGACGATCCGGATCGGTCAGCGATTGCTGGTGAAGTCTGGCCGCTGAGCCCGGCAAACCGGGGCCAGTCCGTTATCTTTGGACTTTATCCCCCCGCTTTAACAGTCGCCCGGCGACGACTCAGGAGCTGATGCAGCATTCGTGGATGTGGTCTGCCTTCGCCATCATTGTCGCCGTGATGCTGGCGCTCGACCTCGGCGTCTTTCATCGCAAGGCGCACAGTGTGCGTCCGCGCGAGGCGTTGCTGTGGAGCATCGTCTGGATCACGCTGGCGGCATGTTTTGCCGCCGCACTGTGGGTGTTCGACGGGCATCAGACGGCGACCGAGTTCGTGGCGGGCTACGTCGTCGAACAGGCGCTCAGCGTGGACAATCTGTTCGTCTTTCTCCTGCTCTTCGGCTACTTCAAGGTGCCGGACGCCCTGCAGCATCGCGTGCTGTTCTGGGGAATCATCGGCGCCCTGGTGATGCGCGCGGCCATGATCGGTGCGGGGGCCATGCTGTTGAACCGCTTTCACTGGCTCATCTATCTCTTCGGCGCCTTTCTCGTCTTCACCGGCATCCGCATGCTGGTGCAGCAGGACAGCGAGATGGAGCCGGAACGGAATCCCGTGCTGAAGCTCGTTCGACGCCTCATTCCTGTCACGGATCACTACGAAGGTGATCGGTTCTTCACCCGGGCGCCGTGGGGCGCCGATCGGGTGATGCGCACCGTCGCGACACCGCTTTTCGTCGTCCTCGTCCTCGTCGAAACGACAGACCTCGTCTTCGCGGTCGATTCAATTCCAGCGGTGTTCGGCGTCACGCGTGATCCGTTCGTGGTCTACACCTCGAACGTCTTCGCCATTCTGGGGTTGCGCTCGCTGTATTTCCTTCTGGCGGCGGTCGTGCACAAGTTCTGGCTGCTGAAGCCGGCCCTGTCGCTGGTCCTGCTGTTCGTGGGTGGCAAGATGCTGGCGAGCGGTTTCTATCACGTCTCGACGCTGCTCTCGCTGCTGGTCATCGTCACGATTCTGGCGGGTTCAGTGGTGCTGTCGCTGCTGTTCCCACGCGTCGCGCCGGATCCAGTGGATCCAGTGGATTTAGTGGCGCCACCGGCATCTTCGGCGGTCCCATCGCAGACGCAGTAACGACAGCCGCACACCCGCTGGCGCCCGCGCCGTCTGATCGCCGGTCGCTGGATCTGCTGCGCGCGCCGCTGCCGGCGGTGTGCCGGCCGGAGGCCACGCTGGCGGTGCTCGACACCACCGAGTGGTTTGCGCCGACCAGCGGCGGCATTCGCACCTACCTGCTGCAGAAGGAACGGTACGTCGCGGCGCGGCCCTGGCTGCGTCATGCGCTGGTGGTGCCGTGGTCTGACGACGGCATTGTCGAGCGCGAAGGGGCCCGATGGTACGAGTGCGCGGGGCCGCGCGTGCCGCGGAACCCGCCGTATCGGCTGCTCACGTCGGTGGCGCGCATGCGGCGCGTGCTGCTGCATGAGCGGCCGGACATCATCGAGCTCGGAAGTCCGGCGCTGATTCCGTGGGTGCTCTTCCGGGCCCTTGGCGCGCGGGATGTCCCGATCGTGAATTTCTTCCACAGCCACTTTCCGGCACTGCTGGCGGGCAGTCGGCGCCCGATCCCGCCGCTGCGTGCCCGGCTGCAGCGCGCGGCCTGGTGGTACGCACATCGCATGGATCGGCATGTCAGTGCGACAATCGCCGCGTCGCAGTTCGTCGCCGATGATCTCGAGCAGGCGGGCATTCCGAACGTCGTCCGGATTCCGCTCGGCGTCGATCTCGAGCACTTCTCACCGGAGCGCCGGGCGAGCGCCGCCGCAACGCGCGCCGCGTGGAAGCTTCCGGCCGATGGGCTCGTGGTGACGTACGTCGGGCGATTCGCCCACGAGAAGGAGCTCGATGTGCTGATGGATGCGTGGCCGCGGATTGAACGCGAGACGGGAGCGTCGTTGGTGATGGCGGGCGATGGCCCGGAACGGCTGGCCCTGCAGCAGCGCAACCGGGGGACGCAGGTTTTCTGGCTCCCGTTCATCGCCGATCGCGCGCGGCTCGCCGATCTGCAGGCTGCGTCGAGCATCTACATGGCGACCAGTCCGCACGAGACGTTCGGGCTCTCGCCGCTCGAAGCGATGGCCTGTGGCACGCCGGTGCTGGCGGCCGACGGCGGGGGCGTACGAGAACACGTGCTCGCATCAGGAGCCGGTCGGACATTCGTTCCCGGGGACGCGAACGACCTCGCGGCGAAGGCGATCGACTTGCTGCGTGACGATCTCGTGGCACATGGCGCGCGCGCCCGCGAGTTTGCCGCACGCGAGCATTCGTGGGAATCGGTGTTCGATCGCGTCTTCGCACTCTACGAGCGGCTGCGGCGATGAGCGTGCTGCTGTCGATTCACGATGTCACGCCCGCCTGGAAGGAGCAGGTGGAGACGCTGTGGTCGCTCTGCCGCGAGCGTGGTGCGACACCGGCGCTGCTGGTCGTGCCGAACTGGCACGGCGCCTGGCCGCTGCGCGAGCATGCGCGGTATGTGGCCTGGGTCCGTGAGCGCGCCACCGAAGGCGCGGAGATTTTTCTGCATGGAGAGCGGCACGACGAAGTTGGTCTGACGCGGAGCTGGCGCGATGCCCAGCGCGCCTTCGGCAAGACCAATCGCGAAGGAGAGTTTCTGACGCTCGACCACGAGGCCGCGGCCGAGCGGATCGGGCGCGGCGTTGCGCTGTTCGATGAGCTCGGACTGGAACCGATTGGCTTCGTGCCCCCCGCCTGGCTTTGCCGCCGCGGGACGCACACCGCCTGTGCCGAACACGGTCTTCGAATCCTCGAGGACGATGCGGCGATCTACCTCACGCGCAACGAGCAGCGCATACCGAGTCATGTATTGCGCTGGAGTGGACGCACCGATTTTCGCGCGCGAGGGTCCGCCGTCCAGGCGGCGTGGCGCTGGCGCACGCAGCAACAGGAACCACATTTCCGCATTGCGCTGCATCCGCTGGATCTCGAACACCAGATCACCCGTCAATCGGTGATCGACGAACTGGATCGATGGCTGGCCGCGCGACCGGCGCGACCATACGCTGATCTTCTCCGCCTGCCGGTGGCGCCGTGACCGAAGCGCTAATTCGGCTCGATGGCGTCCGGCTGGCCCTGTTCAGCGATACGTTCCCGCCGCAGATGAACGGCGTCTCGCGGACACTCGAACGACTCGTAACCGCTGCGCGTGAGCGCGGTGCCGCCGTCCGCGTGTTCACCACCACGGATCCGGAACAGGCACCGCACGGACCGGACGAGGTTCGCTGGAACAGCGTGCCGTTCTGGGCCTACCCGCAAGTACGTCTGTCTGCGCCACGCGTTGCAGCGGCGCGCGCGGCGCTCTCGGACTGGTCACCAACGCTCGTGCACGTGGCGACCGAATTCGGAGTCGGCCTCGCCGGTCGACTGGCAGCCACCTCACTCGGGGTGCCGTTGGTCACCAGCTACCATACCAGCTTCGCCGCCTACGCACAGTTCTATCAGCTGGGTGCGCTCGAGCAACTGGGATGGCGGTACTTCCGCTGGTTCCACTCCGCCGCGGCGCGGACATTCACGCCGACCGATGCCATCAGGGCGGAAGTCGAGGCACACGGCTTCAGGAACGTTGGGGTCTGGGGGCGCGGTGTGGACGGTGACCGCTTTGATCCCGCATTTCGTTCGCTCGAATGGCGTCGAAATCTGGGTATCGCTGATGACGCGATGGCCGTGCTGTATGTCGGCCGGATGGCAAAGGAGAAAGGGCTGGAGCAGGTGCTCGATGCGATGCTCGATCTGGCGCGACACCCCACCCGGATCCGGTTCGTATTCGTTGGGGATGGGCCGTACGACGGCGAACTGCGCGCCGCCGCTCCCGGCGATACCATCTTCACCGGCCGGCTCGATGGCGTCGCACTCAGCACCGCGTACGCGTCGAGTGACGTATTTCTCTTTCCATCGGTGACCGACACATTCGGCAACGTGCTGCTCGAGGCGATGGCCTCCGGGCTGGTCGTGGTATCCGCCGACGCCGGCAACACGCGGGAACTCGTCGGAACGGACCGCGGTGTCATCGTCCCGGTCACCGTGCCCGGTGCAATCGCCCGGGAACTCACGCGACTCGAACAGGATTGCGTGACGCATGACGGGATTCGCACTGCCGCGCAGTCGTGGGCGCGAGAGCGCACCTGGCCCCGGGTCTGGAACGGACTCTTCGCGGAGTATCGGCGCGTGATCAGCGAGCGAGTTTCCAGTTCGTGAACGACGATTCGTCGGTCACTTCCCTGACCACCCATTGCGCCAGCCAACCGGGAAGCTCCACCGTCGTCGTCGCATCCGGGAGCTCGACTTCGGCCAGGCAAAGTTCACGATCGGTGAACTCGTCAATCTCCCACACCAGCGCACCCTCCGTCACCGCGTAGCGCCGCTTGCTGACCCGCCGCCCCTCTGTGAGCGCAAACAGCGCCTTCCCGAGGGCGGCGGTGGTCTCTTCCTCCACCTCGATCCGGGCAATCCCACGCCCGAGCTTCACGGTCCGAAACCAGCGAGTCGCACGACCTTCGGTCACCTGGCGAACGCGTTCGACCAGCACCTCGCCGGGGAGATATCCCTGCTGGAGGCGCGCGGGTGACAGGCTTCGCAGGCGCGGCGGCAGCGCGGAGAGCAACCACTTCCGTTCGTACTCCATTGGCGGCGCCGTACCCCGTCGCCACGATTCGGCGAGAGAACGCAGCACGGCGATGGTCTCGGCCAGCGACGGCCCCGAGCGCCAATCCCCCAATGCCGCGTAGGCACGCATCATCCGTTCAGTGAGATCACGATCACTCGCCGCCAATCCGGCCCCGGTGACCCGCGCAGCTCGGCCGTCCAGTGTTCGCGCCGCGTCATGGGTTGTGCGAAGGTGCTCGCGCAGGCTCCACGCATCGTTGATGATTCCCATCAGATCCTGCGCCGCGCGAAGCGCCGTCCGCAGGTTGACGGTGCGGGCATCATCGTCGGCAAGGGGCGCGATCAGGTAGCGGATCGCCTTGATCACGAGCCGCGCGGAATGTATCGCGGTGATGTCCTCCAGCCCGGTGATTGCCGCACACCGCTGCTGCAGTTCCGCGGTTTTCAGATCGAGGGCGGTGGCTGCCTCCGACGAAAAGGGCAGCGAGTGTTGCTGCCCGCTGAGCTTCTGCGCGTCATGCCAGGTTTCGAGCGCGGTGTGCAGGCGTGCCTCGAAGCGACGCCAACGGCGCCGGAACGCGGCGACTGCGACGGTGTCGGTGGCGTCCTCACTGCCGAACGGTGAAAACTGTGCGAGCGCGGCGCGCTGTGGCGCGGTTCGCGCTGCGCGTACCGACTGCATCAGCACCTGCTGGACATCGCGGTTCCGGGTGACGCCAATGCGGCGTGCCAGTGCAGCGGCGCGGCGAGCCAGCTTCTCCGGGTTGCAATCCTGGAGCAGCGAGCGGTACGCGAGGAGGGTCACTCGCAAGCGACGGAGCGCAACACGGAAGTGGTGCCGAGCATCGATGCCACGCTGGCCCGCCGCCTCGATGTCATCGGCCGCGCGAGCCGCCTGCGCGCCATATGCTCGGCAGAGCAGGCGCGCGCTGCGGGAGGCCGACGCTGTCAGCAGTTCGTTCGGCGACGCCAGCGGCGGCAGGGCATGTTCTTGCATCCAAGAAATATGAAGGCGCCAGTGGCAATCCTTCGACTCAGTACCCTCTGGGGGCTGGCAAACAACCAAATCTTCATTATATTTTGACATCGAAACAATCGACATTGAAATAAACGACATCGAAGCAATGGCGACCCACTACGACGGCACACCGAATGAGCGACGGGCGCTCGATGCCTATATCAAGCTCATGCGTTCGACCGCGGCCATCAACAGCCGGCTCTTTCCCCAGCTGCAGGCTTCATTCGGAATCACGCCAAGCCAGTTGGGCGTGCTCGAGGCGCTGCTTCATCTGGGGCCGATGCCGCACTGCGCTCTGGCGGCCAAGCTGCTCGTCAGCGCCAGCAATCTCACCACCGTCATCGACAATCTCGAACGAGATGGGCTGGTCCGGCGCGACCGTGATCCAGACGATCGTCGAGTCTCCATCACCTCGCTGACGCCGGCCGGCGAGGCGCGCCTCGCCGAGTTCTTCCCGGAACACATCGAGCGCCTGGTGTCGGCGATGAACATGCTGGATGCCGAGGAACAGGTCGAGCTGGCTCGACTCTGCCGCAAACTTGGTCTGGCTGCGGCGAGCATGTCATCGCGAACGGCCACCAGCTGAGCTCGCAATCCCCGCTTTTCCCTTCTTCTTCTCCGGTCTACTCCATGAGCACCGCTGTCAGCACGCCCCTTCTCTCCGTCACCGAAGCCGCCGAAAGCCGGCGCTCGATCCGCAAGTACGATCCAGCGCCAATTCCGCGCGAACAACTGCGTGAGATTCTTCGCGTGGCTGGCCTCGCGCCATCGCCGTGGAATCTGCAGCCGTGGCGATTCGTGGTCGTCGAAGATGCCGTCACGAAATCGAAGCTGCAGGAAGCGGCCTATGGCCAGGCGCAGGTCGGTACTGCCCCGGCCGTGATTGTGATGTACTCCGACATGACCGATGCCATCGCGACCGTCGAGGAGACGGTGCATCCAGGCATGCGTGGGCCAGCGGGCGACAAGGCGGCGGCAGACATTCGCGCCACGTTCGCTGGATACGGCGATGCTGATCGCGCCGCCTGGGGCTATGCCGAAAGCAACATCGCGCTTGGCTTCCTGCTCCTCGCGGCGCAGGCGCACGGATACAGCACCAGCCCGATGCTCGGCTTCAATCCCGACGCGGTGAAGTCCTTGCTGTCACTGCCCGGCGACGCGCGCTTGCCGGCCCTGGTAGCCATCGGCATTGGAGCCGAAGCAGGATTTCCGCACCATCGGCACAGTCTGGATCGTATCGCACGTTTTGTCTGATCGCAGGAATTGTCGCCGGCTGCACGGCACGCAGGTGTTGCCGTGCGAATCCGACACGAACGGCGCGAACCTTCGCGCGACAGAAGAACCGCGGATGTTCAGCACGACCGGGCTGCACCACCTCACGGCGATCGCCAGTGAGCCGCGGCGCAATCTCGATTTCTACGCAGGCACGCTGGGGCTGCGATTCGTCAAGCGGACCGTCAATTTCGATGACATTGGCACATATCATTTGTACTACGGCGAAGCGACCGGAAGGCCCGGCAGCATTCTGACATTCTTCCCGTGGCCGAGCGCGCGCCGTGGCCGTGTCGGTGTTGGCCAGGTCGCCGAGACGCAACTGGCAATTCCAATGGTCGCGCTCGGGTTCTGGGCGCATCGGCTCACTGAACATCAGATCGCGTTTGCGGGACCGGAGCGTCGCTTCGACGGAGAGACGGCGCTGACGTTCACTGATCACGATGGCCTTCCGCTTGCGCTGGTCGCCAGCGATGCGGCTGGTGCGCTGCCGGGTCGGGAGAGCGTTTCTGATGTACCTGTCGACGTGAGCGTTCGCGGCTTGCACGCGGTGACGCTGTGGGTGCGCCAGCAGTCCGACACCGCCAACGTGTCGTGAGGGACGATGGGATTCCGGCGTGTCGGTGCGCACGACGAAGTGGTGCGATTTGCCGTCGATATCGGCGCTTCCGGAACATTGGTCGATGTGCGCGAACTACCGACGGGCGCGGCAGGCACCGGCGGTGCCGGAACGGTGCACCATGTGGCATTCCGTGCGCACGACGATACGACGGAGTTCGGATTGCGCACGCAAAACGCGGCGTCCGGCCTGCCGATCACTGAACAGATCGATCGGACGTACTTCAGGTCCATGTATTTCCGCGAACCGGGTCAGGTGCTCTTCGAACTGGCGACCGATGCACCCGGTTTTGCGGTGGACGAGCCAGCCGATCGACTGGGCGAGACATTGCAGTTGCCGGCGCAGCATGCGCACTTGCGTTCCGTGCTGGAGTCGCGGCTGCCCACGGTTCAGATCCCCGTCAGCGGGGGTCTTTGACGAAGCGGACCTGCATGTGCGGGCTGCAGAGCTGGCCGCGTTCGTGTCTGCCGCGGCATTGGTCGACGGCTTCGATCATGCGCAGGTGGTAGCGATCGGGTACTCCAACGGCGCGAACATCGCGGCGGCGATGCTGCTCCTGCAGCCCGGCGTGCTCGCCGAGGCCGTGCTTCTGCGCAGCATGGTGCCGCTCATTGCGGCGTAGCTGCCGTCGTTGGGCGGGACGCCGGTCTTGATCGTCGAGAACGAGTCTGATCCGATCGTGCCTCGGTCCAATGCCCAACGGCTGGCGTCGCTGCTGCGCGACGCGGCTGCGTCGGTCACACTGAAGTGGCAGCCTGCGAGCCATGGACTGACGCCGGCGGATCTGCAGGTCGCCCGAAGCTGGATGAGGGACGCGCGCGGAGGCATGACGAGGGCGCCTGCGCGTGCGTAAGTTTCGCCATGCAATTCTGGATCCCACTTGCTTCGCTCTCCTGCGCTGCCGCGATCCTCATGGGAGCACTGAGCACGTCGCTTTCCGAACCGGCGCCGGACGCGCGTCGTGGACTGGCACTGCTGCAGCACTTCCGGGATAGCCTGCCGCGGCACGCTGGCAACGGGCTCCGGTGCACGAGCTGCCACCTCGATGATGGCAAGCGCGGCACGGCGATGCCGTGGATCGGCGTCACCGCGCGATTCCCGAAGTACCGCGCTCGGCGCGGTTCGCTGGAGTCGATCGAACAGCGGGTGAATGAGTGTATCGCGCGCAGTCTGGCTGGGCGGATGTTGCCGGAGGATGATCCGGCGATGCGCGACATCGTCGGCTTTCTCGAGACGCTGCGCGAGCTGCCGGCACCTGAGCGTCCGGATACGGTGCGTGTGGCTGGCAGCGCGACCCGTGGCGCGGTCGCTTACCAGCCGAACTGCGCGCGTTGTCATGGCGCAGATGGCGCTGGTACGGTCGCTGCTCCGGCGGTGTTCGGCGCGCGGAGCTACTCCATCGGTGCCGGACTGGCGCGTCAGAAGGTGCTGGCCACGTTCCTGCAGTCGAACATGCCCGTCGACCAGCCTGGGAGTCTCGATGCACAGGTCGCAGCCGACATTGCGGCCTGGGTGCTGCAACAGTCGCGGCAGGATCACCCGGGCAAGGAGTGGGATTGGCCGAACGGTGACGTGCCGGCAGACGGTGCCTACGCCACTGACGGCGCGCGTCGACGCGGTGTTCCGCTGCCGCCGTCACGCCCGGTCCTGCGCCGACGCGTGCCACCGGCCTCACTCCCGAGCCGATGATCGACGCCTCGGACGACGTCGCGCCGCCGGGCAAGGTCCGCCTCGACAAATGGCTCTGGGCCGCGCGATTCTTCAAGACGCGCGCACTGGCCGCTGAAGCGATCGACGGCGGCAAGGTGTCGGTGAATGAGGAACGTCCGAAGCGGGCAAAGCTGATTCAGGCCGGTGATCAGGTCAGCGTGCGTATCGGCCCATCTCAACATGTGGTGCACGTGCGCGACGTCAGCGGCCGCCGAGGGTCGGCTTCCATCGCGCAGTCGCTGTATGACGAGACGCCGGCGAGCGTCGCCGCACGTGCCGCAGCGGCTGAGCAGTACCGGAATGCCGCGATGACCTTTGCCTTTCAGGAAGGGAAGCCGAGCAAGAAGGAACGACGCGCCATCGACCGTGTCCGGGACCGTCGCTGAATCGGGGGGGACGCGTAACATCGTGAGCGGTCTGGGGTTGCTACGTTGAACTCGTCAGCAGACACGACCATTTTTATACGGATTGCCGTTCACCGAACCCAGCCCGACCATCACATGGCTTTTGTGCTCAGCCGCTCTGTCAATGAATTGATCGCCCGAACCCTTGGCCTGGAGATCGAACCTCGGCGCTGGGATCCTGGCTTTATCGGTTCGGCACCGGTGATCAACAATGTTGGCGAGCTGGCGACCGCGATCGAGTCGATCGGGAAGCAGGGTGAACTCAGCTATCTCCGCCGGACGGTTGGCGAGGACGAGTTTCGGCAGCTCATGTCGGGTGGTGCGGTGCCAATTGTGCTGCTCCCTGAGCGTGCCGCCGTCGCGCTCGAAGCGGCAGTGGTGATCAGGGCCAACGGCGGCAAGTCACTGACGATCGTGCCGATCACCTTACAGGGCGTTGGCGCCGAGTACACGCTGCCGATCGACGCGGTCTGGTCGGGGCTCGCATCACGGCTGGTCTACGCGCTGGTACCGGTGCGGTTGACGCCGATTTTGAGCGACCGCGGCGACGGACTCATTCACGATGAGCCGCACGAGCATCTGACTCCCTTTGAGCGGCTCGGGCAGCTGTTGAAGGCGGAGCGTCGTGACATCTGGCTGATCTATCTCTATGCGGTACTGGTCGGCCTGTTCGGACTCACTGTCCCGCTCGCCGTTCAGGGCATCACACAATTGGTCCAGGGTGGGCTGGTTCTCCAGCCGGTGGTTCTGCTGATCGCGTTCGCCATCGTCGGCACACTTGTCACGGGTCTCGTAGGGCTGCTGCAGGAGTCGGTGGTCGAGACGATCCAGCAGCGGATTTTTGCGCGCCTGGCTTTCGAGTTCGCGTATCTGGTGCCACGCATCCGGTTCGAAGCGGCGCAGTCATCGAACCTGCCGCTGCAGATGAATCGCTTTTTCGAAGCGGTGCTGATTCAGAAGGCACTGGCCAAGCTGCTGCTCGATGTGCCGACGGCCACGCTGCAGGTGCTCTTTGGTCTCGGGCTGCTCTCGTTCTACAACCCCAGCTTCATCATCTTCGCGCTGGTGCTGATCGTCGGTGTGTATGTGATTTTCCGGATCACGTTTCCCCGTGGCCTGGAAACGAGCATCATGGAGTCGAAGTTCAAGTACAACGTGCTCGAGTGGCTGCAGGCGATGGCGCGTTCGATCGCGGCGTTCAAGTTCTCGACTCGCTCGACGTTGCCGCTGGAGATGATGGACGGCCACGTGGCCAACTATCTCAAGTACCGCCGCAAGCATTTCAAGGTGCTGGTGACGCAGTCGCTGAGCATGATCGCGTTCAAGACACTGCTGACAGGCGCGCTGCT
This sequence comes from uncultured Gemmatimonadaceae bacterium, assembly GCA_964392395.1. Taxonomy (GTDB): domain Bacteria; phylum Gemmatimonadota; class Gemmatimonadetes; order Gemmatimonadales; family Gemmatimonadaceae; genus JACMLX01. Next base: position 19,557 of record CAYMQV010000058.1, read on the forward strand.
GGTTCTCGGCACCACACTGGTGGTCGACCGCTCGCTGACGCTCGGTCAGTTCGTGGCGGCGGAACTGGTGATCGTGACTGTGCTCGTCGGTGTCGAGAAGCTGATCCGTTCACTGGCAACCATCTACGACGTGCTGACATCGGTAGACAAGATCGGCCATGTCATGGATCTGCCGCTGGAGGAGATCCGCGGCTTGCAGCTCAATGAGTCGCCGCAGGGGCTGGCGATCTTCGCGCGGGGGCTGTCGTTCACATACCCTGACCAGGCTTCGCCGGCGCTGGCCGAGATCGATCTCGACATCCGGCCTGGTGCTCGGATCGCCATCACCGGCGTCGATGGCAGCGGCCAGACCACGTTGTTGCGCGTCCTGGGCGCCCTGCATGACGGTTTTGACGGTACGCTCACCTACGATGGCGTGACGCTGCGCAGCATGAACCGCGCGGCGCTGCGTGAGCAGATCGGGCAGGTGCTCTCCACCACCGATCTGTTCGACGGCACGATCGAGGACAACATCAGCGTCGGACGCCGATTCGTGGACCGGGCCGCGGTGCTGAAGGCGTTGCGCGATGTTGACGTGGACGACGTGGTGCAGTCGATGCCGCAGGGTATCCAGACGACGATCATCAACGGCGGCGCCAATCTCTCGGCCGCTGTTGCCAGCAAGCTGCTGGTCGCACAGGGCATCGTCGGTCGGCCGCGTCTGCTGCTCCTGGATGACTTCTTCCAGAATCTCGATGACAGCTATCGTTCGCGCCTCATCCGACTGCTGATGGATCGCTCCGTTTTGCACACCGTGATCGCCGTGTCCCACGATCCGGAGTTTCTCGCCGCCTGTGACCTCATCATCGTGATGGAGGGTGGTCGGATCCGTGAGCAGGGGACCTACTCCGAGCTGGCTGGCTCGCTCGGGCGGGCGTCGGTGAATGGGCTGACCGTCCCGGTGCGCTGATCATGGCATCCACTCCAGCCCCGGATCGTGATGTGCTGGCCGACTACGAGCATCTCGAATCCGCGAAGCTCCTCGTCACACCACAGTCGCATCGGTTGTTCTTCCGGATTGTGCTCGGTACGCTGATTTTCACCGTGCTCGCGATGCTGCTGCCCTGGCAACAGTTCGTCGAGGGCAAGGGCGAGGTGACAGCATTTGCGCCCGGCGATCGGCCGCAGCAGGTGCCGACGACGATCAGCGGACGGATCGTCGAATGGTTCGTGCAGGAAGGACAGATCGTGAAAAAGGGCGACCCGATCCTGCGGATCGCCGAGGTGAAGGACGACTACCTCGATCCGCGCACCATCGATCGCTACAACGACCAGCTCACCGGCAAGTCGTCTGCCGTGTCGTCCAAGCGCGAGAAGGTGAAGCAGCTTGGCATGCAGATCGGGCTGCTGCAGCAGAATCTGACGCTCAGCGAGCAGAAGGCCCGCACCAAGGTCGCCCAGTATGAAGCGGAAGTGCGTGCGGCGATCATCGATTCGGCCACGGCGCTGATCCAGCTCCAGCGCCAGCAGACACTGCTCGATCAGGAGCTGACCCGACTGACCGATCTGGAGAACGCGCGGGTGCGCTTCCAGAACACGATTGCGAAGTTGCAGGAGAAACGGCAGACGCTGCAGGCGGCCCAGATCGAGCTGAACTCGGTGGCGGTCGAATATGGCGAGAAGATCGCCAAGGCGCGTTCGGATCAGGCCGCGACCATGGCTGAAGTGGGCGAAGGATCGGCCGATGTCGCCAAGCTGCGCCAGAATGTGCAGAACCTCGAGATTCGCAACGGGTTCTATGTCATTCGCGCGCCGCAGGATGGCACCATCGTACGGGCCACCCGTGCCGGTATCGGCGAGCAGTTGAAGGAAGGGGAGTCGGTGGTCACCATCATGCCGGCCGATGCGCAGCAGGCGGTGGCGCTGCTGGTGAAGCCGATGGATATCCCGTTGCTGAGCGTTGGCCGGAAGGTGCGCCTCCAGTTTGACGGCTGGCCCGCGCTGCAATTCGCCGGCTGGCCGAGCGTCAGTGTTGGTACGTTCGGTGGAACGGTCGCCGTCATCGACCGGGTGCCTGGAAACTCCGGCGACTTCCGCGTGCTGGTGACTCCCGATGTGAAGGAAGAAAAATGGCCGCGACAGCTGCGGCTCGGCTCGGGCGTGCTCGGATGGGCGATGCTGGATGAGGTTCGCGTTGGCTTCGAGATCTGGCGGCGCCTGAACGGATTCCCGCCGTCCCTCCGCCAGGCCAGCGACGAAGGCTTCGGCGGCGACGGCAAGGCGGCCAGGAAGTGATGCGCTGCGGGTCGCGTGTGTTCTGGTGCGCACTGCTGACGGTCACCACACTCTCGGCGCAGGCGCCGGTGGCGCGCCGTGGTCTGCCCGTCGTCAGCGACAGCGTGCGCATGTTGCCCGGTGTTCCGCTGACGTTCGACGCATTCTTCGACATCGTCAGCCGGAACCATCCGGTGGTGCGTCAGGCGCGTCTGATCGAAGATGGTGCCGAGGGCGACGTGACGGCGGCGTTCGGAAACTTCGAGCCGAAGGTCGAGGCGTCATGGGAAACCAAGCGATTCGAAAGCTCGACGCCGGGAACGCAGTCGCTGTACTTCAACTACGCTGATGTCGCGCTGAAGATTCCCACGCCATTCGGTGCTGATTTCAAGATTGGCTATGAACGTGCGTCGGGCCGATTCATCAACCCGCAGTTCACCACGCCGAGGAATGGACTGTTCACCGCCGGCTTCTCATTGCCACTCGGCCAGCGCATTCTGACCGACGAGCGGCGCACGGCACTTCGTAGTGCCCGCGCGCTCCGCGATGTGGCACAGGCGGAACGCGCTGCGATGACGAACAAGCTGTTGTTTTCGGCCTCGAAGGCCTACGCCGGCTGGTTCGAGACCGCGTTGCAGCTGCAGGTCATTCGTGACGGTGTACGGCTGGCAGATCTGCGGTACGTCGCGATCACGGGCCGTGTCCGGGCCGGTGATGCTGCCGGCATCGACAGCATCGAAGCGGCCGCGGAACTGAATCGTCGTCGCGCGCAACTGGCAGGCGCCGAACAATCGTACTTTGCGGCGTCGATGGATCTGACGTCGTACCTGTGGGACAGTCGGGGTCAGCCGAGCGACCTGCGCCTCGGCGCGGTACCGAGTGACTCCGGCCTCGGTCGCGTGACGCTGGATTCCGCGTCGGTGCCGGCGTTGCTCGCGCGCGTGATGCGCCTCCATCCTGAGGTTCTGAAAGCAGAAGGAAAGGTGGCGCAGGCTGGTGCCGAACGGGCACTGGCCCGGCAGGCGGTCATCCCGCTGGTGAGCGCCGACCTGGCGGCACTCCGCACCGTCGGCGGCGCCGGATTCAACGTTGATGATGCGCTGGGGCGCGAGGGGAACTACAAGGGCGCAATCAACGTGTCGTCGCCGCTGCTGTTCTTCAAGGAGCGCGGAAAATTTCAGAGCACCGATGCGAAGTTTGATCGCGCCGACAGCGAGGCGCGTGAGACACGACGCGACGTCGTGCTGCTGGTCCGAACCGCAATCAACGACCTGTCACAGTTCGAGGCGCAGCTCGCGCTGCAGCGCGACGCGGTGCGGCTCTTCCGGATCCTCAGTGCTGGTGAACG
>CAYMQV010000059.1:0-18696 GCA_964392395.1 uncultured Gemmatimonadaceae bacterium
GCTCGAAGGACTGCAGGTGCGCATGCGGGTGAAGCGGCGGAAGCACATGGCGTTGCATCGTGGGCCGGCGCCAGCCCCGACCGGACGCGGGCAGCGGTGGAGTATGGATTTCGTCCACGATGCCCTGATCGACGGCCGGGCGTTTCGGGTGCTCACGGTCGTCGATCAGTGGAGTCGCGAGAGTCCGCAACTGGAAGTCGGGTTTTCCCTCATGGGGCAGCACGTCGTCGGTGCCTTTGAAGCCCACGTCGGCGAGGCCGATCTCCCGAAATCCCTCACCGTCGATCACGGCACGGAGTTCACATCCAAGGCGGTCGAAGCCTGGGCGTTTTACCGCGGCGTGGAGCTCGATTTCACCCGACCAGGGAAGCCCACCGACAAAGGGCACATCGAATCCTTTAACGGCCGCTTGCGCGACGAGTGCCTCAACGTGCATCAGTTCCTGTCGCTCGACCACGCGCAACAGCTCATCGAAGCGTGGCGGCGGGACTACAATGACCACCGCCCCCACAGTGCCCTCGGTGACCTGACGCCGACGGCCTTTGCACACCGCCCTCAGGATATCGTGACCGCCACGAAACGCTAAGTTTCTCGTTTAGACCTGTGTCATTTCGATGCCAACGTCACCTCCAGCCCAGTTGTTTTTCAAACTGTGCGCGTGACGGGGACGCTCACGTGGGAACGGGCATCGCGGCAGCCGACAAATTCATCGCGGATCTACCCACCAACCATCACGTCCCAGTCGCCGAACGGAGAAGCCGACCATGCGATCTCTTCATCGCGTCAGATTATTCGCGTGTGCTCTGGCTTGCCTCTGCGTGGTCACCGGGTGCCAGGGCGGTGAGACGCTGACGATCCCGCCTGATGTGCCGGCGCGGCCCGATAGCGGGCGCATCGCGAGCGCAGCGTACGCCGTGCCGATTGACGATGGCCGTTCACGCCTTCAGGCGCTGCGAGCGAGCCATCACTACCCAGCGCTGTCAGTTGCGATCGCCGTGGGTCGCGAGACGATCTGGGCTGAAGCGTGGGGCTGGGCGAGTATCGAGCACAAGACGGCCGCGACGACTGCTTCTCGGTTTCCCGTCGCAAGTGTATCCAAGCCGATGGCCGCGGCCGTGGTCATGCGACTCGCAGAACGGGGTCTTCTGGATCTGGACCACGATGTTCGGGAGTATGTACCGGATTTTCCGAAGAAGGCCTATCCCATCACCAGTCGGCAACTGCTTTCGCATCAAGCAGGCATTCGGCACTACCGACGAATACGCACACGGCCGTGGCTCTCAGAGGCCTACCTGAACCGCGACTTTCCCGACCTGACATCGGCGCTCACGTTGTTTGCAGACGACAGACTCGCCTTCGAGCCCGACGCCGGTTTTCTCTACAGCACCTTCGGCTACACACTGCTCGGCGCAGTAGTGGAGGGGGCGACGGGAAAACGATTCATCGACGTGCTGCGCGACGAGCTTCTCACCCCGAATCGCATGTCGTCGACGGGTCCGGACAACAGCCTTGGGGTCACCGGCCGCACGAGCGAGTACATGGCGACCAAGGAGCCCGGCAGTGTGCGTGCTGCCCGACGTACGAACAGCAGTTACAAATGGTCAGGTGGCGGGCTGCTTTCCACCGCGACCGACCTGGTTCGGTTCGGCGAGGGGATGCTCGACGATGAAATCGTTTCCGCCAATGCCCGCAACGAGATGTTCACTCCCCGTTTGCTTCGCAACGGCACGGAGAACCCGATGCGCTACGGACTCGGCTGGCGCGCGGCGTCCGTTCCTGACCCCGCCGATCCGTCGCGGCAGATATCCGTTGTGTATCACGGTGGCAGCGGCATTGGCGCCGAGGCGGCACTGGTGGTGATCCCGGAGGCCGGTGTGGCGGTCGCAATCACGGGGAACGCATCGACCGGTGGCGACGCGGCAATGGCAGACGTCGCAATCGCACTCGCGCTGACCTTCGTGCAGAAGCGGCAGTAGTCAATCGTCGGCGCGCTCGAGATCGGCCGTTGTCCGACAAGCCATCGCTCGTCGCCCCTTCCTCGCCCGTCATGCACTGAGCGAACTCGTCCGAACGATACCTCAGACGGCCGTCGCTCCATCGACTGGCGTGTGAATGTGAGGCGACACCCTATTGCATTTGCCGGTACGCCCTCGCATCGTCGAGGCGCGAGTTCGCGAACTCCACCAGCTGCACGACCAGCGGCAGCGGAGACGTTTGCGTTTTTTCAGTCTTACCGCCCTGCCGACGCGACGACGCGCGGACTTCATCGGGCGCTCCGCCGCTGTGACAGTCCCTTCCTGAAGGAGGCAGTTCGATGCGTGTCTCACGATTTGCCCTGGTCCTCGCGCTTGTCGGTTGCAGCCCGAAAGAGAAGGTGCCCGAGGCGATGCCTGCGGCGGAACCGGCGGCGGCTCCCGCTGCCGCAGCACCAGCGGCGTTCTCACTGGCGGACGCGGCCGGAAAGTGGACCTACGTTGCCAAGTCGCCGACTGGTGACACAGTGTTGGTGACGGCGGAGTTGAACGCGACCGCGGACGCCGCCGGATGGACGATCACGTATCCCGGACGCGCGCCGATACCGATGACCGTGATGGTGAGCGGCGACAGCGCGATGACGTCGGTCGGACCATATGAGAGTGTGCTGCGGAAAGGCGTGAAGGTGACCACGGAAGGTGTCGTCCGGCTGAGCGGCGGCAAGATGGTCGGCACATCCACGGCACATTACACCGTGAAGACGGCGGATTCGGTGCGCGCACTGATCATCGAAGCGACCCGCAAGATGTAGAGCTGTGGCGGGTGCGAGCGGTCGGCAGCGCCGTGGCGTGGTACCATCGGGTATCGCGCCGCGGCGAATCGCGCGATTCGCGTCCGATAGCGAGTCCTGCAGGGAATGCACGTCGGGCACGATGTCAGGCTCACTGGCTCGTCGCGCCGGACGCCAGTTCGCCCTCAGAACGCCTGATTGAATCCGAGATAGATGCCAGACGCCCCATCCTTCCCGCGGCCGTAGTCGGCGCGGATCCCGGTGCGTTGCCGCGCATCCAGCTGGGCCCTGAGGCCGATGCCGTACGTCGGCAGGAACACCCGTCCGCCGGTGGCACTGGCCGATGGGGCGACGATGCCGCCACCTACGAACGCCACACCACCCAGGCGCCGGACAATCGGCGTCCGGTACTCACCCTGTGCCGCGGCCAGCCATTGGTCGCGATAGCGTCCGCGCTCGTAGCCCCGGAGAATGTCGCTGCCGCCCACCAGCGCGCGCTGATCGAATGGCGCATCGCCATCCAATCCGATCACCTGTGCGTGTGCCGCGAGCACATGTTGCCCGCGCACGGCGTGGTACACGCGGGCATCGGCGCGCAGGCGACCGTAGTCGTACGCTGACGCAATGCCATCCAGACTCCGTGCATAACTCAGCTGCAGCCAATGCCCACCGCGCGGGGCGAAAAGATTCTCCCGCGTGTCGTGCTCCACTGCCAGCGACAGTTCGGTGATCGGCGCCTTCTGTGTGCCAGTCACCGCGCCCCGCCGCAAGGCACCGCCGGTGTCGGTCGTGATGGTGCGACGGACATGTCGAACGACGCCAGTGACGTACAAGGCGCGCGCGACGCGCTGCTGCAGTTGCACCGATGCCTCGATCCCGCGCGGCGTGAACAGCTCACGCGCGCTCTCGGGGGCGCGGTCGCCGATACCGAAGTACGGAAGCGGAAACTCCTTCCAGACAAACGAGCCGGCGATCCTCCGGGCATTCCCGGTGGTCCACCGTTCAGCCTCGACCCCGACGCGCGTCTGACTCTTGGCCGAGCGCAAGGCATAGAAGACCAGTGTCGATGGGCGCGCCGCACGCGAGGCCGGTGGGTCGCAGACCGTGAGCACCGATGCTCCGTACTGCAATCCGGTCTCCGGTGCCGAGCCGATCGATGGCAGCGGCTGCACGCGGCACCGCCCCGTGGTGTCGCGCCGCGGGAGCGAGTCGGCTTGCTGGGCCGTCAGCGAGTCCGCCTGCTGGGCCATCAGCGATCGGGCGACGATAGGCGACAGCAGCGCCGCGGCAGTGACACATGATCGCAGCCCGCGACCGAACCGCGGACAACTCACCACGCGATCCCATAGTCCTCTCCGAAGTTGCTCGCCGCGCCCCAGAGCGAGCCATGCTTCCGGTCGCGCCAGATTGCCGTGATCGGCCCCGACGTGTACTTCGCGTACTCGAGTGAATAGCCGCGCCGTCGGAGATCGTCACGCACCCAGTGCGGAATCTGTTCGTTGAGCTGCATGCGGCCCGGCCTGGCTTCGTGATCGCCGAAGCTCGAGCGCATCTGATAGGAGTGAAAGCCCGGATGCTCCGCGGCCTGCTGCACGGTCTGGCCGAACTCCACCATCGCCAGGAAGAACTGCAGCAGATCCTGATCCTGCGTGTCCCCGCCCTGCACCGAGAACGCCATCCACGGCTCGCCATCCTTGAGCGCGATCGTGGGCGTCAGCGTCACCCGCGGCCGTTTGCCCGGCTCCAGCACGTTGAACGGGCCGTCTTCGGCGTCGAGCACGAACGACTGCATGCGTTGCGACAACCCGATGCCGGTGCGTCCCGCGATGACGGCGGGAATCCACCCCCCGCTGGGTGTGATCGACACCATCCAGCCTGCGGAATCGGCCGCCTGAATGCTGGTGGTGCCGCGGGTGAACGCCTCGTCGAACAGGCTGTCACGCGAGGCGAAGTTGCTGCCCGACTGCTCCGCCGTGCGACGTGCGGCGGACGACCGCGGTCCGGTGGTGGACCACTTCGCCAGATATTCAGCAAACGGATTGACGCCCTTCTGGAACGGGTAGGGATCGCCAGGCTTGACGGCGGCATCGTTGAGCGTGGGGCTCATGAGTGCAAAGCGCGCCTTCGCGTAGTCCTTGCTCATCAGTCCTGCCACCGGTTCTGCCGGGCCGACAGACGGATCGCCATAATAGAAATCGCGATCGGCATAGGCCAGGTTCATCGCCTGATACACCGTGTGGATGTACTGCGCGCTGTTGTAGCCCAACGCCTTCAGGTCGGTGTTCTCGAGGATGTTGAGCGCCTGCAGCAACACTGGACCCTGCTGCCAGATGGGCAACTTGTAGACATCGTAGCCGCGATAGTTGGTAGTGTATGGCTCCTCGATGCGGACGTTCCACTTCGCGAGATCGTCCATGGTGAACAGGCCACCATCCTCCTGCACCCCGCGCACCAGTTCGACGGCAATGTCACCTTTGTAAAAGCGATCGTAGGCCGCCATGATCGCCTGCTTTCGCGTCCTGCCGCTGCGCAGGGCGTTGCGTTCCGCCTCGACGAGTTTGCGGAAAGTGGCCGCGAGGTCTGCCTGCCGGAAAATCTCACCGGCGGCCGGCGCTTCACGTGCCGCGCCAGTGTGTGGCAGAAACACGGCCGGCGAGTACTTCCACTGCCTGAAGCGCGCCGCATTCGCCTGCATCGCGTTGGCCGCCTGCGCTTCGATGGCGTAGCCCTGCTCCGCCATCTGAATGGCTGGTGCCAGCACCTGGGCCAGTGACATCGTGCCGTACTCCGCCAGCATCACCATCAGTCCGCCCGGCGTGCCTGGCGTGACGGCCGCGAGCGGTCCGAACTCCGGCGGGAACGACATCCCCTTCGATCGATAGAAGGTCGGTGTGGCACCCGTTGGCGCGACACCAAGCGCGTTGATGCCGATGACCTTCTTCAGCCTGGGGTTGTAGATCAGCGCTTGCGTTTCACCGCCGCATCCGAGCGTGTCCCACATCGTGCAGACCGCGGCCAGCATCGCCGCCGAGGCATCGACCGCGTTGCCGCCCTGCTGGAAGATCATAGCGCCGGCGGTGGCGCCCATTGGTTTGCCGGTGACGGCAACCCAGTGGCTGCCGTGGAGCGGCGGGCGCTCGGTGTGCTGGGCAGCAGTGCTGGAAGGAGCCAGCGTGGCGAGCAGCAGACCGATCGCGAGCGATGTGGCGGCGAAACGGCGGGGGGTGAGCAGCGGCATGGGCGCGTGAGTCGAGGAGCGGGAGCGGCGTCAGCTGGAGTATGTACCGCCCGAGCGCTCCGTGCCACGGTAGGTGGGTAAGGCGGCGCCGAGTGCCGCGCCCGGAGGACCGTGTCAGTCGCCGAACAGCCCACGCAGTGGCACCGAGAAACCAGGGAGTACGTCTTCAGCATCGAGGACGTCAACGGCCGTCTTCCGGTCGATCGTTCCGTCGGCCCGATGCACGACGGCGCTCCGCCGCGGTGCATCGATCAGCCAGACGAGCCGTACGCCGGCATTGATCCAGTCTGCCACATTGTCGCGCACATCGCTCGGGCGATCCGATGGTGACAACACCTCGACGACGAGATCCGGCGCCAGCTCCGCGAAGCCTATGCACCCTGCTGGAGGAACCCGTCCGGCACTGATGAACGCCGCATCGGCCGCGCGCACCGTGTCAGGATTCCGACGCAGCGTGAAGCCCGTCTCGGCACCAACGACATCACCAAGTTGCCGAGCCGCGACCCATGTGTGCAGCGCCGCACCGATTGCGATCGCGAGCTTGCCATGCAGATACGCAGCCGGTTCGCGCAGACGCAGCCGGCCGCGCACGAGCTCGGATCGCACGTGCAGCGGCTGTTGCTCGAGGAGTTCCGTCGCTGTCATCTGGTGAGCCGGCTGTTTCATCGCAACCTTCAAGGTCGTATCATCATTTCGCTGCACGCCGTGTCCTCAGTGACACGGCGTACGTGATCTCACACAGAGTCGTGATTCCACGTCACGCTGTCAAGATCATGTTTTCACGCACATTGGTGTCACAGTCAGGCACGCACCATTTCAGTGACCGAAGTCGCTCCGCGCACAAGGCGGATGGACCACCCGCCGACGCGCCCTTGCAGCACGCCAACCGCCGTTCGCGTACCCACGTCAGCAGAACGTCCCGGTCGCGTTGCCGCGCGCGGCGCACCTCCGTACGCTGCTCGAATGCCCATCGCACCGAGCGGTACCCCTGCCCGCGCCGATACCCAGCCCAGGCCGGCACACCTCGTACACACCCGCCAGCTCTCGAAGGTCTACGAGAGCGGTACGGCGCCCGTGCATGCACTGCGCGACGTGAACCTCGATGTGGAGCAAGGCGAGCTGCTGGTGCTGATGGGGAGCTCGGGCTCTGGCAAGTCCACCTTGCTGTACGTGCTCTCGGGGCTCGAACAGGCCACCGATGGCGAGATCCACTTCGACGGCCAGCGAATCGATCGCATGGACGAGACGGCGTTGTCGATGCTCCGGCGCGAAGGGATCGGCTTCGTGTTTCAGGCCATCAATCTCATTCCGCATCTGACACTGTTCGAAAACGTGGTGCTGCCGGGATATCTGGTCAATGTCAATCGCGATGAAGTGGATCACCGGGCCACGGAACTGATGGGCAGGCTCGGGATCGGCGCGCTGCTGCATCGACTGCCCGCGCAGGTCTCGGGCGGGGAGCAGCAGCGCGCCGCGATCGCGCGCTCGATGATCAACGCGCCGCGTGCGCTGCTCGCCGACGAACCCACCGGCGCGCTGAACTCCGCATCGGGAAGTGCCGTGCTCGAGGGGTTCCGGGAGATCAACGCTCGCGGACAGACCATCGTGATGGCGACGCACGACGTGAAATCGGCCTGCATCGGCGATCGCATCGTGTTCATGCGTGACGGACAGATCCGCGGAGAGTATCGACTCAAGGATTCCGCCGTGGCCGTGGAAGACCGGGAAGCAGCCATCCTCTCGTGGCTCTCGGCGCAGGGCTGGTAGCCACGTGCGAAGCATTCAGCTGATCGCCTTCGCCAATCTGCGCCGTCGCAAGGGACAGAGCATTCTGGTTGGCGCCATCCTGGCCCTGTCCGCCCTGATGCTCTATACAGGGATTGGGATCTTCCGAGAGATCGACGCCCCCGTGCATCGGATGCGCGAGGCTCAGCGCGCATCGCAACTCACCCTGTTCTTCGATCCCCGCATTCACGATCCGGACTCGCTGCGCGCATGGTGGCTCGCGCAGCCGGGCGTGGCGGCAGTGAGCGAACCGCTGGCCACGATCGAACTGCGCGAGGGCGCGTTCTTCAAGGGGCGGCAGCTCGGTCGCTTTCTGCTGGCCACCGAGCGACCCGTCACCCCCAGTGCGCAGGACTCCATCCGTGTCATCGACGGGCGCGCTTCGGCCAGCCCTGGCCCCGGTGAAGTCTGGTTGCCGACCGGACTGGCCGAGGAGATGGGGATGCACGCGGGCGACACGCTGCAGTTTCCCGGCGCAGATGGGCTTGTACCTCTCATAGTCAGCGCGGTCGTGGTCGATCCGATGGCCAGCGGCCTGTTCGCCAACCCCGTGCGCGTCTGGGTCGCCGCAGGAGAGCTGGCCACCCTGATGGCGAGCACGGCGCTGACCGGCGTCATGCTCCCGGTGCGCCTCGAGCGCGGCACCGATGCCGATGCGATGTGGGACCGGTATATCCGGTCGCTCGGCGGTGCCTACAGCGGTGGACTGATGTCGGAACGGGACGTGCTGTCGGCATACACGGCGCCGTACGCACTGCTTGGCGGTGTGATCATGGCCTTCTCCGCACTCGGCTTCATCGTCGCGCTCCTCGCGATGCAGGGGACGATCACCAGCGCGCTGATGGCCGACTACAAGATCATCGGCATTCTGCGCGCACAGGGCTTTCGCCCCATTGACGTTGCCCGCTGCTACACGCTGCAGTATCTCGTGCTCGCTGTCGTGGCGATCCCCGTCGGTGTGGGCGCGGGCATGCTCATCGTGCACCAGGCAGTGGCACAACTCACCAAGAGTGTCGCCACACCCGTCCCCATCGCGCCGCTCGCGGCCCTGGCGTTGCTGATGTCGGCGGTGCTGATCGGCCTCGTGTTTCTCTTCACTGCGCGCGTGACACGAACCGTGGCGCGCGTGCGCCCGGCCGACGCCATTCGATTCGGTGCGTCGGCCGGACAGGCGGCGGTGTCGACGGGGATACCCCTGCAAAAACTCCGGTGGGCATCGGTTCCGGTGATCGTCGCCATCAAAAACCTCGGCCTGCAGAAGCGCCGCGCCGCGGTGCTCGCGCTGGCGGTGGTGTTCGCGACGCTGGCGGCTGCGCTGGCCGTCAACCTCGACTACACCTTTGGCCGCATGTCGACGCACCTCGCCGATTTCGGCTTTGACGCCGCTGACGTGCGCGTGACGCGATCCGGTCGCCGCTTTGGGCTGCGACACGATGACCTGATGCAGGTGCTGAACACGCGCGCAGCGGTGAGGGCCGTCGCGACATGGGGGACCATGGACGGCATGTTCACGCTCGACACGAGCGGCGCCACACGACTGGTCAACGGCATGGTCGTCGACGGCGACATGGAGGGGCTCGGCTTTCGCAACCTGCGTGGACGTAACGCGACGGGGCCTGGCGAGATGTCGATTGGCATTCGCACCGCGGAGGAGCTCGGGCTCGACCTGGGCAGCACCGTCACGGTACAACTGCTCGGCGCGCCAGTCGTGCTATCCGTGGTCGGCGTGTATCAATCCATCAACAACACCGGCCACGGCTTTCGCATCCGGCTCGAGTCGGCGCATCAGGCAAATCCTTTGTGGTCACCGAGTGAGTATTCGGTCGCCCTGGCGTCTGGCACGAACGTGGAGCGGTTCATCAGCGGCCTCGAAGCCGAGTATGGCGAAGCGGTCGACGCCAAGCCGGGCGACTTTTTCATCCGCGATCAGCTCGCGCAGATCATGTTGGGGCTGCGCATGACGAACGGGTTTCTGGCGTTCGTGTTTCTCATCGCCGCCGCCGTGTTCATCGTCAACACCACGCTGCTCACCATCGCCGAGAACCGTCAGGTGTTCGGCATTCTCAAGACGACCGGCATGACACCGGCGCAGCTGCGTTCCTCGATCGTGACCGGCGTCGGTTTCCAGGCTGTGGGCGGTGTGCTCCTGGCGCTGGCACTCTGGTTCCTCACCGCGCGGGTGGTGCTCTCCGGTCTCTTCGGCACCGTGGGGCTGGTCTCCTTTCCGCTGGAGAACTGGGGGATCGGCATGGCCGCGCTGGTGCCCCTCATCGTCGTGTTCTGCCTCGCGAGTGCCTGGTGGCCGTCGCGGCAGGTGCTCGCAATCAACCCACGCACCCTGATCGTCGAATGAGGCGCGTACTTCTTTTCGCACTCGCGGCGCAGGTTGTGCTGACGTCACCCGCGGCGGCACAGCGCGCGACGCCGCGCGCCATACGCGATTCGCTCGACCGTTTTCTCGCGCGTCACCTGAGCGAGATTCCGGTGCCGGGGTTCTCGGCGGTGGTGGTGAAGAACGGCGCCGTCATCCTCAGCAAGGGCTACGGTGTCGAAGTCGCGGGTACCAGCCGGAGGATGACGTCACAATCACCAGTGGCCATCGGCTCGCAAACCAAATCGATCACCGCGATCGCGATCATGCGGCTCGTCGAGGCGGGCAGGATTGATCTCGACGCGCCGGTGGTGCGCTACCTCCCATGGTTCCGCACCGCCGACAACCGCGGCGGCGAGATCACCGTCCGCATGCTCCTGCACAACACCTCGGGCATCCCCAGCGTGGACAGGTGGATCTACAGCCAGGACAGCGATGAGGCCGCAGTCGAGCGCGAGGTCCGGGGACTCTCGTCCGTGTCGCTCGCGCGTGCGCCAGGCACGTCGTTTGAGTATGCCAACGAGAACTGGAGCATCGCCGGCGCGATCATCGAGGCTGTTTCCGGCATGCGCTACAGCGCGTTTCTCGAGCAGGAGTTCTTTCGACCGCTGGGCATGACCCACTCGAGCACTGCCCGTGATCGGTTCAAGGAAATCGGCGCGCTCTGGGGGCATTTCGCAGAACCGAACGGCGTCACGCCCGCCGGCCCGCGATTTCTGGCCTCGGCGCTCGCCGCCGGCAGCGAACTGCGCATGACGTCGGACGACATGGGGAAGTTCCTCGTGATGCTGCTGCGCAAAGGGATGGCGGGTCGCGCGCGATACCTGAGCGAGGCCTCGGTTGCGCGACTCTTCGTGCCGGGGAGCATCACGACGGTGTCGCTCCCCGAGATGGGTGTGAAGGGCGGCAAGTCGGGATATGCCATGGGATGGGTCGTCGTCAACGCCGACGGCCGAACGGTGATCAATCATGGCGGCAGCGCGATCGTGATGAGTTCGTGGACCATCATCGACACGCTGACGGGTACCGCGGCCAGTGTGCTCTATAATGGACCGACGCTCGACGCGTACCGCTACCCAGGTCAGCTCTGGCTGGTGAACAACCTGCTTCATATCGCCAATGGTGAGCCGCTGAGCAACTTCGCTCGGCCCACCGAGTCCGACCCTACGCGCAACACCTTTGAACTCGCGGCGGCGAACTTCGATCGATACGTCGGCAGCTACCTGTCCGGTGACGGCTTTCGCGCGAACATCAGGAAAGCCCCTGATGGCCGCCACCTGAGTTTCAGCATGGATGCCGGCGCAACGCGCAATCGCTCCGAACTCGATTTTGCGAGTCCGTCCAGTGCGGTGCTCCGTAACATTTCGGGATCGGCGCCGATCGCCTTCACGATCACGCCAGGAGGTGTGGTGACCGGATTCGGCGGTGGCCTTCCGGGTGGCTCCTACCGCAAGCGCGGCCGCGACGAGCTGGCGCGGGTCCAGGAGCTGCAGTCGCCAGGCGGGCGTGTCGGCATTCAGTTACCGCGGAATTGGGTGGCCACATTTCATGGCGATTCATTCGTGGCGCAGCGCGGTTCGGACGCAACGACTCGACTGAGCGGTGCACTCTCCGGCAGCCCAGGCGTGGTGCCGACCGCAGCGCGCCTGTCGACGCGGTCGGAGACCATCGGTCGCTACGAGTGGACGCGGCGCACCTGGACCGATCCGGCTGGTGTCGATGCGCGGCAGCGCACGCAACTCGTTACACGCGTGGGAAATGCGTGGTTCGAACTGAACGCCGACGTGCCGCCCGGGCGGCTGACGGCAGCGCTGCGGGACGTGATCGTGCCGTTGCTGTCGACGATCGAGCTGCGCGCCCTGCGATAGGCGAGCGTCGAGGACGTCGCCGAGAGCGACAGTGTGGCGGCATCGCCGATGAAGGCCATGCTGCCTGAACGCTCGCGCCATGTCTTTCATTGACTTCCCGTGCCCAGCGCGCACATTCGCGGCATGGCCGGTCTGGCCCGACACGCCCGCGCAGGGTCCACAGTCGCCCGAGGTTCAGATGCCCTCGATTTCGCTCAATGGCAAAGCCGTCATGGTTGATGCCACGCCTGACACGCCGCTCCTCTGGGTGCTGCGCGACCATCTCCAGATGACGGGAACGAAGTTCGGCTGCGGTGCTGCACTCTGCGGCGCCTGCACCGTGCACGTGGACGGGGTCGCCACCCGCTCTTGCGTCACGCCGCTCTCCGCCCTGACCGGCAAGAAGGTGACGTCGATCGAGGGCCTTACCGGCCCCATCGGTACTGCGGTGCAGGCCGCGTGGGACAAGCATCAGGTTCCGCAGTGCGGCTACTGCCAGTCGGGCCAGGTGATGGCCGCGTCGGCACTGCTCGCGAAGAATCCGAAGCCGAGCGAGGGGCAGATCACGGAAGCGATGAACGGGAACATCTGCCGCTGCGGCACCTACGGCCGAATCAACGCCGCGGTGCTCGATGCCGCGAAAACGCTGGAGGGCAAGTCATGATCGACTCCACAGTGACCCGACGCGATTTCATCCGCGTCTCCGCGGTCGTTGGCGGCGGCCTGCTGGTCGGCTTCCGTTTCTCCGATGCCTCGGCGCAACCAGCCGACGCGGCGGGGCTCGCGGCCAACGCCTGGATCCGGATTGCACCCGATGGTGCCGTGACCTTCACCTGCGGCCGAAGCGAGATGGGGCAGGACGTCTACACCTCGCTGAGCATGATCCTGGCCGAGGAGCTGGGGGTGGACCCGCGCAAGGTGACGGTGCTGCATGCACCCGCCGATCCGGCCTACGTCAATACGGCGATGGGCGCCCAGATCACGGGTGGCAGCACCAGCGTGCGTGAGGGATGGACGCCGCTTCGCAAGGCTGGTGCGACCACACGCGAGATGTTGATTGCTGCCGCGGCGACGAAGTGGGGCGTGAGCCCGGGCGATTGCAAAGCGGCCAATGGCGTGGTGACGCATGGTCCGCACAGCGCGGGGTATGGCAGCCTCACGGCCGCCGCAGCGCTGCTCACACCTCCAGCCAATGTCACGCTGAAGGACCCCGCCACGTTCACCGTGATCGGCAAGCCGCTGCCGCGCCTCGATGGTGCGGCGAAAGCCCGTGGCCGTGCGACTTACGGACTGGATGTAAAGCTGCCTGGGATGCTGTACGCGGCCATCATTCCCTGCCCCGTGATCGGTGGCAAGGTCGCGTCGTTCGATGGCACCGCGGTCGCGAAGCGCCCCGGCGTGAAGAGTGTGGTGAACATCGGCGACGCCGTCGCGGTGGTTGCGACGCACTACTGGATCGCCCGCAGCGCCGCCGACTCGCTGACCATAGCCTGGGACGAGGGCAGCAGCGCGAAAATCGACACCACGACGGTCTTCGCTGCACTCGATGCGGCGAAGGACCGCCCGGGATTCGTGGCCAAGACGGCGGGCAATGTGACGACCGCGCTGGCAGCGGGGGCGAAGTCCGCCGAGTACCGCTGCCAGATGCTGGCGCACGCCACGCTGGAGCCGCAGAACTGCACCGCGAAGGTGACGCCCGCCGGAGTCGAGGTCTGGGCCAGCGTGCAGTTTCCGCAGGGCGCTCAGGGTACCGCGGCCGCAGTGGCAGGCGTGAAGCCCGAGCAGGTGAAGGTACATTCACAGTTCATCGGCGGTGGCTTTGGTCGGCGACTCGAGAACGACTTCGTCGCTCAGGCGGTGGCGATTGCGAAGGCCGTGCCTGGCACACCGGTGCAGATGATCTGGACGCGACCGCAGGACACGCAGCAGGATTTCTACCGGCCGCCAAGCCTGCATCTGATGCGAGGCGCTGTGGCGAATGGGCGGTTGGAGGCGCTGAGCGGCACGCTCGTGTCACCGTCGATCACAGCCAGGGCGTTCCCTTCCTTCGTGGTGAACGGCAACGACCCGTTCATGACCGAGGGGTTGGCGAACCTCACCTACGATGTTCCCAACCTCGAGCTTCGCACGGTGATCGAGGAGGTCGGGGTGCGCGTCGGATTCTGGCGCTCGGTCAGTCATGCGATCAACGCCTTTGCCGTCGAGAGCTTCATGGACGAGATGGCGATCGAGGCGGGTCAGAGTCCGGTGGCATTCCGAATGGCGCTGCTCGCGAAGCAACCGCGTCAGCGCGCCGCGATCGAGCGCGCGGTCCGGGCATCAGGCTACACCACGACACCGGCTGCGGGTCGGGCGTTCGGCATCGCGTCGATGGAGTGCTACGAGACACACGCCGCGCTGGTGTGCGAAGTGTCGGGCACCGCCGATGCGATCAAGCTCGAAAAGATCACGATCGCGGCCGACTGCGGTATCGCAGTGCACCCTGACCAGGTGATGGCGCAACTGCAGGGCGGCATCGTAACCGGCCTGATTCAGGCCGTACGCTCGAAGATCACCTTCAGGAACGGACGCGTCGAGCAGAGCAACTTCGACACCTTCCGGTTGCCGCGTGCGTCAGAAGTGCCCAAGGTGCAGGTGGAGTTGATTCAATCCGGCGAGAAGCCGGGTGGCATCGGAGAGGTTGGTGTACCGCTGGTGGCACCGGCGCTGGCGAATGCCGTATTCGCGCTGACCGGCAAGCGGATCCGCAGTACGCCGCTCGAGGATGGCGGGGTGCGGTTCGTCTGACGGCACGCCGCTCCCTTGCGTGAACGACTCTGCCTTCCGCATCGACGCGCGGAAGGCGGAGTCGCTTGCGTTCGGCGCAGTTCTCAGCCGCCAAACGTCAGCACATAGCTCCGCCCGGCCGTCACGGGGAACTCGACTGTCTCGCCGTCGCGTTGCACCGCACGCACGCGCTGACCGCTTGACGTCACCGTGACCCTGCCCTGCGCCCGGACGCGACAGCGCTGCGTACCGCTGGCGCTGATCGTGGCACGTGTCGCGCGCGAGTTCGCCCATGCGACATCCACGCCGTATCCTCCGCGCGCGCGAAGGCCTTGCACACTGCCCGCTCGCCACTCGGCCGGCAGGGCCGGCAGCAGGTGAATCACATCCTGGTGTGACTGCACGAGCATTTCAGCGATGGCGGCCGTGGCCCCGAGGTTGCCGTCCACCTGCACGGCCCGTCCACACAACGAGAACAGATTGGGGAGTGACGACCTGGTGAGCATCGCGCGCATCTGCTCGAGTGACTTCTCACCGTCGTGGAGTCGTGCGCGGAGTCCCATCTTCCAGGCGTACGACCAGCCGCAGCCACCGGTACCGCGTCGGTCGAGCGTCACCGCGGCGGCGGCCGCCAGTGCAGGCGTGCGCTCGGGCGTGATCTCGCTGCCGGGATAGAGCCCCCAGAGGCCGGACAGATGCCTGTGCTGTGGTTCGAGATCATCCCAGTCTTCCAGCCACTCCTGCAGCTGTCCGTGCTTGCCGATCTGGTTGGGAGCGAGCTTCGCACGCGCGGTGCGTACGTCGTTGGCCAGCGCCGTGTCGGCGTCGAGGAGCGCGGCTGCCTCGCCGAACGCGCCGAAGACATCGCGGACGATGTGCATGTCCATCGTGGGGCCGGCGGCCATGGTGCGGGCGGTGAGCGAGATGCCACTCGCTTCGTCAAAGAACTCGCCGTTCCCGGGCCACGCCGGATAGTTCTCCGGTGAGTTGGACGGCGCTGTCACCAGCCAACCCTTGCCCGGATACGGCACCAGAATGTCCATCAGGAAACGCGTCTGGTCGCGCAAGAGCGGATAGATGCGGCGCAGATAGGCCGTGTCGCCCGAGAACCGGTAGTGCTCGTAGAGGTTGGTCATGAGCCACGCACCACCGACCGGCCATGCGCCCCATGACGGGCCGTCCATCGGGGCCGCGGCTCGCCAGAGATCGGTGTTCTGATGCACCACCCAGCCGCGCGCGTTCCAGTGTTCTCGCGCGATCTCGGTGCCGGTCTGCGCCACGTCACGCACCAGCGATTCCAGCGGTTGCGCCAGTTCGCCCAGGTGGCCCGTCTCGGCGGGCCAGTAGTTCATGGGGAGATTGATGTTGATCGTGTACTTCGCGTCCCACCACGGATTCGAGTTGTCGTTCCAGATGCCCTGCAGGTTGGCGGCTTCGGTGCCTGGTCGCGAACTGCCGATGAGCAGATAGCGGCCGAATTGATAGGTGAGCGCGGCGAGATCGGGGTCGGGCGCGGTGGCGAAGCGCATGATGCGTTCATCCGTCGGCAGGGCCAGCACGTCGGCACTGGTGCCGTTGAGCGACAGGTGGACCCGTCCGAACCACTGACGATGTTCGGCGACGTGATCGCGGAGCATCGTGTCGTACGTGCGGGTCGCGTTGCGATCGAGCACCGTGCGCACGCGAGTGGCCGGATTGCCACTGACGTCGGCGTAATTCACGAAACTCGTCGCCGCCGCCAGCACGATGGTGACCGTATCGGCGCCGTCCACGCGGAGTGTGCGGTAGTCCACCGCAACTGTTCCGCGCGCGTTCTCATTGCGCGCCTGCAGCCGTGCTTCGTAGGTGAGCTTGCCGGTGATACCGAGGTAATCGGAGTTCTTGCCGGTGAGGCGGAGTCCGTTGGGCGCCACACCGTCCATCTGGAAATAGTCGGTACCGTAGTTGGAATGGGCCGGGTTGCGCACGCCGCGCAACGTTGCGGAAAAGGTCAATGCGCCCCGCTGGTTCGCGGTCAGCCGCATGACGATCGCCTGATCCGGCGCGCTGGCGAACACCTCGCGAGTGAAGGTCACGCCCTTCACTTCGTATGACACGCGCGACAGCGCCGAATCGAGCAGCAACTCGCGACGGTAGCTGGTCGCGCTGTCGTGCCCCGCAAAATCAAGCAGCAGATCGCCGAGTGGCTGGTACTTCATCTGTTCGTACGGCACACCCATCATGGTGCGTCCAAAGAGGTCGTGTGCCTTGGGAACATCGCCGGCGAAGAGCAAACGCTGGATTTCCGGCAGCGCCTTGCTCGCACCTTTCACGACCGGGTTGTAGGGCCCACCGGTCCACAACGTCTCTTCGTTGAGCTGAATGTGTTCCTTTGCGGTGCCGCCGAAGATCATGGCGCCGAGTCGACCGTTGCCGACGGGCAGGGCGCGATTCCACTCGGTGGCGGGCTGGCGGAACCAGATGGCGAGGGGCGTGCGCTGCGCCGCTGCGTTGCTCGCGGACAGCAGCGTGAGCAGGATTGTGCGATGGGCGAGCTGTACCAGCAGTTTCGTCGGTGTCACGCGGTGCCTCGGATGTCGGATCAGACGGTGACGCGGAGCGGATCGGGCCCAGGTTGCCGCGTGACGCCGGAGTGCCGCTCGATCGGCCGGCGGATGTCCAGGCTACGTCGACGGGGCGTCCAGCGCGAGCACCGCACGCCGGCGATCGGGAGCGCTGGACGGTCAACCTACTGCCGCGCTCCCTGCTTGTGACCTGCCCCACTGTTCCTGGGGGTATGTGAAGGCTGCATCCCACGCTGACACGTTCAACTGCCCGGTGCTCGCGCGCTCGTCTGCAGCGTGCGGATCGCTGCGGTCATGCCGCCGGCGGTGTGCAGCAGTTCGCGCGCCAGCATGCCGTTGGTCTGGATGATCTGCGCAATGCATCCGGTCCAGCCGGTCTGATGACTGGCGCCCACGCCGGCACCGGTGTCGCCGTGAAAGTACTCCGAGAACAGCAGCAGCTCACGCCAATGCGGGTCGTCACGGAACAGCGACGCGCCGCCGTGCACCGGTCGTGCCCCCTGCGCGTCACGCGTGAACAGTCCGCAGAGCCGATCGCCGAGTTCCACCGCCACCTCCAGCAGCGTCATCTCGTTGCCGGAGCCGGTCGGGCACTCGATCAGGAACTCGTCACCGTAGTACGCGTAGAGCCGCAGCAGCGCACCGTAAAGCAGGTAGTTGATCGGCATCCACACCGGTCCGCGCCAGTTGGAGTTGCCGCCGAACATGCCGCTGTCGGAATCACCTGGCACGTAGCTCACCCGGTGCTCCTTGCCATCGTGCACGAACACGTAAGGATGCGCGCGATGATGCCGTGAGAGCGCACGGATGCCGTGCGGCGAGAAAAACTCCTCTTCGTCCAGCATACGGGTGAGGATGCGCCGCAGCTTCGACTCATCCACGATCGAGAGCATCCGGCGCCCGGCCACACCCGGGCGGTCAGGGAGATGCAGGTTGGCGATCAGCTCGGGATGGCGCCGCGTGAACTGCCGGCTGCGCTCGCGGAAGAGGGGCAGTCGGTCGAGGATGTCGTCCTCGAACACCGCCACTGCCGCCAGTGGCAGCAGTCCCACGATGGAGCGCACCTTGAGTCGGGTCGCGGTGCCGTCGGGCAGCCGCAGCACATCGTAGAAGAAGCCGTCCTCCTCGTCCCACATCTCATCCTCGTGCTCGCCCACGCGATCCATCGCGCCGGCGATGCGAAGCGTGTGCTGGAAGAACGTCTCGACGAACTCCTGGTAGCGCGGCTCGTGCAGCGCCAGCTCCACCGCGATGCGCAGCATCTGCTGGCTGTAGAAGACCATCCAGGCGGTGCCGTCGGCCTGATCGATGTTGCCACCGGTGGGCAGCGGCGACGACCGATCGAAGACGCCGATGTTGTC
>CAYMQV010000059.1:18706-22965 GCA_964392395.1 uncultured Gemmatimonadaceae bacterium
GCAGATGCTGCGCATCGCGGTGGAGCTGGCGCCGGAGCGGTCGGTGCGGTTGATCCACCAGGTGAAGTTCACCAGCAGCTTGGAGAAGGTGAACTTCAGGAACTCGAGGTCGCCCTGACCGTCGTTGCGTTCCTTCTCGAGCAGGTAGAGCTGCAGCGTGGCCCAGGCATGCACCGGCGGATTCACGTCGCTGAAGTTCCACTCGCAGGCGGGCAGCTGGCCGTTGGGGTGCAGGTAGTCGTTGCGCAGCAGCAGGTCGAGCTGCTCCTTGGCGAAGTCGAGGTCCACGATCGACAGCGGGATGGCGTGGAAGGCCAGGTCCCAGGCAGCAAACCAGGGATACTCCCAGGTGTCGGGCATCGAGATGATGTCGTCGCAGTACAGGTGCGACCAGTCGGCGTTGCGGTGCGTACCGGCCGGCGCCGGTGCGTGGCGGCGATGGTCGAGGTCCACGTGGTAGTACTGCTTCGACCAGAGCATGCCGGCCAGCGCCTGCCGCATCACGTTGGCCCGATCGGGGTCGCTGCGTACGGCGAGCGGCGTGATTGCGTCGTAGAACGCATCCGCCTCGTGGACACGGGTGGCGACGAGGTCGGCGAAGTCGGCAAAGGGGTGCGGCAGCGTCGCCGGCGCGCGAGTGGTGAGGCGCAACCGGATCACCCGAGAGCCCCCTGCCTCCACCGTCAGGTCGTGCAGCGCCGCGGCCTTGGTGCCTACCTGTGCCGGATTGACGGCATCGTGCCGGCCGTCGACCACGTACTCATGGAAGCCATCCTTCACGTGGCGTGTGGCGTTCGGCGTGCCGCGCAGCCGCGCCGTGTTGGTCTCGTTCTCGGTGAACAGCAGCGGGACGTCGGTGTCGCAGTAGAGATAGTAGTCGTCCAGCGCCGCACGCGATGCGGTGGCCGGTGTCTGTGCGTGGATCGTGGCCAGCGGGGTGTCGCTCAGGCGGCGCAGCAGCGGCCGCGCCTCGCTCTGGTCGTCCTGCCAGGTGTTGCGGTACCAGAGCGTCGGCAGCACGCGCAACCGCGCAGCGTCGGGGGCACGATTGCAGATCGTGATCGAGACCAGGATGTCGTCGGCAGCGGCCTTCGCGTACTCCACGAACACGTCGAAGTAGCGCTGCTCGTCGAAGATCCCGGTGTCGAGCAGTTCGTATTCCGGGTCATCACGCGTGCGCCGCCGCGTGATGTCGAGCAGGTCGCGATAGGGATACGCCGACTGTGGATACTTGTAGAGGTACTTCATGTACGAGTGCGTCGGCGTGGAATCGAGATAGAAGTAGTACTCCTTCACATCCTCGCCGTGGTTGCCCTCGTTGTTGTCGAGCCCGAACGCCCGCTCCTTGAGGATCGCGTCACGCCCGTTCCAGAGCGCCAGCGCGAAGCAGAGCCGCTGCCGGTCGTCGCTGATGCCTCCCAGTCCATCCTCGCCGCGTCGATAGGCGCGCGAGCGGGCCTGATCGTGCGTGAAGTCGTTCCACGCATCGCCGGTGCCGCCGGTGTCTTCGCGCACCGTGCCCCACTGCCGCTCGCTCAGGTACGGGCCCCACTGCTTCCACGCGACGCTCCCCTCGCCGGCAGACTGCAATCGCAACGACTCGGCGTCGGCGCTCATGCGTGTCGTGCGGAGTATGTCATCATGACGGCTCGTGCCTGGTTGCGAGAGATGCTCTGTCTGCGGGACGCGCACCGATCGGCACACCCCGCTCGGCGGCAGGAAGCCGTCTTCGGGCTGGGAGTTCCGATCTGGGGCGTGGGAAGTATGTGGCCTGCGCGCGCGCCAGACGAGGACGGCTGGCGCAGCCGGGAGCGGGATATCGGCGCCACGAAGGGTCGTCGCGAGGTCTGGTGTGGTTCGCCGGCCGTCGTCGCGGCACTGAATGGGGGCGAGCCAAGGCGCGGGAACGATCGCCGGTGACCCGACCGCGGCCGGATCTGCCGGACGGCGTGTGCCGCGCGGACAATTGGCCTACCCACCGTGGTCCGTGTCAGGCGCGTGCATGGCGTCAACTGCGCGTCAGATTCCAATCCAGTCCGACATGCAACTCACCGCGAGTGCGGCGGTCTTTGCGGTGAACGAGATCCACCGGGGGAAGACGTGAGATGCTGAGGCGTCGTGACGTTTCGAGTGGGGAGTCCGATGTCGGGAACTGACTCGTGGTTCGTCATTGATTTCCGGCATCATCATCCGGAGTGCGAACGAGCCCGCGGCATCGCACGATCACGACACCGCGGGCTCGCTCGTCACGCGCGGCAGCCTAACTGCGGCCCTGCTTTCGGCGCCCGACCAGCGCAAGGAGACCGAGCCCAGTGGCCATCAGCAGATAGGTCGACGGCTCAGGAACGACGTTGGGGTTCGGGTCACGTGGAGTGAACGTGACATTGTCGATCGAGACCAGCGCACCATCGGTGATGTTGTCACCGGTCCAACGGACTTCGAGCGTGTTCGACCCGGTGAGCCACTGGGTAAACGTCTTCGCCCCAGCGAGCTGGTACGTGTTGGCCGGACCGCAGTCGGTGTTCGATCCGACGAGCGCACCATTGATGAAGCTCTGCTCAAGTCGTGCGGCGCGCGCTATTTTTGCATGAGGTGACGTGAGAGGATCTGCAGGAAATATCATGCCGAGGATGCTGCGATGCATGCACAGAAGAGTTTCGCCAGTGTGCCCTACGACACGAAGCGCAACGTGACGCGCCGCGAGACGTTCCTCGGTGAGATGGATCGTGCGATCCCCTGGGCGCGGATCATCGCCCTCATCGCGCCGCACTACCCGAAGGCGGGTCGCGGTCGGCGCCCATTGCCGATGGGGACCCTGCTGCGCGTGTACTTCCTCCAGCAGTGGTTCAATCTCTCGGATCCGCAGGCCGAAGACATGTTGTACGACAGCGAGTCGATGCGCCGGTTTGCCCGCGTCGAACTCGGCGAGGATACCGTGCCCGACGAATCGACGATTCTGCGCTTCCGCCACCTGCTGGAAGCGCATCAGCTCACCGCCCAGATCTTCGACGCCGTGCGGGCATTGCTCGAGGAGCAGCGGCTGTTGCTCAAGGCGGGCACGATTGTCGATGCGACGATTATTGCGGCGCCCAGCTCGACGAAGAACGTGACGAACACGCGCGATCCCGAGATGAAGCAAACGAAGAAGGGACAGCAGTGGTACTTCGGGATGAAGGTGCACGTCGGGACCGACATGCGCGGGCTGGTGCATTCGCTGACGACCACCGACGCCGCGACGTCGGACATCAGCCAACTCAGCGAGCTGCTGCACGGCCAGGAGTCGACGCTGTACGGGGACAAGGCGGACTACAAGGCGGCCGATAAGGCGAACTGGGAGGCCTGCGGCGGCACGTATCGCGTGAACCGCCGTGGCAAACGCACCACGCAGTGGGACAAGATCAATGCGACACGCTCGAAAATCCGGGCGCGGTGCGAGCGCGTGTTCCACGTGATCAAGAACCTGTGGGGCTTCACGAAGGTGCGGTATCGTGGACTCGCGAAGAATACCGTGCGCGTGTACGCCGCGTTCGCCCTCGCGAACCTGTATCAGGTGCGCCACAAACTGCGTCCGCAGGGCACGTAGTGTCGGCGCGAACCGCGCCGACGGGGCAAAACGCCCCCACGGCGCCGCAAAAGCGCCGCACTGACGGCGAATATCAGCGTATTATCGACTAAATCACTGCAGTCCAAGCAAATTCAGCGCTGTGCACGCTGCGCGGCCTACCTGTGCAGAGCTTCCTTAAGTCCGTTGCAGCCACAGATGGATGCCGACCGCGGCAACTGCTGGAGGAGCGGCGCAAGCGCTGACGAATCCTAGAACATCGCCGGCCGCGGTCACGCTTCTCGAAGAGCACAGCCAAGGCACGCACATCAGGGTCAAGCGCGTGCGACCGCGCACAGAGGTCAGGCGCCAGCGATGGTTGACGTAGCCCGCGGACACGCCAGCGCGAGCAGCAGTGGTCGGACGCGCAATCGCGCGCAGTAAGGCGCTGTCGACGACAGTGGCGCCGTCGGAGTGTTTATGCGATGACTGTGCCGAGAACCGCGCTCCCGAAGAGGCTCAAGATCTCCACGGTCGAGGTAGGGCGGGTGGGCTGCATGTTTTCAAGCCGATTCCTGCTGCCTACAGTGCCGTCAGTTCCCGCCTCAGAGCCCAGCCTGACGACTCGGGTTCGTACCCAACCATCCGCCGCTGCAGACAATGAGTCGAGAGCCAATACGCAGGGATAGCAAGGCGTCCGGACGCGATACCTCCGACC
>CAYMQV010000060.1:0-22936 GCA_964392395.1 uncultured Gemmatimonadaceae bacterium
CCAACATTCCGCCGCACAACCGGCGCGAGGCCTCGGCGGCGATCGTGGCGATGGTCGACAATCCGGCGATCGAGACGGACGAAATCCGGAAGATCATCACCGGCCCCGACTTTCCGACTGCCGGTTTCATCTACGGTCGCGCCGGCATCAAGGACTACATCGAGACGGGGCGTGGGCGCCTCCAGGTGCGGGCCCGGGCGCAGATCGAGGAAAACGAGCGTGGGAGCAAGAGTCAGATCGTCGTCACCGAGATTCCGTATCAGGTCAACAAGGAACGGCTGCGCCAGCAGATCGTCGACCTGGTGCGCGAAGGGAAGGTGGCCGGGATCAGTGCGCTGCGCGACGAGTCGAACAAGGAAGGCATCCGGCTGGTGATGGAGCTGAAGCGCGATGCGATTCCACGGGTGGTGCTGAACCAGCTCTACAAGCACTCGCAGCTGCAGACGACTTTCGGTGTGATCATGCTGGCGCTGGTGCCGGACAGCAAGACGCGACAGCTGGTGCCGAAGGTGATGCCGGTGCGCGAAGTGCTGCAGCACTACATCGACCATCGTCACGAAGTCATCACCCGCCGCACCCAGTTCGATCTCGACAAGGCACTCGAACGCGAGCATATCCTCGAAGGGCTCAAGATCGCCGTCGACAACATCGACGAGGTGATCAAGATCATCCGCGCGGCCGATGACACGCCGGCGGCGAGCCTGAGCCTGCAGACGCGGTTCGCGCTGTCGGAGCGGCAGGCCGAGGCGATTCTCAACATGCGCCTCGCCAAGCTGACCGGCCTCGAAATCGGCAAGCTGGAAGCCGAACTGGCCGAAGTGCGCGCGTTGATTGCCGAGTTGCGCGACATTCTCGGCAGCCGCGAGCGCCGCATGATCATCCTCAAGTCCGAACTGATGGAAGTGGCCGAGACCTTCGGCGACGTGCGCAAGACGGAGATCGTGAGCGACGAAGGTGAGTTCAGCGTCGAGGATCTGATTGCCGAAGAAGACGTGGTGGTGACGATCTCACACACGGGCTATGTGAAGCGGACGTCGGTGTCGCTGTACAAACGGCAGCGTCGCGGCGGGCGAGGGAAGACGGGGACGGGGCTGAAGGACGAGGATTTCGTCAGTCGACTCTACATCGGCAGCACACACGACTACCTGCTGGTCTTCACCGACGATGGGCGCATGTATTGGCTCAAGGTCTACGAGATTCCGCAGTCCAGTGCCGGTGCGCGCGGCAAGCCGATGGTCAACCTGATCAATGTGTCGCCGGAAACCCGGGTCCGGGCCGTGCTACCGGTCAAGGATCTGGGGAAGATCACGGATGAAGACGAGCGTTTCCTGTTCTTCAGCACACGTGCCGGGACGGTGAAGAAGTCGCGCATGTCGGATTACACGAACGTGCGCAACAACGGCATCAAGGCGATCAAGATCGAGGCGGGTGATGAGCTGATCGACGTGCAGGAGACGTCGGGCACGAATGACATCGTGCTGGCCACCCGTTTTGGTCTCAGCTGCCGCTTTCACGAGAGCGACGTGCGCGAGATGGGCCGCGACACCACCGGCGTGAAGGGCATCGAATTGCGCCCGGAAGACCTGGTGGTCGGCATGGTCGTCATCAAGCGCGATGCGACGCTGCTGGTGGTGACGGAGAAGGGCCTCGGCAAGGTGAGCGATGTGTCCGAGTACCGGGTGCAGAAGCGCGGGGGCAAGGGCATTCTGACGCTCAATCGGACCGAACGCACGGGCAACGTGGTGGCCCTGATGGAGGTGCTGCCGGAAGACGAGATGATCCTGATCACCAAGCAGGGAATCCTGATTCGCTCGTCGGCCGCTGAAGTGCGCAAGACGGGGCGCAACGCCCAGGGGGTCAAGCTCGTCGCGCTCGATGGCGGCGACTCGGTGATCACCGTGGCGCGTGTGGTGCCGGAAGAGAAGGATGGCGAGGAGGGCGGTGCCGATGATGGCGAGCCAGGTGGCGAGGGTGACGCCGGGGACGGTGGTGCTGCCGATGCATGATCGGTGACACAGCGCAGGTACGGCCGGAGTACGTGACGCAGCGGCACCTCCGGCCGTCCTTCCTGTGGTCCCTGATGTCCATTCCTTCCCGCCCGCCGAGGCACGCACGGCGATGACCGCTCCACGAATCATCGTCGCCGATAGCGATCCGGCAGTGCAGCAGACCATTGCCTGGGTGCTGCGGGAGCACGGGTACGACGTACGCGGCGTGCTCACGTGTGCGGCGGCGCTGGAGACGGCGCGCGACTTCGCACCCGACCTGCTGCTGCTGGACGCACAGCTCCTGGATGATGGCGGCGCCGACGTGCTCACCACGATGAAGGAAGAATTGCGCTGGCACGACCTGCCGGTGCTGGTGACGTCAACGCGTGCGCCGGACGAAATCGTCGAGCGCGCGCTCGCCAGCGGCGCGACGGATGTGGTGCGCAAACCGCTGCGTTCAGGGGAGTTGCTGGCGCGGATCGGCGCGAATCTGCGCACGCGGTCGGCCCTCGACATGACACGGCGCCAGCTGCAAAGCACGCAGGAGGCCTTGGCCCAGGCTCGGGAAGAGGCACAGACCGGTCGCACCTTGATGGCCATCATGCGCGAGGTGAGCGCGGATCTGTCGAGTGAGGAGATCTATCACGTGCTGGTCCGCCGCGTGGCGCGCGCCATCGGCCTGTTCCGGTGCTCGGTGGTCCTGGCACGAACGGGCGAGAACGCGGCCGTCGTCCCCGCCGCCTTCGACGATCCGACCCTGCGCAATCTGCCGCTCGATCTGACGAAGTATCCCGAAATCCGCGTGGCGCTCGAAGCGGGTCGGCCCGTCCTGATCCCGGATGTGATGGTCCATCCACTGTTTGCGGAACTCCGGCAGCGGTGGGCGCGCGAAGGGACGGTGGTGCCAACGCGTAGCGTCATTGCCCTGCCGTTCTTCGTCGATCGGCAGCAGGCGGGGGTGTTTCTCCTCCGGCGCGGTGCAGGTGAGCCACCGCTGGACGATGAGGATGTCGCCTTCGCCGATGCGGTGGTGAAGGCGGCAGTCGCGTCCATCCAGCGCGCGCATCTTCTGGAAACGGCTCGCGCGGACAACGTTCGGTTGGCTGCGCTCGCGCAGACCGATCCGTTGACGCAGGTGCTCAATCGCCGCGCGCTCACCGACCGTCTGGTCTCCGAGCTCGATCGTGCCCGGCGCTATGGGCACTCGGTGGCGGTCCTGATGCTCGATCTGGATAATTTCAAGCCGATCAACGACACCCGTGGCCATCTGGTGGGCGACGACGTGTTGAAGGAAACAGCAGAAATTCTTCGCGGCGCGGTGCGCAGCGCGGACTTCGTGGCGCGTTACGGCGGCGAGGAGTTCGTGATCGTGCTGCCTGAGACCTCGCTCGATGGCGCAGTGACATTCGCCGAGCGTCTGCGAGAGCAGATTGCCTCCACGATCTTTCAGGGCGGTGCTGGCGTGACCCTGACGCTGTCGGTGTCGATTGGCGTGTCACTGTTTCCCGGACCACGCATCACGTCGGTCGACGATCTGCTGTCGGCCGCAGACACGGCGCTCTATCGCGCCAAGGAAGACGGGCGGAACCGGGTTCGGTACTGAGCGCCACCTGCGGCGGCCGATCGGCGGCTGCTACGCGCGTCCGTCGGAACCGCCTGCTTCAGCGTGACGCCGGCAGTGTGATCGTCTCTTTCCTGCCATTGCGCAGGATCTCGATACGCTGATCCCGCCGGCGATCCAATGTGATGTCGAGGCTGTTGCCGTCGCGAACTGGCCGCCCTTCGACGGCAAGGATGACGTCACCGGTGCGAATCGGCTCCCATTCGCTTCGGGTGCGCACGACGAGCGCACCATTCTCACTGCCTCGGCCGAACTGCTGCGCAAAGTCGCGATCGACGGCCGCCAGCGAGAGACCGCTGAGCATGAGTGTGGCATCGTCGGTGCGGCCGCGAAGGGTGCCGCGACCCCGGCTCCGTTCCTCTCCGTTGTCGCCCGACCAGAGGCCATTGATGTCATCGGATCGCATGCGAAACCCGTTGCGATAGGCCCGCGCCATTTCGCGCTGGATCTCGGCCTGCGCCCGTCCCAGTTCTGCCTGGTCGCGCGCTGCCTCACCCCGCTCGCCTGACCAGTCGACGTTGGTGCGGACCGAGGCCCGGAGGTCATTGGCCATACCCTCGAGCCCCGACATGCGGAAGACGAAGCTCGTTTCGAGTGTAGGTGTCACGGATTGCGTGCGCCGCCGGCCGTCGGAGAGAACTTCGAGCCGAACGGGCTGCGAGTCTTTGGCGGCATCGAGCGCACGTCGCAAGCGGGAGATACGCGCTTCGACGCCCTCGGAGGAGCCGGCATCTGCGGTTGAGACTCGAAGATCAGCGCCATCGATACTCACGACGCGATCACCCTCGTTCAGGCCGGCCCGGTCGGCAGCGCCGCCGCTGGAGATGTCAGCGATCAGGAGTCCAGCCGTGTCACGCATGGAACCGCGCTGCGAAAAGCTGACGCCGAGCACGCGTCGACCCGTCCGTTCACGCATGGAGCTGAGGGTGCGCGACAGCGGCGACCCGGAGAGGACGACATGCCTGGTCTCCTTCCGGCCGTCGGCATGTACGACGACGTCTGCTGCATCACCCGCCTTTTTCCTTGCCAGAAACCGCCGGAGCCGGCTTTCGGGCAGCACTTCACCGGCCGAGTCACCGAGATCACCGGGATCGACACGAAGATCGATGCCGTCGATCGACACCAGCCGGTCACCGCGCCTGATCCCGGCCTTGTCGGCGGCCATTCCTGTTTCGACGTCCTGCACGAGCAGGCCGAGGGTGTCGGCTGCCCCGCTGTCGTAATGAGGCGTGATGCCGAGGTATGCACCGTTGGCCGTGATCGTTCTGCCGTTCAGGTAGATCATCGCTCCGGGCCAGCGTCGCGCGGGTGCCGGCGCTTCTGGCGCGTCTGGCGCGGTTGGCGGGCGCGGTGGAAGCGGTTGTGCGAGCGCTGCGACCAGCGCCGATGGCGTCAGCAGTCCGAACATCGCGGCGGTGCGGAAGAGGTAGGTGCGCGTCGTCATCTGGGTCTCCGGTGTTCATGCTGCCGGCGCGAAATGGGCCGATCAGCGGGTCGCCGGTCTGACACCACGGTTGGCGCGGAGGGTTGCCGGGGGCAATCCGGTCACCGGCTGCGGCGTCGTCACGGTTGGCCGCGCTGGCCTGCGAGGCCGTGGGGCAGGCGTCCCCGAGCGCTGCAACGACTCGGAGGGTGCTCACGAGCAGGGTGCGTTGGATTGGTCGTGATGTGCACCGTGACATTCACAGCAACGGCAACAGCAACCCAAAGCGCATCACACGGAGCCGCAGAGGCACAGAGCCACAGAGGACAGCAAAAGATGTGGTAACTGCGGTCGCGTCACGCTGTTCCCAACCGTTGCAGTTGCTGTTCTCCGTGGCTCTGTGCCTCTGCGGCTCCGTGTGAACAAGCAGTTGGTTTGTTGCCTTCTCAGTTGCTTCTCGCCATTCTCGGTTCGCTGACGGCGTCAGACCAGGATATTGAGCAAGCGTCCAGGCACGTAGATGACCTTTTTCGGCTCGCCGATCACGAACTTGGCGATGTTGGGTTCACGCAGTGCGGCGTCGTACACCATGTCCTGCGTGGCGTCCTTGCTGACCTGCACGGTGCCGCGCGTCTTGCCGTTGATCTGGATTGCAATCGTGATCGTGTCGGCGATCAGCAGCGCCGGATCGTAGGCTGGCCAGCGAGCGTCGAAGATGGAATCCGTGTGACCGGAGAACTCCCAGCAGGCCTCGGCCATGTGCGGCGCGAATGGTGCCACCAGCTGCACCAGCGGCAGGACTTCGTCGCGGTGCACCGTGCGCTCACTCGCGCGGAGCACGTTCACATACTCCATCATGGCGGCGATGGCGGTATTGTAGCCGAGCGCCGGAATGTCTTCGCCGACCTTCTTGATCGTGGCGTGCAGCTTGCGCAGCACGGCGTGATCGGGCGCGCCGGATGTGACGCTCTCGTGCACCGAAGCCCAGATGCGATCGAGGAACCGTCGCACCCCCGTGATGCCGCTGTCTCGATAGTCCCCGCCCTCTTCGTATGGACCGAGGAACATGAGGTAGGTGCGGAAGGAGTCCGCGCCCCAACGGTCGATCAGTTCGTCGGGGTTGACGACATTGCCCTTCGACTTCGACATCTTGGCGCCTTCACGGATGATCATCCCGTGCGCCCGGAAGCGCGTGAACGGTTCCTCGAAATCGATCAGGCCCGCATCGTGCAGCACCATCGTGATGAAGCGCGCGTACAGCAGGTGCAGCACGGCGTGTTCATTGCCGCCGATGTAGGTGCTGACCGGGAGCCAGCGCTGGGTCAGCGCCTGATCGAAGGCCACGTCACTGCGATCGGCGCTGGGGTAGCGGAGGAAGTACCAGGCGCTGTCGAGGAAGGTGTCGCTGACGTCCGTTTCGCGGCGTCCCATGACGCCACATTCCGGACAGGGCACGCGATACCACTCATCGTGCCGGGCCAGTGGCGAAACACCGCTGTCATCCGGCTTGAAGTCCTCGATCAACGGCAGCAGCACCGGCAGCTGATCCTCGGGCACCGGCACTGGACCACAGCTGTCGCAGTAGATGATGGGAATGGGCGGGCCCCAGTACCGCTGGCGGGAGATGCACCAGTCATTGAGACGGTAGTTCACCACCGGCCTGGCACTGCTCCGTTCCTCGAGCCAGGCCACGACGGCTTTCTTCGCCTGTGGCACAGGCATGCCGCTGAAGTGCGCCGAGTTCACCAGCAGGTCCGCGTCCGACTTGGCCACGTACGCTTCGGTGAGCGCCGCCGCGTCGTCGGTTGCACTCGCGACGACGCGCACGATCGGCAGCGCAAACTGCTGCGCAAACTCGAAGTCGCGGTCGTCGTGGCCCGGCACACCCATCACCGCGCCCGTACCGTACTCCATCAGGACGTAGTCAGCGACCCAGACCGGAATCGGTTTGCCCGTGGCCGGATTGATCGCCGTGGCACCGGTGAAGACACCGGTCTTCTCCTTGCTGACCTTCCGCGAGACCACGTCCTGCGTCTTGGTCCGTTCGAGGTAGGCGTCGACGGCCGCCTGCTGTGCGGGTGTGACGATCTCCGCGACGAGCGGATGCTCCGGGGCCAGCACGACCCAGGTCGCGCCGAAAATGGTGTCGGCGCGAGTCGTGAAGACTGTCACGTCATGCGCATTGGCCACGCGGAAGGTGACGTGTGCGCCCTCGCTGCGGCCGATCCAGTTCCGCTGTGCCTGCCGCGTCGTCTCGCTCCAGTCGAGCGCCGCAATGTTCTCGAGCAGGCGCGGGGCGTACTGCGAGGTCCGGAAGAACCACTGCTCGAGCAACCGTTGCTCGACCAGCGAGTCGCACCGCTCGCAGTGGCCGTCCTTGACCTGCTCATTGGCGAGCACGGTCTTGCAGCTCGGGCACCAGTTGACGGCCGCCGCCTTCTTGTACGCCAGCCCCTGCTTGTAGAGCTGCAGGAAGAGCCACTGCGTCCACTTGTAGTAGCTGGGGTCGCTGGTGACGACTTCCTTGCTCCAGTCGACCATCAGGCCGGCCCGGCGCAGCTGACGCCGGAAGTTGTCGACGTTTTGCGGAGTCAGCGTGGCAGGATGCGCCCCGACCTTGATCGCGAAATTCTCGGAATGGATCCCGAAGCTGTCGAAACCGATTGGTTCAAAGACGGTCCGCCCCTGCTGTCGCTGGAACCGCCCATGAATGTCGGCCCCGGTGAAGGCAAACAGGTTGCCTATGTGAAGCCCCTCCGCTGACGGATAGGGGAACATCATCAGCTGGTAGTACGGGTCGTCTCCCTGCCACAGTTCCGGGGAGTTGGTCCCCTGTTCTTCCCAGCGCTGCTGCCAAGTGGATTCGACCGCAGCGGGATCGTAGGCGGGGGTCTCGGGCGGGGCGTTCGTGTCGGACATCGGCGGAGTCGGGATGCCGGAGGGCATCTGTTCAGTTCGGTGTGTCTGTAGTATGCGTCTCTCCCTAACTTACCCGCGTGCCCGGTTCCCCTGCAGCTGCGAATGGTCTCCTCCGTCGTAGTCTGGCTCTCGGCGCGCTCGGCCTGGCGATCGGTGCCTGCGGACGCGGGGCGACCGATTCGACACCACCGCTGCCGCTGACCACGGTCACCCGGCTGGACCTCGGCCTCGCTGCCGACTCCGTCCTGGTGGGC
Source organism: uncultured Gemmatimonadaceae bacterium (assembly GCA_964392395.1). Classification (GTDB taxonomy): domain Bacteria; phylum Gemmatimonadota; class Gemmatimonadetes; order Gemmatimonadales; family Gemmatimonadaceae; genus JACMLX01. The sequence goes on from CAYMQV010000060.1 coordinate 8,206, forward strand.
GATTCTGTGTCGGCGGCCGTTCGTAGCTTCAATCGAGAAGGTACCGTGCTTTCGCTGTCCGTCGTCGTCTGGTCGACGACGGATACGAGCATTGGTGCGGTATCGCCAACCGGCCTGTTCCGTGCCCGCAACGTCGGTTCCGTCCGGCTCGAGGTGCTGGGTGACGGCGTGGTCGCCGTCCGAACCGTGCGTGTCGTGCCGCGCGCGCTACGACTCCGGGTGTTCGCGCCCGATACGGCACAGCTGATCGACGACGTCCAGCTGACGTCCGATGTCGCGACCGCCGCCGGGGTGCCGCTGCCGGAGGTGGCACCGCGGTTCGTCTCGACCGACACCGCCGTCGCGACGCTGGTGCCGGTCAGCATCGGCAGGGCGCGCGTGGTGACGAGGCTTCCGGGGGCGGCAGAGCTGCTCGCGATCGTCGGTCGGGATACGGCGCGGCGGCGATTCGTCGTCACGTTGACACCACTCCGCTCGCTGCGCGTGATGATCGAATCACGCACGGTGGCCGTCGGTGACAGCGTGCCGTTCGTGTTGACGGCGATCGATTCTCTCGGTCGCACGATTCCCTCGGGTGGCACCGCGTACGGCTTGGAGCCCACGGGCACGATGACCTTGCGGAATGGTCATCTGGTCGCGCTGGCCCCGGGGCGGGTGGTGGTCCGGGCACAGAATGGGGCCACGAGTGCACGCGATACGCTCGTCGGACAGCTGCCGTCGGAGTTCCCGCTCGACATCGTGGACGGCGATGGTCAGCGCCCGCTCCCGCTGCGCGTGCTGCTGAGCATGGAACGTGTTGCGAACAGGTGGCGTCGCGTGATTCGGAGTGCACCGCCAGGTGACGCGGTGCGCCTGCAGATCGGCGAGTGCCGCAACGCCGTGCCGGTCAGCCAGTTCATCAGCGGCGTGCGGGTGCTGCTCAAGCTCGATTCACTCCCGTCGCGTATCGCCGGGCAGGGCGGGCCGTGCGTGGTGCGCTCGAATGGGCTTCCGCTGCTGGGTACCGTCTCGCTGAATCTGCTCACCTACAATGCGCTCAGCGACCGGAAGCTGGACGACCTGATTCAGCACGAAGTGGGTCATGTCCTTGGCCTCGGCACCATCTGGGGGCGCGCGGCTTTCAGCGGGCTCGTGCTTGGAGATACCGGGTCAGCTGACCCGATTTTTGTCGGCCCTGCCGCACTCTCGGCCTTTTCGCGGTTGGGCCGGAGTGGACGATTCACTGGCCGGCCGGTGCCGATCCAGCTTCGTGTCCTGGGACATTGGCGCTCCGATGCATTCGGTGGTGAAGTCATGGCCCCGTCGCTGATCGCGGCCGCACAGCCGACGTCGTCGGTGTCGGTGGCGGCCCTCCGTGATCTGGGCTGGACCGTGGAGACGGAGGCGTACGACGACTACGAGCTGCCGGACGCGGTGCTCTCGCCAGGCGTCTCGCCGCGCGTACAGTCCGCACAGCCGCTGGCGGATCAGTCGCTGAGTGGCGACGTGCTCCTGCCGCAGCTCATGATCCGTGCGGATGGGCGAAAGGTGCGCCTGAATACGCTGGGCCGACCAGTCGCTCGATAGCGTTGCCGAAGATGTCTGGTGTCGGGTACACGCGTGTCGTGTCACCGCGGTCTCGTGGCAGTCGGGCGCGTCTTGTGACGCGAGCCGGCGTTGTAACGCCTCGCGATACGTGCCGGCTTCCTCGAGCACAGAAGGATCGAACAGAGAGCAAACGAAGAGCAAACGAAGAGCAAACGAAGAGCAAACTGCCTGACGCAAAGGCGCAAGGGCCATCTGCAGGATCCGGACACCTCGGCGCGATGTGATGGTCAGCCGCGACTTGAGCACGGATGTTTTGTCACAGCAACGGCCGCAGCGCGGTGTTGCTGCTGTTCCCATGCATCTGCGGTCCTTTGCGCCTTTGCGCCTTTGCGTCAAGCCGTTGCCGTGTCGCCGTTGCCCTGTCGTCGGAGTCTGGTGGCAGTCGGGCGCGCGTTGTGACGCGAGTCGGCGTCGCCATGCCTCGTGATACCGCTGGTCTCGCTCCGGGTGGCGGCTTGGCTCGCGCCACAATCCATCACCCGCCGTTCGCCACGGCACTGCGGCGACACCACGCTAGTTTCCCCGTGTCACCGCACCTACCTCGGTCATTCTCGCCTCCAGATCCATGCCTGACGTCCGCCATCAATCGTGGGACGACGTTCGTCTCGAGGAACTGTCACCCCTGATCAGTCGTCGCCTCATCACGTCGGAGACGACGATGATGGCGCACGTGATCCTGAAGAAAGGTGCCGTCGTGCCGGCGCACGATCACATCAACGAGCAGTTCACGTATGTGCTTTCGGGTGTGCTGCGCTTCTGGATTGGTGCACACGCCGACGCGCCGGGTGACACCTTCATCGACGTGAAGGAGGGGGACGTGCTGGTGATTCCGAGCCTGGTGAGGCACCGCGCCGAGGCGCTCGAAGACACCCTCGACATGGATGTGTTCAATCCGCCGCGGCAGGACTGGCTGGATGGCAGCGACGCCTACCTGCGCAGCGGGGCGCGCTGATCATGGATTTCGGAATCCGCGGGAAAGTGGCGCTCGTCTGCGGCGCGAGCAAAGGCATTGCGCATGCGACCGCCGAGGCGCTGGCTGATGAAGGGTGCTCGCTGGCGATCTGCTCGCGGGATGCCGAGTCGATCGGCGCTGCCGCGGTGAGACTGAAAACGCGCGGTGTACCGGTGCTCGCGATGGTCGCGGATCTGTCGACCGCCGAGGGCATCGAAACGGTCGTGCGCGAGACGCATTCCGAGTATGGGCAGGTCGACATCCTGATTGCCAACACCGGAGGGCCGGCCACTGGTCCGGCCATGGACCACGACTGGGCGACCTGGACGAAGGCGAGCGAGCTCCTGCTCCGGAGCGTGGTGGAGCTGACGCGTGCGTTCGTTCCCGGCATGCGCGATCGGAAGTGGGGGCGCGTCATCAGCATCACGTCGAAGGCGGTGAAGGAACCGGTGCCGTCGCTGGTGTTGAGCAACAGTCTGCGTGCGGCAGTGACCGGGTACCTCCGCACCCTGGCCAACGAAGTCGGCGTCGATGGCGTGACGGTGAACACCGTGTTGCCGGGATTCACCGCAACTCAGCGGCTCGAGATGCTGGCCGACGCGGCCACCACGCGCACCGGTGTCACGCGCGACGAGGTGTACGCTGGCTGGATTTCGCAGACACCGATGGGCCGACTGGGCCGTCCCGAAGAGCTGGCCGCGATGATCGCATTTCTGGCGTCCGACCGGGCAGGATTCATCACCGGGCAGGCGATCCTGGTGGATGGTGGCAAGGTGAACACGCTGTTGTAGTCCGTTTCTTCACGCTCTCACTACACGACACACGACATGAGTCAGATTGCAGCCACCGAGTGGATCTGGCGCGACGGGGAGTTCATTCCCTGGGCCGACGCGCAGGTGCATGTGCTCAGCCACTCGATGCAGTTCGGGTCCTCGGCATTCGAGGGCATTCGCTGCTATCACACGCCGCAGGGTCCGGCGATTTTCCGGCTCCGCGAGCACCTGACGCGACTGCTGAACTCCGTGAAGATCTACCGGATGGAGCTCACCTACTCCATCGACGAGCTGGCGGCGGCGTGCTGTGCGCTGGTCCTCCGCAACAAGCTCGATGCCTGTTACCTGCGGCCGATGGTGGTGCGCGGATACGGTGCCGCCGGCATGGTGCCGTACGCGAGTCCGATTGAAGTCTATCTCCCCTGCTGGCCGTGGGGCGCATACCTCGGCGCCGACGCACTCGAAGCTGGTGTCGATGCCTGTGTCTCGAGCTGGCATCGCTTTGCTCCGAACACGATCCCGTCACTGGCGAAGGTTGCCGGCAACTATCTCGGCGGGCAGCTGATCAAGATGGAAGCGCTGGCGAATGGATTCGCGGAAGCGATTGCCCTGAGCCCGGGCGGGACCGTCAGTGAAGGGTCCGGCCAGAATGTGTTTCTGGTGATGGATGGCGCGCTGATCACGACGCCGCTCGACGGGTCGCTGCTGGGTGGCATCACCCGCGACAGCATCATCCGGCTGGCGCATCGCGATGGTCTGACCGTTCGGGAGCAGATCATTCCGCGTGAGATGCTCTACATCGCGGATGAAGTCTTCTTCACGGGCACGGCGGCGGAACTGACGCCGGTTCGTAGCGTGGATCGCATCAAGGTGGGCGCTGGTACGGTCGGGCCTGTCACGAAACAGATGCAGACGGCGTTTCTCGACATTGCGCATGGCCGGGCGCCGGACACGTTTGGCTGGTTGACGCCAGTGCGGTGATGACGGTGATGACGGTGATGACGGTGATGACTGCTCGGTAGCGTTTGCGTGCCGAGCAGACACGGCAATTCAGCTGAGAGCGGAGTCGCTCGTGTGGCGTTTTTCATGCAGTACGATCTGACACATTGCGCTCGACACGCTACCGCAACTGGGTCACTCCGATGCCAAACGTCCCGTCCGAACGACCGCGCCTCAGTTCGACTGAACTTCGCCAACGCCTGACGACGTTTGCCATCGACCGATCGAAATACCCGCTGGTTGTGGTCGGCGTCAGAGGCTATTACCGGGATTCAATGGGTGCGCCCTCGGTCAATGATCGCGGCATGTACGACGACGCGATTTTTGTGGAGAGCGATCAGGCGATGGTCGCATTCAATGGCAACACCGATCCGTCCAAGATGCGGGTCGGCAAGGGTATCGGCGCGGGAAAGGGGATGGCCTCGCTCGATTCCGGTGCATGGTTCGTCCACCGGTTCGACTTGCACAAGGGGCAATACCTCGCGCTCTGCCAGCGGAGTGGCGCGGTCACGGTCACGCGCGATGGCAAGCCGCCCTACAAGGACACGGGGATGTTCGGCATCAACATTCATCGTGGCGGCCTCAATGGCACTTCCAGCGAAGGGTGCCAGACGATTCATCCGTCGCAGTGGGAGAGCTTCATCGGGCTGATGACGGATCAGGCAAGGCGGTACTCGGGCGGACAATGGAAGAGCAAGGTGATTCCGTACATCCTGCTCGAGGTCTGATGACGGCACCGCTTTACCAAGTGGCCTGGCGGCTGAGGATATGGCTCTCCAGCGTATCGAGCACGTCGGCCAGCCAGATGAACGCGCCACGATCGATACCCCTGGCCAGCATTGGTTGTGTCGTGGGCAGCAATGCCGCGGATTCCGCGTCGAGCAACTCGGCCGTCAGCCGTGTACACAATTTGTAACGAACGATGCCCCCGCGGTGCAACCGCGGGGGCATCGAAGACCGGCGATCCCGGTGAGCTACTGCACCACTCTCGGCGTGCTCGGTGTGATGACGTGCTGGGTGCCCTTCAACAGATCGTTGATCTTCCCGATCCGATCGTGAATGATCGTATCGAGTCTGCGCTGCGCGTCGTCCGTCTCGACGGTCAGCTCACCGGATCGCAACGCTTCACCCGCAGTGATCGGCCACTGCGGCCGCGCAATCATTCCGCTGATGGTCTGCACTTCCTCACGCAGGCGCGGATACTGGCGGTAGCCGAGGCCAGCCAGCGGGCGCGCCAGCACCGAATCGCGGAAGTTGCGCAGATCCTTCATCGTGCCATCCACTTCGGTCAGTGCCGGAGCCAATGCATCGGCGCGCGCACCGCGCAGCGTGGTCTGCATCGCGGTCAGCTGCCGCATCAGATCATCGATGCTGGAGATCACCCGTGTCACGCGTCCCTGCGTGGCCTCGATCGCCTTGGCGGCATCGTGCTGTGCGACCACCTGCGTCGCCGTCATCTCGATCCGTGGATCATTGCGGACCGAGACTGGCTTCGTATATCGCTTGTCACCGACGATGAGCGTGACCTGATACGTTCCCGGCAGCACTGCGGCCGATGCCGGACCGAAGAAGTTCTCCTCTTCGCCTGCCGCGCCAGCGCCGCGATCAGAGGCGGCACGCCGACGTTCGCGCAGCGCCTTCAGCGAGGTGTCGGTTGGCGCAGCCGTGGGTGCACTACCACGCGCGCCACGGCCTCCAGCGGCCGCACCAGCCGGTGCGTCATAGCGCAGATCCCACGTGATGCGACTCACTCCCGCTTCGTCCGACACGCGGCGGAAGCGGCGAACCAGCTTGCCGCTGGCGTCAGCCACTTCGATGTTCACCTCGCCAGCGGGTTGTGCCTTCAGATAGTACGAGATCATCGCGCCAGCGGCCGGATTTTCACCAGCATACCGACGCTGTCCGAGATTGCCATCGCGATTCCAGATGTTCCAGCGGATCGCCGGACGCGGATCGAACAGTTCAGCGTCGTTCGCCTGCGCCTCGGCCAGCTTCTGCAGTGGCGTCAGGTCGTCGAGGATGTAGAGCCCACGACCGTGGGTGGCCAGCAGCAGATCGTTGTCGCGCGGATGAATCTGCATGTCGCGGACTGGCGTGATCGGCAGATCACCGCGCAGGGACACCCAGTTCACGCCACGATTCCATGATGCCCAGACACCGGCCTCAGTGCCGACGTAGAGCAGGTTCCGGTTGCGCGGATCTTCGCGGATGACATGCGTCCACCAGGCGCGATCCGGCAGATCACCGCGGATGCTCTTCCAGGTCTTGCCGAAGTCGGTCGTCATGTAGACGAACGGTGAATAGTCGTCGTCCTGATGGTGATCGGCGGTGACGTAGGCGGTACCCACCTCGAAGTGTGACGCCTCGATCGTCGCCAGCCAGGCATTCGGCTTGAGGCCGGCGATGTTGTTGAACACGTTGCTCCACGTCTTGCCGCCGTCGCGCGTCACCTGCACCAGCCCGTCATCCGATGCGGTCCAGATGACATTCGAATCCAGCGGCGAGGGGGCAATGCTCAGCAGCGACGAATGAAACTCGGCGGCCGTGTTGTCGACCACGATTTCGCCACCCGAGGAGACCTGCTTCTTCGGGTCATTGGTGGTGAGATCGGGACTGAGCACATCCCAGCTCAAGCCGTAGTCCTTCGACTTGAAGAGCACGTTGCCACCCCAGTACACGATGCCGGGGTTCTGCGGCGAGAGTGCAATCGGGGCGTTCCAGTTGAAGCGGTACTTGTGGCCGAGCATCGCATCACCGACCGAGCCGACGCGGTTCGGGTACGGATAGATCGTCTTCTGTACGCCGCTCCGCATATCCGTGATGTTCAGCATGCCGCCCTGCGAGTTGCTGTACACCAGCCACGGCTTGTCGAGGACCGGGACGGTGAAGAACCCATCGCCGCCCGAGACGTTGCGCCAGTCGGCCTGGCGGATGCCCTGCCCGCTCAAGGAATTGCTCGCCCCACACCAGTTGCCGTTGTCCTGCAACCCGCCGCAGACCTGATACGGGGTCTGCATGTCGTAGTTGATGTGATAGAACTGGGTGAAGGCGAAGGTGTTGACGACATCCCAGTTCTTCCCGCCATCCCGACTCACCTGCCAGCCGCCGTCACTGCCGCTCAGGATGTAGCGCGGATCGACCGGGTCGATCCACATGGCCTGGTGATCGCCATGCACATCACGGGCGATGGTGCGGAAGTTCTGCCCGCCATCTTCCGAGAAGTACAGGCCACCAGAGAGCGTGAAGACCCGATTCGGATTCTTCGGATCGACGCGCAGGTCGGCATAGTAGAACGGCCGGAAGTTGATGTTCGGATCGCGGTTGACCGTTCGCCACGACTTGCCGGCATCATCGCTGCGCCAGAGTTCACCTTCATCCTTCGTTTCGCTCAGCACATAGACGATGTTCGGCTCGCTTGGTGCCACGGCGACGCCGATGCGATCCATGGGCGTACGCGGCAGGCCGAGCATGCGATCCGGGCCCGAGAGCCGCTCCCAGGAATTGCCACCATTGACCGACTTCCAGACCGCCGTGTTGCCGGAACCCGACTCGAGGTGCCAGGCCCAGCGCCGGTAGGTGTACATGCCGGCGTAGAGGATGTTGCTGTTGGTCGGGTCAGCGGTGATGTCGGAGCAGGCGGTCTGCGGATCGACGTAGAGCACCTTCTTCCAGGTGGCGCCGCCGTCGGTGGTCCGGAAGACCCCGCGTTCCTCGCTCGGTCCCCACTCGCGGCCCAGCACACAGGCGAAGACGATGTCGGGATTCCGGGAGTCGATCACCAGACGCGCGATCTTGTCCGACTTGGGCAAGCCGATCTGCATCCAGTTGGCACCGCCATCGACCGACTTGTACATGCCATCGCCGACCGACGCGTTGTTGCGTGGATTGCCCTCGCCGGTGCCGACGTAGACGATGTTCGGATCACTCGGCGCAACCGCGATGGCGCCGATCGATCCGGAGCTCTGCGCGTCGAAGATGGGGGTGAAGGTGGTGCCGCCGTTGGTGGTCTTGATGATCGCGCCGTTCGCACCAGCCACATAGTAGGTGAGCGGGTCACCCGGTACGCCGGTGACGACGGAGATACGGCCGGCGTTGTTGGCGGGGCCGACGGATCGCCATTCGATTCGCTTGAGCAACTCCGCAGGACCTGCAGCCGCTGCTGCGATGCCGGGTCGAGCGGTGGGTTGCTGGGCGGTCAGGGTGCTGAGGCCGAGCGCGGCGAGCACGAGCTGACGGGCCAGGGTACGCGAGGGGAGGCGCGTCATGGGCGGGGGAGAGTTGGTGGGTGGAACGGCGCGTCGGCTGCCCGGGCATCGGCAGGGGAGTGTGAAAGCAAGTACGCGGAGCCACCCCCGCGCGCTGCCTCACCTTCGACGGCAGGGTCATCGCCTGACGCATCGAAGCGGGTCGATCCCGCCGTTGGTGTGATCCGCGGTATGGTGCCAGCGGCGACCGAGCCCAGACGGCGGGACCGAGGTGCTGGATCGCGATGAGATTCGCGCCACCCAGTTCACGAATCTGTACGAGGTTGTTCTGGCACTGCGCGCGAACTGGCTTCGTATTCGGGCGGGGGACAGTTTTGAGAAGTCAACGCCGATTCAGCTCTACCTCGACGCGCAGCGGTTGTCTGGTGTGGAGGAATTGCGGCAGATGAATCCGAGGAACATTGCGTCGATCCGCTGCCTCGATCCGATCCAGGCCGGCGCTCGATTCGGGTTGGATCATGGCGCGGGCGCGATTCTGATGACGACAGCGCGCCCGTAGCCGGCGGTGCGTGGTCGCGGTCACATCATGAGAACTCGCTCATGTCGCGCGGCGGGACGATGGAAGTGCGCGCAGCGCTGATCCGCTGCGACTCCACTCGCGGATGGCCGGTCCTCGCTCTACTGTGGCGAGATGACAGACCGGCTGATTCCCTGCGCTCCTGAGGTCGCAGACGGTAGCGTCGGTGCACGGCCCGACCACCTGCTGTACGAATTGCCCTTCATCGGCATGGCCGTGACGTCGGCCGTCACCAAGCGCTGGGTGCGGGTGAACACCGCGCTGTGCGACCTGCTCGGGTACTCGAGCGACGAGTTGATCCGCAAATCCTGGGTGGGCGTGTCCCACCCGGACGATGTCGGTGGGGATGTCGCGGCATTTGATCGCGCGCTCCGTGAGCAGAGCGACGGCTATCAGCGTGACAAACGATACCTGCGTTCCGATGGCGCGGTCATCGATGTCAGTCTCGATGTGAAGGCGAGCAAGGCGCCGGATGGCGCGATCGAGTGCTTCGTGGCGACGATCTACGACATCACGGCGCGGGTGACGGCCGAGCGTGCGGCACGCGAGGCAGCGAAGTTGCTGGAGAACCTCAGCCGGCAGGTTCCCGGCGTGATCTATCAGTTTCTGCAACGGCCCGACGGTTCCTCCGTGTTTCCGTTTGCGAGCGATGCGATTCGAGAGATCTACGAGGTCGAACCCACCGCCGCCGCCCTCGATGCCGGCATCGTGTTCGACCGTGTGCATCCCGATGACCAACCGATGGTCGTCGCGACGATCGCGGAGTCGGCGCGCACTCTCCTGCCGTGGCGCTGCGACTATCGCGTGATTCTTCCACGCCAGGGCGTGCGCTGGCTTCGTGGTGACGCCCGGCCGGAGCGCCTGAGCGATGGCGGCATCCTCTGGCACGGCTTCATCAAGGACAGCACCGAGCGACAGCTCGAGCGCGAGGCCCTGGAGGCGAGCGAGGAACGCTATCGGGTGCAGATCGAACATGCGCCCGAAGCGATTGTCGTGTACGACGCCGACCGGCACCGATTCGTCGATGGCAACACCAAGGCCGAGCAGCTGTTTGGCCTCCCGCGCGACGCGCTGCTGTCCTGCGGCATCGCGGAGGTGTCACCGCTTACTCAGGCTGATGGCCGTTCGAGCGCTGATGTCGGCATAACGCGTATCCGCGAGACGCTGGAGGGCGGTACACCAGTGTTCGAGTGGGTACATCGGCATGCGTCCGGCCGTGAAATCCCGTGTGAGGTTCGACTCGTGCGACTACCATCGATCAGCGGCACGCTGGTACGTGGCAGTATCACCGACATCACGGCACGAATGCGCGCGGCAGAAGAACTGACGCGGCTCGATGCGGCGATCACGTCGTCCATCAACGGTGTCGCCATCGCGACTCTGGGTGGCACATTGCAGTTCGTCAACAAGGCGCTCCTCGAACTCTGGGGATACGAATGTGTCGACGACGTGATCGGGAGGAGCGTCGAGAGCTTCTGGTCGAGTCCCGTCGAGACGGCGCACACCATGGCCGAACTGGAGCGATCGGGACGATGGACGGGCGAGATGACCGCAATTCGCGCTGATGGTGCGCAGCGGCTGTTTCAGGTAAGCGCGAGTCTGTTCCCGGATGCGTCAGGCCGACCGGTCGGGATGCTGGCATCCTTCGCTGACATCACGGACGCGCGCCACACCGAAAGTACGCTGCGCGTGCGTGATGAGGCGATTCGCACGGCGATGACAGCGATCGCGATCGGCGACCCGACCGGCAAGCCCGTGTACGTGAATCCGGCATTCGTGCAGCTCTGGGGATACCGGAACGAGGATGAGGTGTACGGTCGAGACCTGGTGGACTTTCTGGCCACCGGCGTGTCGCTGCCGAAGGCCAATCTGGAGCTACTCTTCACCAACGGCTCCTGGCAGGGTGAACTGAAGGCGCGACGCAAGGATGGTTCGCAGTTCGACATGCTGGCGGCCGCCAATCTGGTCCGTGACGCGCAGGGTACGGTCATCCACCTGATGGGATCGTTCCTCGACATCACGGAGTCGAAGCGGCTGCAGGCGGAGGTGCTCCAGGCGCAGAAGATGGAGTCGGTGGGGCGCCTGGCGGGCGGCGTGGCGCACGACTTCAACAATCTCCTGACGGTCATGAAGGGGTGTCTCGACCTTGCGCTCGAATCCGAGGGCCTGGACGCGGCCTTGCGAAATGAGTTGCTGGAGGTCAATCGCGCGGCGAACTCCGCCACTGAACTGACCCGGCAGCTGCTCGCGTTCTCGCGCAAGCAGATCATCGCGCCGACAATTCTCGATCTGAACGATGTCGTGCATCGCGTTCACGGCATGCTGACGCGTCTGCTCGGAGAGAGCATCCGGTTGCAGGTGGTCACCACCCCCGATCTGGGATCGATCCGTTTCGATCAGGGGCAGGCCGAACAGATTCTTGTGAATCTGGCCGTCAATGCACGCGATGCGATGCCGGAGGGCGGATCGCTGACGGTGGAGACGAGCCACATCCGTCTCGATGCGGAGTACGCGCGTGTGCATCCAGGAACTCCGCCCGGCGACTACGTCCTGCTCGCGGTGTCGGATACGGGGATCGGCATGTCGCCCGAAACCTGTGCGCATGTGTTCGAGCCGTTCTTCACCACCAAGGATCTGGGCAGTGGCACGGGCCTTGGACTGGCGATGATCCATGGTGCCGTCTCGCAGAATGGCGGCCGGGTGGAGGTGCACTCGGAAGTCGGACGTGGCACGACGTTCCGGATCCTGCTGCCGCGCCTGGAGATTGCGCCAATGGAGGCAGTTGTATCGAGTGGCCACGCGCAGCTGGCACGGGGCTCCGAGACGATCGTGCTGGCCGAGGATGATGCGGCGGTGCGGCAGTTGATGGTGCGACTTTTGGAGCGTCAGGGGTACCGTGTGTTCAGTTTTGCGAGTGGCGCGGCCGTACTCGAGTGGCTACGCGACTGGACGGAACCCATGCACCTGCTGATCACGGATGTGATCATGCCAGGAATGAATGGTCGGCTGCTGGTCGAACAGCTGAATGCATTGCGACCTGGGACGCGCGTGCTCTATGCGTCTGGCTACACGGCGGACGTGATCGCGCAACACGGTGTGCTGGCGCCCGGTGTCGAGTTTCTTGCCAAGCCGTTCTCAGTGGCATTGCTCGCTGCCGCCGTGCGCGAGCTGCTCGATCGTCCGTGACGTGCAGTGGCGCGACGTTGCTATCGCGCGTTGAGCGCCGGTGTGGTGGCTGGTGTGGTGGCTGGTGCGCGGCGATGTCGCGTGGCCTGCTCGAAGCCATAGGCAAGTGTGATCAGCCGGCCTTCGCTCCATGGGCGTCCGAAGAAGGTCATGCCGGCCGGCAGGGTGTTGTCGCGTGTGTAGCCCATCGGTACCGTGATCGCTGGAAAGCCCGTGGTCGGCGAGAAGAGCTGGCTGTTATCACCATGCGGGGTGTTCAGGTCGCCGATCAGGCGCGGCGGATTGCTCCAGGTGGGATAGACCAGCGCATCCAGCTTGAGTGAATCCATCAGCTGCACGACCGCAGTCCGGAATCGGTCGCGCATGACTTCGCGCGCCGTGCACCCCGGGTTGTCTTCCGGCGGCAGTGCGACCGTATCCGCAGCCTGGAGCCGCAGCTGCGCCGACGGATGGAAGCTTCCGCTGCGAAGGATCTCGCGAATCGTCTTTACCGGCGCGTTCTCGGCGCGAGCAGCGAGATACCGCTCGAGATCGAACTTGAATGCGTTGCACCCTGGACCCGTCACGCGCAGCACGGCGGCAAGTGAATCAATGCCGGCTGGATCGACTATCACGGCGCCTTCCCGCTTGAGCGCGTCCACGGCACGCGTGAAGACAGCGACCACTTCGGTGTCGGTGGTGGCACGCTCATAGGCCTGGCGCAGGACGCCGATCCGCGCACCACGCAGGCCACCCGGGACGACGAACGCGTTGTAGTCCGCGGCACGATGACCGCGGCTGTCGAGCGTCACCGGATCGGCGGCATCCTCGCCGGCCACGACCTGAAACACCGCCACCGCATCGGTGACGGTGCGAGCCATTGGTCCCGCGATGTCTGCGCCATTGCTGAGTGGGACGACGCCGGCACGCGACGTGAGACCCATCGTCGAGCGGATGCCGACCAGTGCGTTGTGTGCCGATGGCCCGCGAATCGAGTTGCCGGTGTCGGTGCCGAGTCCGACCGTGCCTTCGTTGGCGGCGATCGCAGCGGCGGTGCCACCGCTGGAGCCGGCCGTGACCCGACTCAGCGCGTAGGGATTCCGCGTATAGCCCGGGAGGATCGAGCTGACGGTTTCGTACGGCGAGAAGGCCCACTCGGCGAGGTTGCTCTTCGCCAGCACGATGGCACCGGCGACCCGGATCCGCGCAACCATGGTCGCATCGCGGGTTGGGAGCCATCCCTTGAGCGCGATCGAACCGGCGGTCGTCTGCAGATCGCGAGTCTCGAAATTGTCCTTCACGATCGTTGGAATGCAGTGCAGCGGCCCGACCGGACCGGCGACTGCAAACCGCCGGTCGAGTGAATCAGCGATGCTGAGCGCATCCGGATTGATGGTGATCAGTGCATTGATCGCCGGCCCCTGCTTGTCGAACCGGGTGATGCGATTCAGATAGTACTGCACCAGTGCCCGACAGGTGAGCGTCCTGGCGCGGAAGGCCGCGTGCACGCTGGCGATGGTCGTCTCCTCGACGCGAAACGCCTTGGGACGTTGTGCACGGCTGGCGATGGGCGTGGCCGTAGCAATGATGACGACGACGACTATGGGGGCGAGGCGCATGGTGACAGCGTAGCGGTACCGCGGACGTGCCGAAAGCGGCGACGGTGGTGCCAGCCTCGAGACGGTCGCTGATGATGAGATTGGTCGTGAGGCAACTCGCGGCAACGCGTCAGCGGGCGCGAGCCCGCTGCGCTGGAACGGGTCCGACGGGGAACTCCGATCGCTTGAAGAGAAAGGCCGCCTTCTCGACCCGCGCGCCCTTGTCATCGGCGACGGCGAATGTGCCGCCTTCATAGATGCTGGCGCTGCCGTAGCGACCATCCTTCGCGAGCGCGTACATGTTGAGATCGAACCGCGGCCGACCCCGCTCGTTCAGCAGCCGGGCTTCCGTCATGGCCACGATCCGTTCGAGCGACTTCAGACAGGCCTGCTCCGGCGCCATCCCCTGGCGCATGAACTCGACGGTGAGAAATCCACCGCACGCCTTGATGTTCGCCTCACCGCGACCGGTGGATCCGGCGGCACCGGCCGTCTGATCGCAGTACTGGCCGGCACCAATGATCGGACTGTCGCCGACACGCCCGGGGACCTTGTAGGCCATGCCGCTGGTGGTGGTCACGCTGCTCATGTCACCGCCGGCATTGATCGCATTCATGTTGATGGTGCCGTGGGTGAAGCGGATCGCGACGTCGTCCTCGTGGTCCAGACGGAAGTCGCCTGGGTTGAGGCGCGCGCGCCACCGCAGCCAGTTCTGGCGACTCCGCTCGGTGAGCAGGTTCTGCGTCTTGAATCCCATCTCGATCGCGAACTGTTTCGCGTCGTCGCCAACGAGCATGATGTGATCGGTATAGTCCATGATCGCCTTCGCCACCAGCGACGGTGTGGCGACGTCCTCGAGACATCCGACCGCACCG
>CAYMQV010000061.1:0-22830 GCA_964392395.1 uncultured Gemmatimonadaceae bacterium
CCAGTGCCTTGCGCAGGCCGATCTCCCTGGTGCGGTCGGTGACCGACACCATCATGATCGCCATCACGCCGATTCCGCCGACCAGCAGCGCGACGCTCGACAGGACGATCAGCACGAGGAAGAACACGCTGGTGAGGCTGTTGAAGGTGTCGAGCACCTGATCCTGCGTCACCAGGTCGAAGGTGTTCTCGTCCCGCGGGCGCAGCTTTCGTCCGCTGCGTAGCGCCACCGTGACACTCGCCTGCGCATCACTCACCGAGACGCCTGGCTTCGGCTTGACTGGAATCCAGAGCCCATTGGTCTTGTCGATCCGGAATTGTGTATCGAGCATCCGGAACGGGATGATGCCGCCGATTTCCGAACCCGGTGGTGAGAAGATGTTTCCCGGCTGCACATAGATGCCGATCACGCGCGCGGGCCGTCCGCCAACGCGAACCAGCTTGCCGAGCGGATCGAGGCGACCGAACACCTTCTCGGCAATCGCATCGCGTAGCACGACGACCGCGTCGCCACCGGTCAATTCGCCGCCCTGAATGGTGGTGAAGCCTTCGTCGGCACCGAAGATGGCAACACTCTGCGTGCGTGTGCCACCGAATTCGACCCGGGCGATGGCCTGGCCCCAGAGCGACGCGTACCGGATCTCCGGCAGGTTCCTGATGCGTTCGGCCTCGTCGTTCACCAGGTCAGGACGGATCCGGACGTACTTCGGCAGCCGATCCGGATTGAGGGGTGTTTGCGAGAACACTTTCAACACGTAGAACGTGGTCGGCCCGGCGATCTCGAGGGTGCGGACGATCTGATCGCGGATGCCCTGCACGAGGCTCGCCATCGTCATGACGGTCGAGACGCCGATCACGACCCCGAGAATCGTCAGCCCTGAGCGGAGTTTGGACGCGCGGATCGCGGCCAGCGCGATGGCGACGTTCTGCCCCAGTTGGCTCACGGCTCGCGCGGTCGCCACTGCTTACTCCGACCGGAGCGCGTCGATGGGATCCAGCCGCGACGCGCGGGTGGCAGGGTAGACGCCAAAGAGCACGCCGACGCCAGCGCCGAGGGCCAGTGCGGCCCCGATTGACCACGGTGTCACGCGGGCCGGCAGCGGCGAGAGCGCCGCGACCAGCCAGGCCAGTAGCGCGCCCAGCGCCAGCCCCATCAGGCCGCCCAGCGCCGAGACCGCGACCGATTCGGCCAGGAACTGCCGCTGGATGTCGCCGCGCGACGCACCGACGGCCATCCGAATCCCGATCTCGCGGGTGCGTTCGGTCACCGACATGAGCATGATGTTCATGATCACCACGCCGCCGACAACGATCCCGATCGCGACGACCGCGGGAATGATCGAGAAGAGCGTCCTGGTCAGCTTCTTCCAGAAGTCGACCAGTGCGTCGGCGGTCTCGATGCTGAAATCGTTCGCTTCCCCCGGACGCATGCGATGCGCGAGGCGCATGGCCTCTTCTGCCCGATTCATCATCGCGGGCATGGTCTCCGGATCGGTGACCTTGATGCTGATGGTGGTCGTCAACCGCCGACCGTAGATCGCCTCGAAGGCCGGAATCGGCATCAGTACGAAACCATCGAAGCTCTGACCGAGAACCCGTCCCTTCGGCGCGACCACGCCAGCGATCGTGAACAGCTGACCCCTGATCCGAATACTCTGCCCGATCGGATCGACGCCGTCGAACAGGGTTCTGGCGATGTCGTTACCAATCACCACCACGCGGCGCCGCTCGCGCACGTCGAGGTCGGTCAGCGGAACGCCAGCCTCGAACCGGTAGTCCTGCACCCGCTGGAAGTCGGCCGTGATGCCGAAGATGGTCGCGCTGCCGACCGTGCGCTCACGCCACGTGATGTCCGCCAGTGGTGTGGGCCAGCCGGACTGCAGGCTGATCGCCGCGGCGTCCGGCAGGGCCTCCTGCAACACGGCGGCGTCGCGAAGGGTGATGCGGGGGCGCTTCTGGATCCGGCGCAGCGCCTCGTCGTCAATCAGGCCAAGGGAAATCGGCCCGCGCCTGACCTGAAATACGTCCTTGCCGATCAGCGAGCCCGCCACCTGTTCGCTGACATACACGTTCATGCCGTTGATGATCGCGATGACGGCGACCAGAAACGCGACCGACACCATGATTCCGAGGAGCGTGAAGAACGCCCGGAATTTGTTGGCTCGAAGCTGCGTGAAGGCAGTCAGAAAGACGTCACTCAGGTGCACGTCGGAATCATAGCGGAATTGGGCGAAACAGCGGCCGGTCGTGACCTGTGAGCCCAAACGCCTCTGCCTCAGCGCCAGTTCCGCTCTTCGGCTCTCGACGCCGCAGAACGGAGATGGTCAGGCCCGCGTTCTCAGCGCTTCGTTCGGTGCCGCACGCGGCTTTGCGCTACCAGAACTTCAGTGGCAGCCCACTACGGCGCCGGCGGTTCGGCTGCGCGTGTGACGAGGCTCCGGCGCACGTACCAGCAGAGCGTGGCCGCCATGGCCGGACTCCGGTCACGCGACATGAGTGCGTGACCGCGTGCCAGCGACGCGACCGGTGCGTGCTCCGCACACGTCGCACACCGTCATTCTTCGCTGTGCTGACCGTCGCCTACTCGTACCGCAGCGCCACCACCGGATCGAGCCGCGCCGCGCGGAACGCCGGGATGATGCCGAACAGCACCCCGGTGACGATGCTGCCGCCAATCGCGGCCACCACCGACAGCAGCGGGATCTCCGCCGGAATCGGGAAGTTCGTACGGATGATGAATGCCACCAGCGCCCCGACGGCGAGACCGACCACGCCACCGATACCGGTCAGCGTTGCGGCTTCGACCAGGAACTGCCAGAGAATGATGCCGGCGGTGGCGCCGAGCGCCTTGCGCACACCGATCTCCCGTGTACGCTCGGTGACGCTGATCATCATGATCGCGATCACGCCGACGCCGCCCACCAGCAACCCGACGGCGGACAGCGCCAGCATCACGATGAAGAATGTGCCGACGACCTTGTCGTAGATTTCCATGATCTTGTCCTGCGTGATGATGGCGAAGTTGTTGTCATCCGCCGGGCGCAGACGCCGCTTTCCGCGGAGCGCAGCGGTCACGTCATCGATGGCCTGATCGCGCGACACCTCGTCACGTGGGCGGACAGTGATGTTGACCCACCATGGCCGCGCGTTGAGTGCCGTGATGGCCGCCTGCATCGGCATGTACGCCACCGCATCGTTGTCATCGCCCAGCGGATTGAGCGGCTTGTCGTACGTACCAATCACGTCGAACGGCACGTTGCCGATCTGGACCTGCTTGCCGAGCGGGTCGCTCTCACCGAACAGCTGCTCCGTGATCTTCTTGTTCAGCACCACGACCTTGGAACCGGCCTTGTTTTCCGCGTCGGTCCAGGAGCGTCCGGTGACGATCGTGCCGCCGTCGACCATCAGCCAGTCGGTGCTGAAGGACTGGACGCTGATCGACGACAGGAATTCGCCGCGATACCGCGCACTGGCATTGGTGTTGATGCCCGTGATGACGGCACGGATGGATGGCAAGGCCCGAAAGGTGGCGGCATCGTCCACCGTCAGGCGCGGGTTGCGACGCCATTTGCACGTGTCGGCGCTGCCGTCGCAGGCTTCGAAGCTGATCGGGGCGCGGGAGACGTAGAAGGTGTTCGGGCCAGCCGAGGCGAGATCCTTCGTGACCGCGCCGTTGATGCCGGTGATCATGGCACCAATGGCCACGACCACGAAGACGCCGACCGAGACGCCGAGAATGGTCAGACCGGCACGCAGCTTGTTGGCGCGGATCGACTCGAGGGCGATACCGACACCTTCGACGGTGCCGCTGATGGTGGACTTGAGTGACATCGTGTTACTCCGATCGGAGGGCGACGACCGGATCGAGCCGGCTGGCGCGTGAGGCAGGGTAGACACCGGCGATGATGCCGACACCCGCCCCGACGATGACTGCCACGATCACCGACCAGAGCGCGACGCTGGCCGGCAGCGGGCTGACGGCGGCGATGATCTTGGCGAGCGCGGCGCCGAGGGCAACGCCGATCGCGGCGCCAAGAATCGAGAGTGTGGTGGATTCGACCAGGAACTGTGCCATGATGTCGCGACGGCGCGCGCCCAGCGATTTGCGGACACCGATCTCACGTGTCCGCTCGGCCACCGCGACCAGCATGATGTTCATGATCACGATCGCGCCGACGATCAGGCCGATGGCCGGGAGCACCACACCGGCGAGCACCAGATACTGCTTGATCTTGGCGAAGAAGGAGAGGGCCGAGCTCGACGTCTCGAGCACGAAGTTGTCCTTTTCACCCGGGCGCAGCTTGCGCACCGAGCGCATCACCTCCTGCACGTCGGCCATCGTGGCCGTCATGATCGCTTCCGACGGGCTCTTGACCATCACGGCGTCGATCACGCCCTTCTGGCGATTGGTGAGGCGCCGGAGCGGCGAGGTGTACGGCGCGACGATGAACTTGTCGAACGAGAACCCGAGGGCGCTGCCCTGACTTTCGGCGACGCCAATGACCGTGTACGGCAGATTGCCGAGGCGCAGCTCCTTGCCGATCGGATCGACGTTGGCAAAGAAGTGGTCCTTCACGTCCTTCCCGATCACCACCACCAGCGAGCCCATGGCATCTTCCTGCGGCGAGAAGACGCGGCCGGCCGCGACGCCCATCTTCTTGATCTCGAAATACGTCCGCGTCGTGTTGTAGGCCTGAACCGCCTTCGGGCGCCCCGTCAAGGTCGTGGCGCTGATGTTGTTGTCAGAGCTCATCGGCGCCCAGAGCGCTTCCGGCGGCAGTGCCGCGACGACAGGTGCGACGTCCTGCTCCATCAGCCGCGGGCGACGCTGGTACTCGCGCCACATTGCCTCAGTGGTGCTGCCGATGTTCACATTCGGGCGGCTGCGCACTTCGAAGGTGTTCACGGCAAGGAGTTTGCCGACGAGGTCGTTCTCCATGTACAGGCTCATGCCTTCGACGATGCTGACGACGGCAATCAGGAACGTGACGCCGATGCAGACGCCCAGCATGGTGAAGAAGCTTTTCAGCTTCTGCGTTCGGATGGTCTGCAGTGCCAGCAGCACGGCCTCGAAGAGCGGCATCGATCAGTGCCCCTGACCCAGACGGCTGGTCCGGTAGACGTCGCCGCTGTCATCACTGGCAATGAGCCCGTCGCGCAACACGACCACGCGGCGTGCATGCGCCGCGATTTCGGGTTCGTGCGTGACCATGATGACTGTCTGTCCCTGCGAGGCGAGCCCTTCAAAGACCCGCATGATCTCTTCCGATGTCTGCGAGTCGAGGTTGCCGGTCGGCTCGTCGGCCAGCAGAATCGACGGCTCATTCACCAGCGCACGAGCAATGGCGACACGCTGGCGCTGACCACCTGAGAGCTCGTTGGGCTTGTGCGACATCCGCTCTGCAAGTTGCACGCGCTCGAGGGCGCTGGCGGCGCGCTTCTTCCGTTCGCCGCTCGCAATGCCGGCGTACACCAGTGGCAGCTCGACATTCTGCAGTGCCGTGGCGCGTGGCAGCAGGTTGAACGTCTGGAACACGAAGCCGATTTCCTTGTTGCGCACCTGCGCCAGCGCGTCATCGCTCATCGTGGAGACCTGCAGCCCGTTGAGCCAGTACTCGCCACTGGTCGGCGTGTCCAGACATCCGATCAGGTTCATCAGCGTCGACTTGCCGGAGCCGGAGGGTCCCATGATGGCGACGTACTCATTGCGGCGCACGGCAAGGTCGACGCCGCGGAGCGCGCGCACGATCTCTCCGCCCATTTCGTACTGACGGGTGATGCCACGCGTGACGATGACCCAGTCCTTGTCGGGTGCATCGCCTTGCGCCGACGAGACAACGCGCCGTTCAGCGGTTTCGGTCAGCGAATCCGGCGCTGATGGTGAACTCACGCCTTCTTCTCCTTTCTGGCCTTGGCGGAATCGGCGGCAAGCTCTTCCTTCACCGTTGCTCCATCACGCAACTCGCGGATCGCCTGATAGGTGCCCGACACGATCCGATCGCCGGCCTTCAGCCCGCCGAGGACTTCGAAGTACCGATCCCCGGCAATCCCGACCTTGATGGCACGAAAGCTGACCGTGTTCCCGGCGTTGACCACGAACACCCCTTCGACGTCGCGCTTGCCGACCTGCTTCGACGCCGGCTTCCGGCCGCCGGCCGTCTGCGCGGTGTCGCCGCTCATCAGTGCCGAGTCTTCACGGACCGTGAGTGCGATGATCGGAATCGACAGCACACGCTGCCGGATATCGGTGATCACCTTGGCGGTGGCCGAGAAGTCAGGGAGCGTCGCGCTGGGCGCGTTGACCAGCTGCACCACCACTTCGTAGTCGACGGCCTGATCGGCCGCCTGCGTCGCGCCCGCTGCCTTGACGGAGCTATTGGCGATCCGGACCACGCGGCCGATGAACGTCGTATCGGGGAACGCGTCGATCTGCACCACGGCGCTGTCACCGAGCTTGATGCGTGACACGTCGGTTTCGTCGACCTTGATCTTCGTCTCGAGCACTGAGAGATCAGAGATCGTCAGCAGCGTGGCGGCATCCTTGTTCAGTGTGCCCTGGATGGCCGTTTCGCCATTCTCGACGTTGAGACGGGTGATCCGGCCCGACATCGGGGCGGTGATGGTGGTGCGGCTGAGCGAGAAGCGGGCGTCGCGCACCGCGGCCTCGGACTGCTCGACACTGAACTTGGCGGCATCGGACAGCGCCTGATTGACTTCGACCTGGGTGCGGAGCTGCTCCAACTGCTCGTCACTGAGCAACGTCGGCGTCGACTTCTTGATCTCCGCCGAGCGATCGTAGTTTCGCTTGGCCTGGATGAAATTGGCGCTGGCCTGTGCCAGCTGCGCCTTGGCTGAGGCGAGCGCGGCCTGCGAGCGCTGCAGCGCAGCCTCGAACTGCTGGGGATCGATCTGCAGCAGGAATTGGCCCTGCGTCACCTGATCGCCTTCCTTGACGGAGAGCCGAATGATCTTTCCGGTGATGTCTGCGCTGACGTCGACTTTCGTGCGTGGGCGCACCTGCCCACTGGCCGTCACACTGGCCACGAGGTCGCGCGCTTCGACCGCTTCGACCTTGACGGTTGCGGCCTTGTTGTTGCCCTTCTGTTTCGCGAAGTATGCCGCGCCGCCCAGCCCTGCAACGACCGCCACTGCGATCAGGATCTTAACGCCTTTCGTCATGTGATTCTCTTGGGTGGGTCAGCGCAGGCGACGGCCGACAGCTTGCTCGAGCGCGGCAAAAGCCCGGTGGAAATCGTACACAGCGGTAATGCGGTCATTCTCGGCGCGCGAGAAATCTGCGCGCGCGTTGGCGACATCGAGAAAGGTCGCCTGCCCTACACGATAACGGGTTTCCGCGAGGAGGAGTGCTTCGCGGGCCAGCTTGCCATTCTCGTCCTGGATTGCGACGGTCTGCCGTGCGGCATCGAGGTTCAGGTATGCCACGCGGACCGACTGCTGCGCGGCCAGTTCCTGCTGCCGCACCTGCTGCCGCGCGTTGTCGCGCGCCACGGCCGCTTCCGCGACCCGCTGCTCACGCTGCCAGCCGTTGAACAGCGGCAGCGAGAACTGAGCGCTGACGTTGTACGGGTTGCGCGTCAGGCTGAACGGAAACGCGTTGTTGCTTGACTTCGCCCGCTCGATTTCCGCCGGAGTCAGTGCGATGGCGTTGCAGGTCGCCGGATCAAACGGCTGTCCGACGATCGTGAGCACGGACCCGCGCGAGAAACAGCCGCCCTGCTTGCCGGCGAGCGCTTGCGTCACCGGGAAGCTGTTGTCGGTGAACGAGTTGGTGAACCCGCTGTAGCCCGCCGACAGCGAGAACTGGGGCAGGTAAGCCGCCTTCGCAATCCGCTGGTTCACGGCGGCGACATCTTCCCGCTCGCGGCGTGCGACCACGTTCGGATTGCCCTTCCTGGCCAGCTCGATCAGGTCGGGCAGCGTGGTGCCGATCGGTGACACGGCGAACGTCGTCGTCAGTGCGACATCGGTCGCCGGCGGCGTGACGCCGAGGTTTTCGAAGAGACGCAGCGACTCGATTGCCAGCGTATTGCGGGCCTGCACGACCTGGACGCGCTGCTGGCCGAGCGCCACTTCGGCGCGCTGCACATCGAGCGTCGTCGCGCTGCCGGCGGCCAGCCGCGCCTTGGCCAGGTCGAGCGTGAGGCGGCTGCTTTCGAGCAGCGTGTCCTGCAGCACTGAGCGCGCCTGTGCCTGCAGCGAGATGAGATATTGCTGCGTGACGGTGGTGCGCAGCTGCTGTGAGGCCGCATCGACTTCAGCGTCGGTGGCGCGCTCCGCGAGCTTGTTCGCACGCGGCTGCAACAGCACATCGAGTCCGTAGTTCAGAGTCGCATTCAGGTTTGCGCTCGAGCCAATCGTGTTGGCATTGGCGCCAAACCCGACGCCGTTGAAGACCTGCTGCCGTCCTTCGCGCCACGAGAAGCCGGCCGACGAGCTCACATTGGGCAGCCACTGCCCATACGCGCTCCGGGTGGCGGCGGCGGCGCTGCGCCGCGCGTTCAGCGATTGCCTGAGCTGCGGATTGTTGGCCTGCGCCAGTTCGACGGCCTGCTCGACACTGAGCGTCGTCGGCGCCTGCGTGGTCTGTGCTCGAGCGATGGCGGGAAGGAACAGCAACGCGGCGGCGAGGCCACGGGAGAGTGCGTTCATCGGCATTGGCAGGCTAGGGGTAACTCAGACTTCTTCGGTGTACGCGGCTTCCCGATGTACGGTTTCAGTACGGCCTCAGTTGGGACGCGCCGAGCGTCAGGTGGGCGGATCGTCCCGCATGACGCGGCTTCGATCGCCCCAGATTACGCGCAGCAAGTGCCCTTTCGCGTCACGCCACCATCGAATGGCATCTGGCAATCCCGACACCGTGACAGGGGTGGCCGTCACGATCACTTCGGCAACGGCGAGTTCCACCGGCTCGCCAAGGACCGCCGTCGCCGGCGTCAAGGTGCCGCGGCGAACATCGAGAACGGCCAGCCCGGCATCCCGGTGCACCCGCCCGGCCAGGGCCACGAACGGCACGATCGCGGCCGAGTCGATAATGACCAGCTCCCGTTGCGCGAGGTACTCGCGCACCGTGCGCCGGCGCGGACTGACGCGCTCCAGCGTGACTCGACCGCCAGCGCTGGTCACGACGATCCGGTCCACTAAGCGACCGGAACTGTCGCGGGACTCGGCCGAGTATCGCCGCAGGCCGTAGAGGGAGTCCGTCCGGAGTTCGGCCGAGACCCGCAACCCGCGTCGGACGACAATGCCGCTCGCTACCAGTTCGACATCATTCCCGGTCCGGTACTGTCGAAACCGCATCGACCCGCGCGCGACGCTGGTCGAGTCCAGCTGCACCGTGAGCGAGAGGGCATCGAGCAGCGTGCCGGTGGAGGCAGCCTGGGCCACGGCCGGGCGCACACGGACGAGAACGCTGCTGACGCAGAGAGCCAAGCCTGTCCAGAATGGTGTATGGGGGAAACGCGTCACCCTGTAAACTGACCTGTCTCAGCCGTTGCGCGCGACATGTCGCCGCAGATTCACCGCTTCTGCTCCCCATCTTCTGTCGCCGACCTCCTCGCCGGAACCGCTCCTGACACCGCGCCGCCGCTGGCTGTTCCCCGCGGCGGCGGGTGTCGTCTGTGCCGCTCTCTGGCTTCGTGCTCCGTCGCTGGGGTGGTTGCTGGCGGTCGCGGCGGCGGCGATGGCGACGGCGGTACTCGGGCACTGGGCCCAGCGACGCCGGTCACCGCGACTCGTGATCGCGCTTGGTATGCTCTTCGTGGCCACCGCTGCCTGGCAGCAGTTCGAGCTGACTCGGATTGCGACACGCTTCGATGCGTGGGCCGACGCCGCGATTCGCCGCGGCGACGCGAGTGCGGCGCGTGCACTGCCGATCGCCGCATCACGGGTTCGTCAGCTGGCGATGCGGGCGCTGGACGCACCGGAGCCGCCGACGGCGGGATTCCGGTATCTCGCGACGCTCGATGGGCTCGACGTCCGCACCAGCGTCGTCCTCTATCGGAATGGACTTCCGGTTGGCTGGGCCGGTGAGCCGCGCGCCGTGCCGGAGGTACTTCGCGGCGAGATTGGTGTCGAACGGCTTCGTTTCTACCTCGTCCTCTACGCGGCGGAGCGCCGAGGCAATGCGGTGGCGGTCGCGACGATGGTATTGGATGCCGATCCGCCGGCTCGCCACCTCGTCGATGGCCTCGGCGCTGACCTCGCGCGCCGCGCGTCGGTGGGTGCGATCGAGTTCGCGCCTCCAGGCCCCGCCGACGAAAGCGGCTTTCGGCCGTGGCTTGTCGATGGTGAAGCGCTGCTCCGGTATCGCGCGACGGCACCGACGCGCGGCAACGCGGTCACGCGCCAGCTGGAGACCGCACGCGGTCTGGGCGGCAGCGTGCTCGCCGCCTGGGCGCTGGCGCTGATCGTCGCCGCCTGGCGGCGTCGCCCCTCGCTGTCCGAGCAACTCGGGGCGCTGGCCGCCGGCGCGCTGGTGGTTGGCCTCGTGCCACTCGGCGCGCTGAGCAATGTGTCCTGGGTCTTCGATCCGAGCGTGTACTTCGTGCGTGTCGGCAGTGTCACGCTCGCCGGATTGGCGGCGCTGGTGTTGTCGGGGGCCTTGCTGACGTTGGCGGGGCTGGCGTTGCGTCGTGCGCGCCCGGCGTACAAGTCACGCCTCGTGCCTGGGCTGGTGCTCCTGGTGCTGGTGCCGATCGGACCATTTCTCCTTCGCGCACTCGGGAGTGGCATCAAACTGCCCGCGACCGGAACGCCGATCGCGCTCTGGCTGTCGTGGCAGATCGGCATTTTCCTCTTTGGAGCGGTGGTGTTGCTCGGTGGGGCGGCGGCCGGTCGTGCGTGGTTGCGTGGCGATCGCGGCGTCGATCCCATGGTTGGACCATCGCTGGCCGTGATCGCCGCGGCACTCGCGCCGCGACTGTGGCAGCCCGACGGCGCCTGGAACAACGGCTACACGCTGCTCTGGATCGGCGTCATCGTGTGTACGGCGTTGTCGAGACCAACGCGCGCGGTGCTGCTGCAGGTTGGTGTGGTGGCCGCGCTGGGGGCGACCGTGCTGACGTGGGGCGGTGTCATGCGGCGGACGGTGGAACTGGCCGCGTTCGAGACGGCGCGCCTGACCGCACCTGACCCGGAGGCGGCACAGCTGCTCGACCGATTCGCGACCCAGCTGGTGGAGCAACCGTCGCCGCGATCACGCGCCGATCTGCTCGACCGCGTTTCGGCCAGCGATCTGGTGGCGCGGTATCCGCTCACGGCCGCGACGTGGAAGCTGGATGGCACGCCGATCGCGTCGCTCGATGTCTTCGGGCAGACGGAGGAACTCGATGTGCGCGCCGTCTTCGAACGTGCGGTGCGCTCGGGTCGGCCGGCGATGAGTGATGTCATCGGCTATCCAGGCGTGTATCAGGTGCTCGCCGTTCCGTTCAGCGACAGCACGGTGACCACCGTCATCGTTGAACCGCGCGCCCGCGCGCTCGCGACGCCGGCCGTGGCGGCGTTGCTTGGCTACGCGTCTCCAACCTCCGGCGCGCCACCGTATCGCTTCGAGCTGGGTGAAGTGCAGGCCGATAGAAAAGCGAATGACGGGATGCGGTGGACGCGCGTGCGAGGGGCGCTCGATGGATCTCGCGTCGTTCCGACCGTCCTCGGCCCGCTGCAGGCGCACGCGCGCATCGAGGTGCCGGCGGGGTGGTCGCTGATTCAGCGTGGCACATTGCTGGTGGCGGCTGATCTGGCGTTGCTGTTCGCACTCTCAGCCGCAGCGGGATTGACACGCGCCGGTGCCTGGCGCTGGTGGCGGCTGCGCCGCCGATCACTGCGTGGCAGCTACCGGCTCCGACTGACCATCGTTCTGCTGTTGTTTTTCGTGGTGCCGCTCAGCGTGCTCACCGTCTGGAGCTTTCAGCGGTTGCGCATCGATGATGCCGAAAAGCGCGAGCTGCTGGTGCGCGAGTTCCTGCGTGCGGTGGATCGCTCGGGCGAACGGCCGGAACTCGAACAGGCCAGCCGACGCATCGGCGTGCCGCTGCTCGGGTACTCGGTCGGACGACTGGTGGATGTGAGCGACGAGTTGTTCGGCGCGCTGGCACCGGTCGGACTCTTTCTTCCGCCGGCGGTGGCACAGACGCTGGCGCCCGGCGGCTCACTGACGGCCACCAGTACCGTGCCCGTGGCGGGAACCAACGTCCTGCTCAGCTATCTCAGCACCCGCGGTGCGCGCGGTGAACGCATCGTGGTCGCTGCGCCGGCCGTGCTGGAGGAGGAAATGTTCGACCGGCGGCGCGAAGACCTCGTGGTGCTGCTGCTGTTCGGCGCGCTGAGTGGGGTGATGGCCGCTCTCTGGCTCTCCGGCCTCGCGGCCCGTCAATTCGCCCGCCCGATCGGTGCACTGCGCGATGCGGCCGTGGCCGTCGCCGCCGGTGAACGCGCGCCCCGACTGGATCAGGCACCGCCGAGCGAATTCGTCCCCGTGTTCGATGCGTTCCGCAGGATGGCGGATGACCTGCGCGCCAGCGAGCGCGCGCTCGATGCGGCGCGTCGGCGAACGGACGCGGTCCTGCGCACGGTGGCCTCAGGGGTGATTGCCGTCGACGCCGAGACACGTGTGGTGCTGGCCAACCCGCGAGCAGAGGCACTGCTCGGCGGGACGGTACCGGCCGGCACGCTGCTGCAGATCGTCTCACCGTCGCTCGCGGAGCGCACCGCCGCGTTTGCGGCGTCGACCAAACGCGACGCGGCTTTCGAGGAAACGTGGCGTGAAGCGACGGTGCAGGGACGCTTCACGCGTCTCGATCTCGGTGGTGTCGTCGTGACACTGGATGACGTCACCCAGCTGGCGCACGCGCAGCGCGTACTGGCCTGGGGCGAGATGGCGCGACAGGTCGCCCACGAGATCAAGAATCCGCTCACACCCATCCGGCTCGGCGTCCAGCATCTGCGACGGGCCCGGGATGATGGCCGGCCGGACTTCGACGCGATTCTCGAGCGTAACGTGGGGACGATTCTGACGCAGATCGATCGACTGGATGAAATCGCGCGCGCCTTCAGTCGCTATGGCACGTCGCCGGAGAGTGCCCCGATTGCGGAGCCGACCGACGTCGTCGCCGTGGTCGAAGAAGTCCTGACGCTGGAGCGCATGGCCGAGGGGGCGGTGCAATGGGAGCTGAGTGTTCCCGGTGCTGGAACTGCACCGGCGATGGCGCGCGCTCCGGAACTGCGCGATGTGCTGCTCAATCTGCTTGAGAACGCACGACAGGCCGGCGCGACGCTCGTGCGGGTCGAGATCCGACGTGCGCCGGAGGTGGTCCGCATCGAGGTACGCGACAATGGAACCGGCATCGCCGCCGATGTGCTCTTCAAGGTGTTCGAACCGCATTTTTCCACACGCACGAGCGGCAGCGGGCTCGGTCTCGCGATCAGCCGTCGGCTCGTCGATGGTTGGGGCGGTTCGTTGACGATCGAACGGAGCGGCCCGGACGGCACCGCCGTCGCGATGGTGCTTCGTCAGGCTCCGAGTGTTGGCTATGTCACTACTTTGTCATCATGACCGGTTCTGAACGGCCCTCGATGTTGACCCCTGCTGGCGGAGTGCCGCGCGTCGTATTGCCTACGCTGCCTGAGCATCTGCAGCCATGGGTGCTGCCGCCAGGCTGGCGATGGGGGCGTGGTGGCGTGCACAGCGCCGTGCGTCACTATCAGGAAATCATCGATGCGTTGGGTCGCTCGCTGTCGCTGGTCACGGTGCCTGATCCGTCGCATCGCGTCTGGCTGGCGGCCGAAGCTCGCCAGCTGGCGCATCAGAGTCATCCGGCAATTCCAACCACGTACCACTACTGGGCCGACTCCGCTGACGTGGCGCGTGGTCCGGGGTATCTCCGGCGGTGGATTGCCGGCGAAAGCATCGAAACACGCACCCGGCGCATCGGCCCGGATGATGCGCCCGGCATGCTGAATCTGCTGCGCACGGTCGGGACGTTGCTCGTCTACCTGCACGATCAGAGCCTTCCGCATGGAGCGATTGGCAGCGGCAGCTGCTGGATCACACCGACCGGGCGACTCTGGCAGCTCGGGTGGGAGTGGGCGTTGCCAGACGCGCAGCGCCCCGCAGGAGCTGCCCCACCGGAAACGTTCGTGCCGTATGCGCCCGAATGGGTGAACGGCTGGCAGCCAAGCATGCTGAGCGATCAGTGGCAGCTGGCGGCGATGGCGTTTTCGATGATGACCGGCGAGCGACCGCCGGCCGACGAAGCGCCGCCACCGTTGGCGCTGGTGCGCCCCGACTGTCCGGCCAAGGTCGCGGCGATCCTCGACCGGGCACTCTCGCGTGACCCCGGCGACCGGCATGAAACGGTGGCGACCATGCTGCGTGCGATGGAGCGTGTGGCCAGTGTGCGCACCAGTGTCATCGGGATCGAGCGCGTGGCACCGACGGCCCGTCGTGCGGCAGATCAGGAAGAGGTCCGCCTGCGCTGGGCGACCGGCGACGATTACGAAGTGCTGGCGCGGCTTGGTGCCGGCACGTTCGGCAGCGTATGGCGCGTGCGCGACCTGTCGCTGCAGCGGGAAGTGGCGATGAAGGTGTTGCACCCGAGCGTCGCCGATGACGACGTGGCGGTGGCGCAATTTCGTCGCGAGGCAAAGCTGGCCGCGCAGTTGGCCCACCCGGCAATCGTTCCGATCTATGACTGGGAGACGCGCGATGGCATCTCGTGGTACACGATGGAACTGGCGGAAGGGGGCTCCGTCGCGAGCCTCATCACGCGCGGTGGTGCGCAGCCGGCGGTGGACATCGCAACGCAGGTCGACGGGATTCTCGACGCACTCGAGGCTGCGCACGCGGTCGGCATCGTGCATCGCGACCTCAAGCCCGAAAACGTGCTGATCGATCGCAACCAGCGGTGGCGATTGACGGATTTCGGCATCGCGCACGGTCCCGGAAGTTCGGAGCGGCACGGCGGAACGGGGACCCCTGAGTTCGCGGCGCCCGAGCAGATCATGGGTGAGCCGCAGGGCCCCAGCGTCGATCTCTTCGCGCTCGGCGCGATCATCTCCTTTGCGCTCACCGGACGGCCGCCGTTCGGCAGCGGCGACGCTCGCGTGATCGTCGCGAAACAGCTGCGCGGCGACATGGACGTGGACGGCATCCCGGCCTCGCTGGTTCCGTTCATTGCCCGCGCGCTGGCGCCACAGGCGGAGACGCGGTTTGGCGATGCGGGTGAAATGCGCACGGCGTGGCATGCAGCGCTGGATGAGCTGCAGGACGACGCCGAGCGTGGCCAGTGGTGGTGGCGCTGGCTGGGCGGCAACTGACGCCACGTTGGCGCGTCAGGAAAACAGGCCGCGCACGGTCTTGATGTTGGCAAATGCAGTCAGCCCGGCGAGTCCGAGTTCGCGCCCATGGCCGCTCGCCCTGGTACCGCCGAAGGGCAGGGCAGGATCCGAAATGACCGGTTGATTGATCATGACGCTGCCGGCGTGAAATTCCGCGGCGCAGCGCTCCGCCACGCTGCGGTCGTGAGTCCAGACACTGGCGCCGAGGCCGAATCTGGTGCTGTTCGCGCGCGCGATCGCGTCATCCAGATCGTGGATGCGCCAGACGCCGGCAACGGGGCCAAAGAGTTCGTCGATTGCCATCGGTGAACCGTCGGGGATGTCGGTCACGATGGATGGGGGATACCACGAGGTGGGGCTCCCCGGATTCACGCACCCCAGCCGCGCCGTCGCCCCCGCATCGAGCGTTGCCTGCACCTGCACATGGAGGGCGTCACGGGCTGCGACGTGGATCAATGGCCCGACGTCGGTGTCGAGCGCACGTGGATCGCTCACTTTCAGTGCACGCATCGCGGCGATGAAGGCCGCCAGGAACCGGTCGTACACGGCGTCGTGCACCAGAAAACGCTTGGCGGCGATGCAGGATTGGCCGCTGTTCACGCAGCGGGCGTGCGCGGCGGCGCGCGCCACCGCAGTGATATCCACATCATGCCACACGAGGAAGGGATCGCTGCCACCAAGCTCCAGCACGACCGGTTTGAGCGCGGCACCCGCGGCCGCCGCGACGGCCGAGCCCGCCCGCTCGCTGCCGGTGACGGTGACCGCCGCAATTCGCGGATCGGCGATGATCGTGCTCACTCGCTCGACCGGGATGAGCAGCACCGACAGCAGCACCGACCGCCGCGCCGCACCGGCCCCCGCATCGGCGGCCGCATCGCGAACCGCGAGCTCGAGTGCGAGCGCACATCCGGTCACGTTGCCCGCATGCTTGAGCACCACGGTGTTGCCGAGCAGCAACGCGGGCGCGAGGACGCGCACCACCTGCCAGTATGGGAAGTTCCAGGGCATGATGGCCAGGACGACGCCGAGTGGTTCGAGCTGGATCTGGTCGCCTGGCGCGGGCCCGGTGTGCACCGCGAGCAGGGTGGACTGTGAGGCGTACCACTCACAGCAGGCGGCGCACTTCTCGACCTCGGCGCGTGACGCAGTGATCGGCTTGCCCATTTCGCTGGTTGCCATGGTCGCGAGCACGTCGGCGTGCCGTCGGATCGCCGCTGCAATGGTCCGCAGATGCGCTGCGCGGTCGGCGACCGGCAGATGCCGCCACTGCCGCTGAGCGTTGTGCGCTTCGGTCAGCCGGCGATCGACGTCGTCTGCCGGGTGCTGCTGATACGTGGCGATGACGGCGCCACCGTGTGGATTGATGCTGGTCAGGGTCACGCGTCGAGCGCTCCGCTCGTGATCATGGGTCCGCAACGCGTCGGGTCGCGGTCGAGTGTGGCACTTGCGTACACTTCCGTTCTCCTGAACTGATCGGCGCATGCGGCTTCCGAGCCCAGCCGAAGGCCTTCGCTTCACCGATTGGCAATGAATCCTGATACATCGCCCGCCGTGCCCGCCAGTCCCCTCGTGACAGCCAGTGCGACACCCGTCGGCCCGGTGCCAACCGGCAAGTTCCGGGCGGCGGCAATTCTGATCGTGCTCGGCATAGGCATCCTCTGGGCCATGTTGCCGTTCGCACCGGGCATTCTGGGTGCAGCCGTCTTCTATGTGCTGACGGTGTCGGCCTTCCGGTGGCTGGTGGTACGTCGAGTGCCGCGGTCACTGGCGGCGACGGCTATGCTGCTGGTCGTCCTGCTGCTGATACTGATTCCCGGCAGTGCACTGGTGACGATTCTCATCGATGAGATCCCGAGCGCCATTCGCGGGCTGGACGCGGGCCCACTGGTGCAGAGTGTGCAAGGGCTGCGGATCGGCCCGATCAACGTCGGGGAACAACTCGCCCGTGCGAGTGGCAGCATCGGCAGTTGGGTATCGCAGCGGATTCTCGGCGCCGTGGGCGGTGCGGCGCGCGGCACCCTGAATCTCGTGATCGCGCTGCTCGGTCTCTACTACCTGTTGCTGGCGGCAGATGATGTGTGGCCGAGGGTCAAGCGGTACCTGCCGTTCACCGATGAGGACAGCGAGGATCTGCGGCACAAGTTCTACGACGTGACGATGGCGACCGCACTCGGCGTGGTGGTGGTGGCTGTTGCGCAGGGTGTCCTGGTTGGTGGGGCATTTGCCGTGCTTCAGTTGCCGAACCCGATTGTCTGGGGCACCGTCACCGCATTTGCGTCTGTGCTGCCACTGGTGGGCTCGGCGCTGGTCTGGGTGCCGGCGTCGATCGTGCTGTTCGCGACGGGCAATGTCGGTCAGGCGGTAGGGCTGGCGGTGTTCGGTGGCGTCGTGGTGTCGAACATCGACAACATCATGCGACCGATCGTTGCAAACCGCGTCTGCAACCTGCATCCGCTGACGACGCTGCTGGGCGCGTTTGCGGGCATCGAGTACATCGGGCTGATTGGCGTCCTGCTCGGCCCGCTGGCCATCACCTGGTTCTTCGAGCTGTTGGTGATCTACGACAAGGAGTACGGATTGACGGACCGCTTTCATCTGATGATGAAGGATTGAACGCATCGAATCGATCACGACGGCGTTGAATTGCGTTTCGATCCGAGCCTGCGCGGCGGACCTTGGCTCCGTGCTCGCCTCTCTCCGCTCCGCCGCCGTTCTGGGCATCGATGCCACCCCGATCACGGTCGAGGTCAACGTGTCGCAGGGCCTCCCGCTCTGGACGATCGTCGGCCTCGCCGACAGCGTCGTCCGGGAGTCGAAGGAACGGGTCGTTGCGGCCCTCCGTGAATGTGGGTTCCGGATTCCATCGCTGCGTGTGCTGGCGGCACTGGCGCCGGCTGACGTGCGAAAAATCGGCAATGGCTACGACCTGCCGATCGCGCTCGGTTTTCTTGTCGCCACAGGGCAGCTGTCGCCAGCATCCGTCTCGCGACTGGTCGCCGTCGGTGAACTGGGACTCGATGGCTCACTGCGCGCGGTCCGAGGCACGCTCTCCGTGGCGCGTATGCTCAGCGGCGCGACCGAAGCCGCGACCCTGCTGGTGCCACCGGCCAACGTCACCGAAGCGTCGCTGGTCGCTGGCGTGCGGATTGCGACCGCAACATCCCTGCGCGACCTGATCGAACGATTGCATCGTGGCCCTCTCGCACCCGCGACACCGGTGCCGGTCACCGCACCGCTCGACTGCGAGACGCCGGATTTCTGCGACGTCGTCGGTCAGCCCGCGGCGAAGCGGGCCTTGCTGATCGCCGTCAGCGGCGGGCACAACGTGGCCATGACGGGACCGCCAGGCACGGGCAAAACCATGCTCGCGCGGCGCCTGCCGGGCATCATGCCACCGCTCACCGATGCACAGTTGCTCGAGGTGGTTGCCGTGCATTCCGTGGCCGGGACGCTCAGCGACCGTCAGCTGCACGGTCGGATCGCGCCGTTCCGCGCGCCACATCACACCGTCAGTACCGCGGGCCTGATCGGCGGAGGACCAGGCCCGCGGCCAGGCGAAGTCAGTCTGGCGCACGGCGGCGTTCTCTTCCTCGACGAACTGCCCGAACTCCATCCGTCGGCCCTCGAAGCGCTAAGACAGCCGCTCGAGGACCGGTTCGTCACCATCGCGCGCGTCGCGGGCAGCATCCGATTCCCGTCGGACGTACTGCTGGTCGTCGCGATGAATCCATGTCCTTGCGGTTTCGCCGGCCATGCCACCATCGCGTGCCAGTGTGACGAGCGCGCGCTCGGCCGCTATCGCCGCCGGCTCTCCGGCCCGCTGGCGGACCGCATCGATCTGCATGTTCCAGTTGGTGCCGTGCCGGTCGCGGAGCTCGATACCACGCCGCGCCAGCCGGAATCACCCGCCATCCGCGCGCTGGTCATTCGGGCCAGAGCGCAGCAATTGCGCCGGTTCGGCGCGCTCAACGCGGCAGTGAGCAACCGACGCCTTACTGCCGCCGGGCAGTTTCACCCCGATGCCCTCACGCTGCTTCGCGATGCCAGCGAGCAGCTTGGCCTCTCGGCACGAGCCTGGCACCGCACGCTGCGCGTCGCACGCACGATTGCCGATATGGCTGACGACAGCGGAGTGTCGGCGACAGCTGTGGCGGAAGCGCTACGCTTTCGGCGGAGCGGCGGCCCCGCGCCGCTGGCGCGCACCGCATCAGCCCACTGACACAATTCCTCCGCTTGGGAGCGCCGGGAGTGAGTCGGGGTGGTTCATGAGGTGCCCGCCGTTCCGGGCACAGACCATGCTCTTGAATCTCAACTTGGCGGCAGCACGACGCGGACGACTGTCGCCAGCATGCTGGTCGCCCGCTTCGCCTCCGCACAACGCTCATGCCCGACCCAACCATTGTGCCAACGCGCATCGGCGCGACTGACCCGCGAGTGTTGGTCGCGCAAGAACGTCGCGGCGCGGTGGGCGGCCGCGAGTCGGGGCAGAAACGCCTGCTTCCGTCCATTGGCGCGTCGCTGCAGACGACCGTGGCCACCCTCTGCTCGCTTGGCGACTCCGTCATCGTCACCACCATCGACGGTTCGATCCTCGTCTTTACAGAATCGGCCGAGTCCGTACTTGGGCTGCGCGCCGACGAGGTGATCGGTGGTTCCCTTGCGGAACTGCTCGACCCGAGTCCCGCTGGTGAGCACACGGCGCGTTCAGGCGCACTGCTCGGTGCGTCGCACTGGCAGGGGGCCGCACTGGTCCTGCACCGGGACAAGGGCCGGATCACCGTGCACCTGTCGCTGACGCATGTGCCGCTCAGCGACGGAGCCGACGCCGTGGCTGACGGCATCCTCCTCCGTGTCCGACCGTTTCCTGACCGGCTCGCACCACGTGCGCCTGGTGCGCTCGATCCAGCGCTCCTCGAGCACGCGCTCGAACACGTCGAC
The DNA here is from genome assembly GCA_964392395.1 of uncultured Gemmatimonadaceae bacterium. Taxonomy (GTDB): domain Bacteria; phylum Gemmatimonadota; class Gemmatimonadetes; order Gemmatimonadales; family Gemmatimonadaceae; genus JACMLX01. Next base: position 20,292 of record CAYMQV010000061.1, read on the forward strand.
GACGTTGTCCTGATCACCGCCGGCCACGCAGCCGATCCGGCCAAGGCACGTATCGTCTACGTCAATCATGCGTTCGAACTCACGACCGGGTACCGGCGCGATGAGGTACTCGGCCGATCCCCTTCAATTCTGCGTGGACCGGACACCGATCGCACCGCCGCAGACCGCATCGACGCCGCCGTCCGCGACCGTCAACGCGCGCGCGAGGAACTGCTCAACTACACCAAGCTCGGTGAGCCGCTCTGGCTCGATGTCGACGTCAGTCCGGTTGAGAGCACTGACGGTGAGTACATGCAATGGGTCGCGCTGGAACGTGACGTCACGGCCCAGAAAGGTCACGAGGTGGCGTTGCGCGCGCGCGAGGAACGCCTGCGGCTGGCACTGAATGCCGTATGGGACGGGCTCTGGGATTGGCACGTGCCAACTGGTTACTGCTTCTATGCCCCGCGGTGGTACTCGATGCTTGGCTTCGTCGAACACTCGTTGCCGCCACATATCGATACCTTCCTCGATCTGCTCCATCCGCAGGATCTGCCGGTCTGCGAAAAACTGTTGCGCGATCACTTCGACGGGCGGGCCGACACGTACGCGGTCGAAGTTCGCTTGCGCACCGCCGACAACACCTGGCGCTGGGTGCTCACCCGCGGGACGGTCGTCGAACGCGATCAGCACGATCGTCCGGTCCGTATGGTCGGCACCCACACCGACATTGCCGAACGCAAGCAGGCCGAGCTCGCGCTGCAAACCAGCGAGGACCGGTTCCGGACGCTGACCATGGCGTCACCACTCGGGGTTTTTCTCGCCGATGCCACGGGATTGTCCACCTTCGTCACGCCGCGCATGTGCGACCTGTGGGGAGCCCCCGTCGAGGCGCTCCTCGGAGACGGGTTCCGCCGCGCGGTCCACGTGGATGACCGGGCTCGCGTTCATACCGCGTGGCAGCAGGCGGTGTGTGACGGCCTCGGACTGAGCATCGAGTACCGGGTGCAGCGAGCCGATGGCGACCTGCGATGGGTCAGCGAGCGCACCGCGGGGCATCGCGCTGGCGACAGCATCACGGGCTTTGTGGGCACGGTGGAAGACGTCACCGCGCAGAAGGAGGCCGAAGAAGATCGACGCCGACTCGAAGTGCAGATGCAGCATGCGCAGAAGCTCGAAAGCCTGGGCGTGCTGGCCGGCGGCCTCGCCCACGATTTCAACAACCTGCTGGTCGGCGTGCTCGGAAACGTGAGCCTCGCGCTGGCTGACGTGACCCCGGGTTCGGATACGCATGAGCTGCTTGGCGACATCGAGCTGGCGGCGCGGCGCGCGGCAGAACTCACCACACAGCTGCTCGCCTACGCCGGCAAGGGTCGCTTCAATCTGCAGCCGATCGATCTCTCGGCGGCGGTCCGCGAAACATCATCGCTGCTGCATTCTGCGATCTCGAAGCGCGCCACCCTGACGCTGGACCTCGCTCCCGAATTGCCATTGATCACCGGCGATGGCACGCAGGTGCGACAGGTGATCATGAATCTGCTCACGAACGCATCGGAGGCCCTCGAGGAGCATCCTGGCGACATCACGCTTCGCACCGGGACCATGCACGCCGACCGCGCCTGCCTGGCCGAGTGCCTGGCGGCGGATGATGCGGGTCCGGGCGAGTTCGTCTACGTCGAGGTTTCAGATACAGGCATCGGCATGTCGGCTGACACGCTGTTGCGAATCTTCGATCCGTTCTTCACCACGAAGTTCACCGGTCGGGGACTGGGACTCGCGGCCACGCTCGGTATCGTCCGAGGCCATCACGGCGCACTGCAGGTACGCAGCGAGCCAGGAATCGGGACCGTCGTCCGCGTCCTGTATCCGGCGTCCGAAAGACGCGCGAGCGAAGTCTCGCCCGTTCGCCCCGCGGCAACCGGCAGGCGCACCGGCACCATTCTGCTGGTGGATGACGACCCCTTCGTCCGTGACGTCGCAAGGCGAATGCTCGAACGCAGTGGCTATCGTGTCATCGGCGCGGTCGATGGCGACGAGGGGCTGCGGCTGTTCGCGGAGCGGGAAGCCGAAATCACCGCGATCATTCTCGATGTCACGATGCCGCATCTCAGTGGCACCGAGGTGCTGGTGGAGTTGCGCCGGCGAGGCAAGACGGTGCCGGTCGTACTGGCGAGCGGCTACACCTCGGAATCGCTCGCATCACCCGTCGCCGGTGAGCGCTTCCCGGTCTTCGTCCAGAAGCCCTTCGTCACCCAGGACCTGCTGGCCGGCATCGATGCCGCCCTGGCGCGCCGTGCGGCGGAACCGGCATAGGCACACGCTCGGCTGCCGATCGGTGCGCTCAGCGCTAACCTTCGGCGTCGCGTGTCCGCGCGGCGCCGCCAGTAATCCGATTCGTGGAGCCGATCGACGTGTTTGGTTGTTTTCGCCGTCTCGTCAGTCTCGTGACCCTTGGTTTTGTGGCCGTCGCCGCCTTCGCAACCCGTGACATGTGGCTGCCGCGCCTCCGGGCAGCACTCGGATCTCCGGTGCAGGCACCGGCGGCGGCTGGGGACGTCAG